>CAYUVT010000255.1:0-3985 GCA_964448165.1 uncultured Anaerolineaceae bacterium | reverse complement strand
CCCATCGAGCCAGCCAGCATCGCCGCCTCGTCGGTCAGGATGTCACCAAACATATTCTCCGTGACGATGACGTCGAAGCTCGCGGGCCTGCGGACCAGGTACATCGCACAGGCATCGACCAGGATGTGCTCGAGTTCGACATCCGGGTACTGTTTGCCCACCTCGGTCGCGACCTCCCGCCAGAGCTGACCGGTGCGGAGCACGTTCGCCTTATCGACGCTGGTCACCTTCTTGCGCCGCTGGCGCGCCAGCTGAAAGGCGACGTGGCAGACGCGCGCCACTTCCTTCTCGCTGTAGCGAAGGGTATCCACCCCCTGGCGGCCGCTGGCGTTTTCCCAGCGTTTCTTCGGCTGGCCGAAGTACAGGCCCCCGGTCAGTTCGCGGATGACGACCATGTCGACGCCCTGGAGCACCTCGGGCTTGAGCGTGCTCTCATCGATCATCTCAGTGTGAATGCGGACCGGGCGGAGGTTCGCGAACAGGCCGAGCTGCTTCCGCATCCCCAGGATCGCATCCTCGGGCCGCACGGTGGCCTTCGGGTCGTCCCATTTCGGCCCGCCCACGGCGCCGAACAGCACCGCGCGCGAGGCCTTCGCCCGGGCGATAGTCTCCGGCCGCAGGGCAACGCCGTACTTGTCGATGGCGGCGCCGCCGATCGTCTCTTCTTCGTACTGAAATTCGTGCTTGAAGCGCTTTTCGATGCGGCCGAGGACCTTCAGGGCCTCTTCCATCACTTCGGGCCCGATGCCATCGCCCGGGGTCAGCAAAATGCGGTAGGTGGACATAGTGCGCCGGATCGTAGGGCCCCGGCGCACACCCGTCCAAGATGTGGCGCCCTGGCGGGGCGGCAGCCCCGCTCAGTCCTCCAGGTCGTCGCCCGAATGGGGGAGGGCCATGTCCGGCGCCTCATGCCCGGGTAGCGGGGCGGCGATCTGGTCATCCGCCGCCAGTGGAGGGATGGAGATGTTCATCAGCACCGCGTCGGCGCCCACCGGCGTTGCGCTGTGGCGGCTGCCTGGCCATACCGGTAGCGCCCCGTACGGTTCGAGGAGCGTCTCGGCGCCATCGACATCCACCATCACCGATCCCTCGAGCACCACGTAAATCTGCATCGAGCGGCGGTGGATGTGCCCGGCCACCGCGTCACCCGTTGAGGCCATCCTGAAGACGCGCACGCTGGCTGTGGGGCACTCGAAGTCTTGCAGGATGTGATAGAGGCCAACCGGAGTCGGGCGTGGGTTCGTCATGAGCGTCGCTCCTCTGTGGTTTGCTCTTTCCAGTCTCTCGCCCGGGTCAACCCCGGGGCATGGCTGAACGGCCGCATTGAACGGGGCCGCACGGGCGGTGATGATGCGCCCGTCGAGGAGGTGTCCCGTGTCCATCGCCGCTCGCTTGAAGGAACTGGGGATCGAGATCCCGCCGCAACGGGGCCCGGCCGCGAACTACGTCCCGGCCGTCACCGCGGGCGACCTGGTGTTCGTCTCCGGCCACGGGCCCTACCGGGACGATGGTTCGCTCATCACGGGCAAGGTGGGGCAGGACCTCTCCGTCGAGGAAGGCTATGCGGCCGCCAGGGCCACCATCCTCGCCTGCCTCTCTTCGCTCCAGGCCGAGGCCGGCAGTCTCGACCGTGTGAAGCGGGTGGTGAAACTGCTCGGCATGGTGAACTGCGAAGCTGGCTTCACCCGCCACCCGCAGGTGATCAATGGCGCCAGCGACCTCCTGGTGGAGATCTTTGGCGAAGCGGGCAGGCATGCCCGGTCGGCCGTTGGCATGCAAAGCCTGCCCATGAACATCGCGGTGGAGATCGAAATGGTGGTGCAGCTCCACTAGCGCGAACCGCGATACCAATCGGCCACATGGCCTGTTGCCGCCGCGAGGCGCCGCAGGTAGCTCTCGCGCGAGACCTCCAGGCCGCCCATGCGCCGTGTGTGGCCGGTGAGCACCTGGATGTCGATCAACTCGATGCCGATGTGCAGGCCATGCTGCACGAGTGCGGCCATGGCCACCTTCGATGCGTCGGTCACCCGGTGGAACATCGATTCCGCGCCGAACATCGCGCCCACGCCCACGCCATAGAGGCCACCGGCGAGACTGCCTTCCTCTGTCCACACCTCAACGCTGTGGGCCCACCCGAGGCGGTGCAACTCTGTGTAACCGGCAACCAGGGCCGGGGTGATCCACGTACCCTCGCCGGGCCGGTCGGCGCAGGCCCGCATCACGGATTCGAAATCGAGGTCAATGGTCACCCGGAAGCGGCCGCTCCTCATGGTTCGCCGGAGCCGCCGCGTGATGACGAGCCCATCCAGGGAAAGGATGGCTCGCGGGTCGGGCGAGAACCACAGGTACTCCTCTCCCGGGTGCGGCCAGGGGAAGATGCCCGCCAGGTAGGCGGCAACGATGCTCTCCGGCGCGAAATCTCCGCCCGCCGCCACCAGGCCAACCGCCGGCGCCCGCCGGACGTCGGGGAAGCGCCACCCGCAGGGCGGGAGCGGCTGCGGCTCGCACGGCGTATGGACGGCGATGTCGAGTTCGACCGGCCGCCCCGCCGAGTCGCGTAGCGCTGCCGTAACGCCGCTCATCAGGACGCGGGGACGGGTGGGCCCGCGCTCACCACGAACGTCACCATTCCGCGCGCGATGAGCTTTCCATCGCCGGTGGTCACATCGACTTCCGTGAAGATCGCGGTGCGGCCGGCCTTCACCACGCGCGCCTCCGCGAGGAGCTCGCCACCGGCCGCGGGTGAGAGATAGGTCACGTGCAGGTCGCTGGTCGCATGTGGCCGCGCCTTGATTTCAGCCGGGTCGCGCAGCGAGCGGACGGCGCCGCCGGCAGCCGAATCCACCAGGCTCGAGATGACGCCGCCATGCACCACGTGGTTATAGTTCAGGTGATGGTCCTGCAAGGCGATCCGGTTGACGACGTGGCCCGGCTCGGCCGAGACGGTCTCGATGCCCACCAGGCGCCAGTAGCGGCCCGAATACAGCTCGCGCAGGCTTTCCAGGATTTCGTCGCTCATGCCCGGCAACCTTGCCGCACCACGCCCGCCAGATCAACGGCCAGGGCCAACTGCTGAGCCGTTCGCGATACAGTGAGGGCGTGACGCGCAAGGCATCGCCCGCTGCTGCCGTCCGGCGCCAGGCCGACCGGTTCCGCGCGCTTCGCAACGAGCCCGCAGCCGGCCGCGAGCTCGCCTTGCAGGTGATCGCCACTGAAGCGAATCCCGAGCTGCTCCTCTCGGCCCTGAATGCGCTGGGCGAGGACGTGCGCCACCAGGACCACGACCCGCTGCGCGACCTGTACGCCTGGCTCGAACAGGACTACCGCCGCCGCGACCCGGGCGGGATCCTGCGAGTCGAGGTGCTGCGGTTGCTCTGGCACCTGCGTTCGCGCGACGACCTTGAACTCGCCCTGGCCGCCTCGACACGGGTGGAGGTGTCGCTCAACGGGCGAGGGGAGACGCTTCGCGCGGCCGGGCTGGCCCTCCTGGGCGTGCTCGACCCCGACGCCGCCGCGCACCGCGCGGCGGCCATGCTCGCGGCCGTGGATGCCCACCCGATGAACGCGGAGCCCGCCCTTACCGCGGCCCGCCTCCTGGGGTCGCTGGGCCAGACGGTTGCGCTCGTTGCCCATGTTCTCCGCCCGCCACGCGCCGAACCGGCGGAGGTCACGGCGGAATGCCTCCGGGGGCTCGCTGGCCAGCCCATCAGCCATGTACAGCCCGTGCTCGATTTCTACGCTGGCGCGGAGGACGACCGGCGCGAAACTCGCTGAGCGCTTTGAACCTGTACCGGCCAATGAGCTGACAGGCCAATACTGGATCCGCTCCGGCATCGCCGGTGCCGTCGAACGGGGCGAGCTGCGGCTGTCGGACAAAGTGGCCGACTATATTCCCGAGTTCGCCGCCCACGGCAAAGGGGAGATCACGCTCGAGCAGCTGATGGTCCACTCGGCGGGGCTCGTGCCCGATACGTCGGTCGACGAC
>CAYUVT010000254.1:0-3986 GCA_964448165.1 uncultured Anaerolineaceae bacterium | reverse complement strand
CGTAAGCCAGGGCTGGGGCGACAGGTCGGTGCACTGGAACATTCCGGGCTCGTTAGCGGGGCCAGGAGAGGGGGCATCGCCGCAGGAATGGCTCGAGTGGGTGCGAGAAGGGAACCGGCTATTTCGCGCCTGCATCGAGAGCCTGACCGATGACAGGCAGCTATTGGAACGGCGGCTGAGCCCACAGGGAGAGATGCAGGAAACCCGGTGGCTCATCGCCACCACGATCGAACACAACGTCTACCACTCGGGTGAGATTAATCACATTCGAGCGCTGCGCCAGGGAGATGATTACTAGTGGCAGCGTACCGGCCGGGTGGCGGAGCAAGGGGAAGAGGTGACGCATGACAGCGGTGGTTGACCAGCGACTCGACTTCACGGCCGCGAGCCAGGCGGCCGGGCGTGAATGGAACGACGCGCCATGGCAGGCCGCGCTTCGGGCGAAGGCGGCGAAACTGGCGACCGAGATGAACTGGCCGGATCCGCGTGCGGAACGGCCATGGAAGTACTATGACCCGGCCCGGATCGGGCTCACGCCGGAGACGCCGCTGGCGGATGTAGCGGTCATTATTTCGCGGGACAGGGGCGGGTTCGCGGTACGGTTCAGCGACGCTGAGGGGCCAGCAGCAGAGACGATCGCCCGGTACCTGGGCACCGCGGTGGCTCCGGAAACGGACCGGCTAACCGCTCTGCATTATGCCATGCTGCGCGACGGCGTGCTGGTGAACGTGCCAGCCAACGCGGAGGTGGCTGAGCCAATCCGGCTGGACCGCCGGGTGACCAGGGCTGGCCTGACCACGCCGCACACGCTCATTGTTTCTGGAGCCAACAGCCGGGTAACGGTGGTGCAGGAGTACACCTCGACGGATGAAGCGGTCATCGCGTTGCCGGTGGCGGAGATCATCCCGGGGCCTGGCTCGCAGGTTTCGTACTACGTCATCCACAACTGGGGCAGGGGGACGAAGGTGCTCCTGCACCAGCGTTTCTTCGGGAGAGCGGAGGGGGCGGAGTTCCGCAACCTGCACATGGTTCTCGGCGGCGAAGTGGTGAAGGGCCACCTGGAATCGACGCTTGAGGCGCGCGGCACAGCGAGCGAGTTGCTCGGCGTGGCGTATGGAACTGGCAGCGAGCACTCGGACTTCTACACGTTGCAGGACCACATCGGGCCGGATACGCGGAGCGACCTGCTCTACAAGTCGGCGCTGCGGGATTCGTCGCAGGCTGTCTATTACGGCCAGACGCGCGTGGGTCTGCACGCGAAGAACGCGGACGCGAACCAGGAGAACCGGAACCTGCTGCTAAGCAAGACGGCGAAGGCTGACAGCGACCCGGTGCTGGAGATCCTGACGAGTAACATCGTACGGGCGTCGCATGGGGCCACGGCGGGGCCGGTGGACCAGGAGCAGTTGTACTACCTGCAGGCCCGGGGAATCCGGTACCGGGAGGCGGAGGCGATGCTTGTGCGGGCGTTCCTGGAGGCGGTTCTGGGGCGCGTGCCGGACGAAGAGCTGCGCGACGACCTGGCGGCGAAGCTCGAAGCGAAGCTGGAGCAGGCGTAATGGTGTGGGTCCAGGTGGCGAACGAGGGCGACGTGGCGCCCGGCACAGCGGCGGTGGTCGAGGCCGGGGGAAAACGCCTGGCGCTCTGCAATACAGGGGCGGGGCTGTATGCGATCGACGACATGTGCACGCATGATGGAGGGCCGCTCGATCAGGGGCGGCTCGACGGGAAAGAGATCGAATGCCCACGCCACGGTGCGCGTTTCGATGTGACGACCGGACGGGCGCTGTGCCTGCCGGCGGTACGGCCGGTGAAGACGTACCCGGTGCGGGTACACAACGGGGCCGTGGAAATCGAGGTCCAGGGAAGCTGACGATGAGACAGGATGGGAAGGTTCCATTGATCGATGTGCGCGAAATTCGCAAGGACTTTCCGATCCTGGCGCAAGAGGTGAACGGGCGGCCGCTGGTGTACCTGGACAGCGCGGCAACGACGCAAAAGCCGCGGCAGGTGATAGACGCGCTGGTGCGGTACTACGAGACCTCGAACGCGAATATCCACCGGGGGATCCACACGCTCGCGACCCGCGCGACGGAGCAGTACGAGGCGGTGCGCATCCGGACCGCCGCGTTCCTCGGGGCATCGCACCCTGAGGACATCGTGTTCACCCGGAACACGACGGAGGCCATCAACCTGGTGGCGCGGGCATGGGGCGATGCGAACATCGGTGAGGGCGACGAGATCGTGCTCACGCTGATGGAGCATCATTCGAACATCGTGCCCTGGCAGCTGCTGGCCCGGCGGAGGGGCGCGGTGCTGCGATATGTGGGGATCACGCCCGAGGGACAGCTCGACCTGGACGAAGCGCGGCGGCTCATCGGACCGCGGACGAAGCTGGTGAGCGTTGTGCACATGTCGAACGTGCTGGGAACGATCAACCCGGTGGGTGAGCTTGCCGAGATGGCCAGGGGGGTCGGGGCGGTGGTACTGGTGGACGGCGCGCAGAGTGCGCCGCACCTGCCGGTAGATGTGGAGGCGTTGGGCTGCGATTTCTTTGCCCTCTCAGCGCACAAGATGCTGGGCCCAACGGGTGTTGGCGTGCTCTGGGCGCGGGCGGGGATGCTGGAGAGCATGGAGCCGTTCCTGGGCGGCGGCGACATGATCGCGCTGGTGCGGCAGGAGGAATCAACCTGGGCGGATGTGCCGCACAAGTTCGAAGCCGGGACGCCAAACATCGCCGATGTGGTGGCATTTGGGGCCGCGTTGGAGTACCTGGAGCGGCTGGGTATGGGCGCCGTACGGGCACATGAAGTCGCTTTGACTGCCTACGCCATGGAGCAGCTTGGGAGCATCGAGGGTCTGACGATTCACGGGCCGGCGAGGGCCGAGGAGCGGGGCGGGGTAGTGAGCTTCGCGATGCAACTGGCCCACCCGCATGACATTGCGACGATCGCTGATGGGCACGGGGTGGCAATCCGTGCCGGGCACCACTGCGCGCAACTGCTGATGCGGCACCTGGGGGTGCCCGCCACAAGCCGCGCAAGCTTTAGCATCTACAACGACAGGGACGACATCGACGTGCTGGTGGAGGCCCTGGAACATGTGAACCGGGTGTTTGGGGATGGCAGTACCAGAGCCGCAATTTGACGATCTGTACCGGGAGATCATCCTCGATCACTACCGGCGTCCCCGGAACCGGGGGGAGCTGACAGCGCCCACGCAGCGAGTCGAAGGGGTGAACCCGGTGTGCGGCGATGAGATTCACCTGGACCTGGCGATCGACGACCACACGGTCCGGGATGTGAGCTTCTGGGGGCAGGGCTGTTCGATCAGCCAGTCGAGCGCATCGATGCTGACGGATCGGATCAAAGGCCATTCGATCGAAGAGGCCGAGCGCGTGATGGGGAAGGTGCGCGCGATGCTCATCGATGGGGCGGCGCCCGATGAGGAGATTGGGGACCTGGAGGCCCTGGAGGGGGTCGCCAAACTGCCGGTGCGCGTGAAGTGCGCGCTTCTTTGCTGGAACGTGCTTCAGGAAGGGCTCCGGCAGGCAACCACAGCAGCCGAGGAGGCAAAGGCATGACCGACGCAACGACAGCACCGACGTACGAGCAGCTCATGGAGAAGCTGCGGGAGGTGAACGACCCGGAAATCAACCTCAGTATTGTGGACCTTGGGCTGGTGTACGACGTGCAGTATGAAGACGGGGACGTGCTGGTGACGATGACGCTGACCAGCCCCGGGTGCCCGCTGGGGCCGGTCATCCGGGGCGAGGCGTATGCGAAGCTGCGCGAGATACCGGGCGTGAAGGATGTCGACGTCCAAATCGTCTGGAGCCCACCATGGGATCCGCGGACGATGGCGAGCGACGACGTGAAGATGCAGCTGGGGATCTGGTAGGCGGCTCGCTCCCGGTCGCGGTGGAGCGGTTAAAACGGGAGGAAGGGGAGGAGCATGCGGCTCACGAAGCCAAGTGCGATCTCCCA
>CAYUVT010000253.1:0-3995 GCA_964448165.1 uncultured Anaerolineaceae bacterium | reverse complement strand
GGGGGGGGGGGGGGGGGGGGGGGGGGGGGGGGGGGGGGGGGGGGGTGGGGGGGGCCCCCCCCCCCGCGACGAGGGGGTAGCGGGCCCGTGCCACGGATTACCCGCGTCTGCGAATCGCCACCGCGCTGAGTGCGAGCGACCCAAGGGCGAAACCGCCCATCACCAGGAGCGACCGGGCGAGGTGGGTGCCGGGAAGGTCGGTCAGGGTCGCGCGCACGCCATCGGCGGCGTAGGTGGGCGGGAAGAAGTGGGCCGTGAACTGCAGCAGGCCCGGGAGCTGTTCCTTCGGCAGCAGGACAGGGGCGAAGAAGACAACGTAGAAGATGGTGAGCTGCGTCAGGGCATTCGTGACCTGGACGTGCGGCGAGTACACCGCCATGGCCACGCCGACGCCCGCGAGGGAGAGCACTGCGAGCACGCCGACGGCGAGGATGGCCGGGTCGAATTCGAGGGCGAGGTCGTAGCGCCACATGCCGAAGATGGTGCAGGCGGCTACGGCCGGGAAGGCCATGAGCGCGACAACGGTGACGAGGGCCGCCAGGTAGGCTTCGCGGGCGATGGGGAGCGCCAGGTAATAGTCGAGCGTGCCGAAGGCCTTCATCCGGGCGACGACCTGGGGCAGCATGACCAGGCCAACGGTGGCGAAGGACTGGGCGGCGGTGCCGGTCACGATGTACTTCGCGGTGGTATCGGAGACGTTGGGCATGATGTAGCCGATGCCGAGGACGAGGCCGGCAGCCATCGCGCCCTGGAAGATGATCACGAACCACACTTCGGTGCGCATGGCCCGCAATTGCATGGAAACGAGGTCTCGGTACTGGCGCAGCGCGGCCACGAGTGCTTACCCCCGCCGCCGCATGGCCACGGCGCTGAGCACCAGCGAGCCCACGGCGAAGGCGGACATCACGGAGAGCGAGCGCGCGAGATGGGTGCCGGGGAGGTCGGTCAGGGTGGCGCGAACTCCGTCGGCGGCGTAGGTGGGTGGGGCGAAGGTGGAGGTGAACTGGAGGAGCCCGGGCAGCTGCTCTTTCGGGAGCAGCACCGGCGCGAAGAAGAGCACGTAGAAGATGATGAGCTGGGTAAGGGCGTTGGTGACCTGGGCGTGGGGCGAGTACACGGCCATGGCCACGCCGACGCCCGCGAGGGAGAAGACGGAGAGGAGCGCGACCGCCGGGAAGGCGGGTTCGAGCGTGAACGAGAGGTCGTAGTGCCAGGCGCCGAGAAGGATGCAGAAGGCCACCGACGGGAGCGCGATGACAGCGACGACGGTGACGAGGGCGAGGATGTAGGCCTCGCGGCTGATCGGCATCGAAAGGAAGTATTCGATGCGGCCCATCTCCTTTGCCTGGGCGAGCATCTGGGGGAGCATCACCAGCCCAACCGTGATGAAGGCCTGGGTGGCGGTGCCAGTGACCAGGAAGGTCGCGGTGGTCTCGGAGACATCGGGGATGAGGTAGCCAAACCCCATGACCAGGCCAAGGGAAACCACGGCCTGGACCATGGCGATGAACCAGAATTCGCTGCGCATGGCGCGCAGCTGCATCGATACGAGGTCGCGGTACTGGCGGAGCCAGGTCATGAGACCGCCTCCAGTTCGCGCGGGGGCATCACGGCCGCGGCGTAGATGTCGTCGAGGGTGGGCGGGCCGATGCGGAAGTCGCTCAGGCAGCCTTCTTCCCGGAGCGTGGCGAGCCAGGCGCTGACCGCCGGCAGGTCGCGCTGCTCGAAGAGGTAGCAGCCTGCGTTGCCGTGCTCGGCGGTCAGCGCCGGGTGCGGGGCAACGTCGCCGGCGACGGTCAGTTCGAGGCGGAGGCGCTCGGTGACGACGGTGCGGAGGGCTGCCGGGGCGCCTTCGCGGACGATGCGGCCGCCATCGATGATCGCCAGGCGGTCGATGAAGCGCTCGGCCTCGGCCAGGTTGTGGGTGACAAGGAGCACGGTGGCGCCATCGCGGCCGAGCTCGTCGATGGTCTGCCAGAGCAGCTGGCGGCGGATCGGGTCGACGTCGTTCGTCGGCTCATCGAGGACGAGGAGACTGACCGGGGCGGCGATGGCCGCGGCGAACCCCGCAAGGCGGCGGACGCCGCCCGAGGCGGCGTGCATGGAGGTCTTGCGGAAGGGTTCGAGGTCCAGGCGTTCGATGAGCCGCGCGGCAGTGCGGCGGGCATCGCGGGGCGGCACGCCGCGGAGCCGGGCGGAGAACTCGATGAGCTCGCCCACCTGGAGCGCCTCGAGGTCGAACTGCCCCTGGGGGAGGAAGCCAATGTTGCGGCGGGCGAACCCGGGGTCGGCGACGATATCCACGCCGTTCAGGGTGATGGCGCCGGAGGTGGGCCGGAGCATGCCGAGGACCTGGCGGACGAGGGTGGTCTTCCCGGCGCCGTTGGGGCCAAGGAGGCCAAAGACTTCGCCCGGCTGGAGCGCCAGCGAGATCCCGGCATTGGCCAGCGTGCCGTTGCGGTAGCGTTTTTCGAGGTTGCGGATATCCAGCAGGGGCGGGGTGCTCATGGCCGCCTCGTTTCCTGTTCGGCGGTGCGGCGGAGCAGGTCTTCGAGGGCATGGAGCGCGTCTTCGAGCCGGTAGACGCCGGGCTCGGCCATGCCGATGACCTTGAGCCCCGCCAGGCTTGCGGCGCCGAGGAGCGAGACCGCTTCGAGGTCGAGGTCATCTGCGACTTCGTGCATGCCCATGGCTGCGAGGAGACCGCCGGCGAGGCGTTCGACGCTGCGCGAGACGGGCTCGGCATCGACGGCGGAGCCGCCGGCGACGAGGCGTTCGCCGATGGCCTGGATGCCCTGCTCGATGAGCTGGGAAAGGGGAGATGCGGTTCCGGTGCGCATGGCTATCCCTCCGTGGTCAGCGAGAGATTAACACAGGTCTTAAGAAAATCAAGACTTACATTGAACAATGTGAGAATCTTCTCACTGTTGATTGGAGGGGACGGGCCCCTCGACAGCGCGCCCGGCTTCGCCTACCGTGCCGCGCACCAGAACCTCACCGGGGAGCACCGAACATGACTTCACCCGCGGAAGGCCCGCATGTCACCTTCGAACGCCGCGGCCGCGTGGGCCTGATCACGCTGAACCGGCCGGAACGGCTGAACGCATGGTCGCCCGATATGGCCCGCCTGGTGCGCGGCCACATCGAGGCGTGCAACGAGGACCCGGCGGTGGGGGCCGTGGTGATCACGGGCGCAGGCCGGGGCTTCTGCTCGGGCGCCGACCTGCGGCGCGACCGCGCGGCCGATGGCGGGCGCCGGCCAGCGGCCGAGGGCGAGCCGCTGACGGCCTTCATGCAGCGATCGAAGCCGCTCATCGCGGCGATCAACGGCCCGGCGATTGGTGTCGGTTTCACGCTCACCCTGGCGTGCGACCTCCGCATCGCCTCGGAGCACGCGCGGGTCTCGATGCGGTTTGTGCGGATCGGGCTCACGCCGGAGCTGGGGTCGACCTACCTGCTGCCGCAGATCACGGGCCTGGGCGCGGCGGCGGAACTGATCCTGACGGGGCGGATCGTCGACGCGCAGGAGGCCCTGCGGATCGGCGCGGTGAACCGGGTGGTGCCACACGAGCAGCTGCTCGAGACGGCGCTCGGAGTGGGCGAAGAGATCGCCTTCAACCCGACGCGCCACATCCGCTGGGCGAAGGGCCTGCTCTACGCCAACGCCGCGAACGATAACCTTCATTCGGTGTTGCGGGCCGAGGACGAAATCTTCGGCCAGGCGGCGCGGAGCGAGGCGTTCGCCGAGGCCGGGCGGGCGTTCGTTGAGAAGCGCGAGCCCAACTTCCACGCGTGAGCGGGGCCGATCAGGCCCAGACGGCGGTGACGACGAAGTCGGCGGGGTGGTTGTGGTCGCCGGTATCGAGGAGGACTTTGCGGCCGGTGGTCATTTCGGCGGAGGGGATGGCGCGGGAGACGGCGACGCCATCGACGGTTTGGGGGGCGGAGCCGTCCAGGCGGATGGAGGCGGTGTAGGCGTCCAGCACCACATCCAC
>CAYUVT010000252.1:0-3996 GCA_964448165.1 uncultured Anaerolineaceae bacterium | reverse complement strand
GAGCCCCAGCATGTTCGTCGCCACAATGATGAGGTAGGCATACAGGCTCTTGGCGATGAACAGCTTCGAAAGCCGCGCCGCGTTCCCCAGCACGGCCGTCGCTTCCTTCGCTCCCCGGATCAGCGCCTCGAACGAATCATTCAGCAGGATGATGCCGGCGACCGCGCGCGTCATGCCCGTGCCCGAAGCCATCGCGACGGCCACATCGGCCGCCCGCAGCGCCTGGACGTCGTTCGCGCCATCGCCGCACATGGCGACGAAATGGCCGTTTTCGCGCAGCGCGGCCACGATGCGCGCCTTCAACGCCGGCGATATCCGCCCGAAGACGCTCGTCCGCTCCACCATCGCGGCGAACGCCTCATCGTCCAGGTGTTCGATATCGGCGCCCGAGACGATGCCGCCCTTCAGCGTGATGCCGAGTTGCGCCAGGATGGCCCGCACCGTCTCCGGGTTATCGCCGCTGATGAGCTTCGGCTCGATGCCGAGCTGGTCCATCATCGTGAAGGCCGAGCGCACCTCGGGCCGCAGCTCGTCGCCAAGGGTCAGCAGGGCCAGCGGCCGTAGCCCCGCCATCGCCACGCCCGGCGCGGGCAGGCTCGCCGCCTCGGCGAAGACCACGCCGCGGAGGCCCTGCTCCGCTGCCTCGTGGTACGCCGCCTGGAGTTCGGCGCCGCCATCGCAGAGTGGTAACACCGTCTCCGGCGCGCCCAGCACGAAGGTCCGCCGCTCGGCGCCGAGCTCGAGCGTGGCCGCGCTCCAGCGCCGCTCCGAATTGAACGGCACGTTCGCGACCGGCCGGGCGCCGTTGCTGCGCGGCGCCAGCCCGGCCGCCAGCGCCTCGGCGGTCTTGCTCTCGCCTGCGCTCGCCACGGCGAACGCCCCGAGCCATGGCCCATACGCCTCGGCGCCGGGCACCCAGCGCACATCGCGCAGCGACATCCGGTTCGCCGTGATGGTGCCTGTCTTATCGAGGCAGATGACGTCGGTGTAATTCAGCGCCTCCACGGCGTTGATGTCCTGCACAATCGCGCCCGAGCGCGAGACGCGCACCGCGCCCACCGCGAAGGCGACCGTCATCCCCAGCAGCAGGCCGGTCGGGACAACGGTGGTCACGGTGGCGGTGGTGGCCTTCAGCGCCTCGGCGAAGCCCCGGTCTTCCAGGTTGTAGGAGATCATGAGGAGCGCGGCGAGCACACCCGTGGCCGTCAGCAGCACCCGCAGGATGCGCTTGAAGCGGATCTGCAGGGGAGTGGCCCGCCGCACCAGCTCGCGTGCATCGGCGGTGAGCTTCACCGCGTAGGCCTCGGTGCCCACGCGCTCGGCCAGGTAGTAGCACTCGCCGGCGGTGCAGAAGCTCCCGCTCCGGAGCTCATCGCCCGGCCCCCGGCGCACCGAGTGCGATTCGCCCGTCAGCAGCGATTCATCGATCTCCGCCGTATCCTTCACCACCCTGCCATCGGCCACCACCTGGTCGCCCTTCCGCAGGTAGATGAGGTCCCCCTGCACGACGTCTTCCGCCGGGATGTCGACCGGCACCCCATCGCGGATCACGGTCGCCTTCGGGGCGGTCAACGCTTTCAGTTCGCGCAGGGTGCGGGTCGCCTTCAATTCCTGGAGCGTCGCCACCAGCACGTTGGCAATCACCACGATCCCCACGAAGAACCCATCCTTGAACTCCCCCACCGCCAGCAGCGCGAGGATGAGCGAACCCAGGATCACATTGAAGAAGGTGAGCGCGTTCGCGCGGATGACGTCGCCATCGGTGCGGATGCGCGAGCGGTCGACGTTCGAAAGCCCTGCCGCGGCCCGGGCCAGCGCCTCGGACGACGTCAGGCCTCCCTGGATGGGCGGTTCGAGCATGCCGGGCAGGGCAGATTGTGCCGCTTGCGTCACCCGTTAAGCCTGACGCACGCCGCGGTTCGATGAAAGTGGCACGCTTAACCCCCGGCTAACAGGCGGCGGGTAGTCTGCGTTCAGCGCTTCAGCCGTCCCGCTCCTGGGGCGCATCCATGCGGCCAGCCACATCCCTCCGGCTGGCCGCATGCCATTCGCCCCTAAATCTTTAACCCGATAATCGACAGCGAAATGAGCATGCCGATGAAGACCGCGCACCCCAAGGTCAGCCATCCGATCGTCTGCCACATGTCTCTGTTTCCCCCATTGAAATAGCACAAACGGCGCGTGGTGCCTTGCTCCAGATCGTAGCCCCATGCGGGCCCACGGGCGAAACGCCGCCGGGCCGGTAGTATAAGAGGATGGAGTTCACACCCCGGGGGCCCAACCGGGCCGTCGTGCTCGCCGCCGGCGATGGCGGCAGGCTGGGCCGGCACACCGCCAGCACGCCCAAGCCACTCGTGCCCATCGGTGGCCGCCCGCTCATCTCCTACACGTTGCGCGCGCTGAGCGATGCCGGCCTGCGGGAGGCTGTCGTCGTCCTCGGCTACCGCGGCGCGCAGGTCCGCGATGCCCTCCTGCGCGATTCCCACGGCCTCCGCCTCGATTACGCCTGGAACGGCGACTTCCGCGGCGGCGCCTCGCTCTCCCTGCGCGCCGCGCGCTCCTGCCTCGGCGCCGAACCGTTTCTCCTGGTGATGGCCGACCACATGCTCAGCGCGGGCATCATCCGCCGGCTGCTCGCAGCCTGGCGCCCCGGCGGCCCCGGCCTGGTCGCCACGGATTCCGCCCCCTGGCACGAGGCGTACGTCGATGAAGCCACCCGCGTCGCCATCGACCCCGCCACCGGGCTGGTGACCGCCATCGGCAAACACCTCCCCCGCTGGGATGCGCTCGATACCGGCGCCTTCCTCTTCGGGCCGGAGGCCTGGGACGCCGTCGATTCGGCGCCGGAGGATTGCGAGCTCGGCGAAATCTACGCCCGGCTCGCGCAAGCCCGCCGGCTCGCCGCCATCGACGTCACCGGCGAGTCGTGGTACGACATCGACACCGAGGAAGACCTCGCGGGCGCCGGCGCCATGCTGGCCGCCGGTGGAGCCGCATGACCTACGACGGACTCGTCTCGCGCTATCTCAACCGCCCCCTCAGCCGGCCCATGGCCCGCGGCCTCCGCCCCACACCGCTCACCCCCAACCAGGTCACCGCCTTCACGCTCCTCCTGGCCATCGCCGCTGGCGCGATGGTCGCCGCGGGCTGGAACATCGCCGGCGGCATCGCCATCCAGGCCGTCAGCGTGATCGACGGCGTCGATGGCGAGCTCGCCCGCCTCAAGGACCGCGCCACCCGCTTCGGCGGCGTCTTCGATGCCGTCACCGACCGTTACGCCGACGCCGTGATGCTCGCCGGGATGACCGTCTACGCCGTGCGCTTCGAAGACCATCCGCGCCCCGAGTTCGTTGGCGCGCTCGCCCTCGGCGCGGCCCTCATCGTGAGCTACAGCCGCGCCCGCATCGAAGCCGACCTCCCCGATGTGGCGGCCCGTGGCAACCTCGATTCGATCTTCGGCCTGGCCAGCCGCGATGTGCGCCTGCTCGTCGCCGCCGTGGGCACGGTGGCGGGCCAGTGTTACTGGACGCTCATCATCCTGGCCGCCGTTTCGGGGCTGACCATCGCCTGGCGGCTGTTCTACCTGCGCGTCACCATCGGCGGCAGGCGCCTCCCCCCGGGCTAATCGGCCCAGCGCACGAGGAACGGACCGCCCGTATCGCGCGCCTCGATGCGCACACGCGCCTTCCCGCCGGCGTGATCGAACGCCACTTCCGCCCGCTGTGTGCCATCCGGGTTTTCGGCCCGGAACACCTCCGCGTCATCGACCAGCACCACGAGCTCGCAATCGTATTCGAGTGCGAACCCGTTGCGCCCCGCCGTGGTGTTTACCTCCGCTTCGAAGGCCGCGCTCCAGGCGTCGTCGCGCATGTCGGTAAACGGCGAGCGCGCGGCTGCCAGGTCGAGCGCCTTCACGAAGGTGGTCCCGCTGAGGATGTCGCCGCCCGAGACCGCCCGTTCGTAGAGCGAGAGCTGCCAGTTCGCCGGCGGGGCCAC
>CAYUVT010000251.1:0-4086 GCA_964448165.1 uncultured Anaerolineaceae bacterium | reverse complement strand
GTCCTCGATTGGAACGAGCCGGCGATCCGGTTCTACCGGGCCCTCGGCGCGGTGCCCATGGACGAGTGGACCACCTACCGGCTGACCGGTGAGGCCCTGGCGCGCCTGGCCGGCGCCTGAGCCCCGGCTCGGGATTATCCCCGGCCCCTATCCTGTGTTTCCCTGAGAGACAGGCCGCACGTCCGGTTGCTCTACTCCCAAAACGCGGTGGTATAGTGATCGCTCGGTGCTGGCGGGGGCCTGCCGCAATGCGGTGGGCGGTACCGACGCTGCTCCCCCGTGTCCAATCCTGGTGGCAAAAGGACGGTCTGCTTTGACCGAACCACTCCAGGTTGGCCAGTTCGCGATCGTCGATCACGAACCGGTCGACCGGGGACCCAACGCCGGGGTGTTCCACGGCAAGGGTCCCGCCGACGACCGTGCGGAGCTCTTCATCCTGGCGGAAGGCACCACGCCCGCGGGCGAGGCCTTCGCCGGCCACGTCGTCTCCGCTATCGGCCAGGCGTTTACCGGCCTCGACATGAGCCTTACCGGTTCGCTCCGCCGCCTCTTCGCCGATGCGGAACGCAACCTCGCCGATTGGAACCGCAAGAGCATCGCCCAGCACCGCGTGAGCATCGGCCTCACCTGCTTCGGCCGCCGCGGCGACCAGGCAGTCCTCGCCCAGGGCGGCCCGTCGGTCGCATTCCACTATCACGCGGGCGGCGTCACCTCCTATTTTGCCGATGCCGGCCATGCCCATCCGATCGGCGCCGCTCCCGCCGAACCGCAGCTCACGCGCATCCCCTTCGGGCCGGGCGACCGCCTGCTCCTCATCTCCACGGTCGCCCTGGCCGAACTCGATGACGAACTCATCGCTGGCATCCTGGGCCTCCCGGCAGAGCAGATCCTTCCCGATATCTACCGGCGTGTGCAGCACCTCCGCCACCTCACGGTCCTGTTGGTCACGGGCCCTGGCGATGCCGCCGGCTCACAGGCTGAGCCCTCCGCCGGCGATGTCGTGATCGACGCGACCGGCCCGGCCACGAGCCCGCCGCCCACCCACCAGGTGGAGGAGGGGCCGACCTACCAGCCGAGCCTCTTCATCGATGACGAGAAGCAAGATGTGGTGTTCACCGCCCGCCGCCGGTTGACTGCCATCGCCCCGCGGAAACAGGTCGAAGCCATCATCCCCGAAGCGGTCGAATCTGCCCCCGCGCCACTCGCGCGCGCCTCGGGCGAGCCCACCGCAAACCTCGCCCGCATCGCCGCCGATACCCAGGCCCGCGCTGCCATTTCTCGGGCCGCCGCGAGTTCCGTCGCCGTCGCGGTGCCGTCGTACACCCCTGCCAGCCGCCCGGCATGGCGCGGGGCTTCCAGTCCCGCCACCCTCGAACCGCCGGTGAACAGCGGCGGTGCCCGCCGCCAGCCGCGCAAGGCGAGCTTCACTCGCGGGCTGGTGCCACCCGGCACCCCTCCGGCGCGCCCCGAGGTGCTGAACCAGGACCTCCCCCTTGTCGATGATCTCGCCGCCGGGCGCCGCGCGCATGTGCAGGCTACCACCCCCGTCTCCGAGACCATCGCCAGCGAAGCCGGAGCGGCCCTCAACGGCGGCGGCACCCTCGTCCGCGTCCGTGGTTCGGCCGGCGGCCGCTGGAAGAGTGGCAATACCTTCAACCGCCACGCCACCGGCGCCCAGCTTCCACCGACCTGGCTCGTCATCGCGGTTGGGCTGGGCATCCTCCTCCTCCTCGTAGGCTTCGTTACCGTCCCCCGCATGCTCGAAGGCAACGACGCCGGGAGATACGTGGAACTGATGGATGGCGCCGCCCAGCGCATCGCTACCGCACGCGTCTTACCCGACCCCGCCGAAAAGCGCACGGCGCTCAATGAAGCACAGGCCATGCTCCTGAAAGCGCGCGAAATCGACGCCTCCGACCCCCAGGCCGAGCAGCTCTTCAACGAAGTCGCTGGCGCACTGAAGCAGATGGACAACGTCATCGAGCCCGCCTCCGTCGAGGTCATCGCCTCCCTCGATCAGTTCGGCAGCAAGGCCGTCGCCGTGGTCCGCATGGCGGTGGGACCCGAGGCCGCCTATGTGCTCGATGCCAACTCTTCCCAGGTCATCGCGCTCCCGCTTGCTGGCGGCGACCCCCGGGTGGTCTACACGGAAGACAAGGCGCAGGAACGGGGCCGGCCCGTTGCCATCGCCCACCTCGATGCCAGCGACCTCGGGGGCCCCGTCCTCCTCATAGCTGATAGTCTGAACCACCTCTGGGCCTACTCTGCCCAGGGTGGCCTCCGCGCCGTTGCCTTCAACGTCGTTTCCGGCCTCAGCGTCACCGACATCGCCGTGAACGGCCGCGACCTGTTCGTGCTCGATGCCGCTCAGAAGACGGTCTTCCGCTACACCCAGAACGATTCCGGCTTCCCCAACCCCCCGGCGAAAGCACTCGAAACCGACGACCTGGCGACCGCCCGCCGCCTCATGGTCGATTCCGAGATCATCACCAGTGATGAGCATGGCACGCTCCACCGCTTCATCAACGGACAGGTCGCCCTCACCCTTTCCCAGGCCGGCATCGACAAGAAGCTGGTGGCGCCTGAGACGGCCCAGGCGCTCTCGAAGAACGAGATCGCCCTCCTCGATGCACCGAACGATCGCATCGTGGTCTTCCGCCGCGATGGCGCCTTCGACCGCCAGTACCGCCACAAAGACTTCCGCGCGGCCAGCGCCTTCGCCGTCCGCGATGGCGAAGTCTACATCTTCAGCGATTCGCGCCTTCGCAAGGTCACCTGGTAGGCAGTCCCGGCGTCTACACCCCGCGCGGCGCGGAGGACCGGTAGCCGCGGCGCTGCCTCCGGTGGAGGGCACGGTCCCGATCTCCCGGTGCGCCGGTTGTTCGGGCCAACGTTCGAAGCACTGGCCCAGGACCGCATCTAGCCGGCCAGCGCCTCAAGCCCCGCCTGGTCCGTGATCCGGATCTCACGCCGTGTCACCTCGATGAGCCCATCGTTTGCCAGCTTGCCCAGGGCCCGCTGCGCCACATCTGGCACGGTGCCAAGCCGCGCCGCCAGCTCAGGCACCGTGTACCAGCGGGGCCGGTGCACCACGCCCCCCACCGCCTGGTCGAGCAGTAGCCGCGCCAGTCGCTCCGTCACCGACCGCAGCGAGAGGTCAGCCACCAGGCTCACCAGGAACACCATCCGGTCGGCCATGCTCTCAATCACCTGTTCGGCGAAGGCCGGGCTCTCCCGAAGCAGCCGCCTCACCCGCGATCGCGGCAGCATCCATGCCGCCGAAGCCTCCAGCGCGATCGCCGTCGCCGGGCTCGGGTGAGAGGTGAACACCGCCACGGTGTTGAACGGCTGGCCCGGCGCGATGAACTCGAGCGATTGCTCCCGGCCCTGGGACGAGGTCTTCACGACCTTCACATAGCCAGCAGCCAGGATGAACAGGCCCGGGGCGGGCTCACCTTCGAGGAAGATCACCTCGCCCGGGGCGTACTCGCGCCATTCCGCTTCCTCTGCGAGCGCGGCGAGGTCCGCCGGCTCCAGCCGCGCGAAGAACGGGACCGCCCCAAGCCTTGCCGCGAAATCCGCGCGCGTGCTTCCCGGCGCCATGCGTGAATCCTACGCGCCGCCACCGTGCCAATCATGTCTGTCACCGTCGCGTCACCTTGGCCCTGGCAAAAAGCGACAAAAGTCCGCGAATCCTGGCTGCCATGGGCCCACCCTGAGCCTACGCAGCAATCACGGGGTGCAGCCACATGAACAGAGAACGCAGCATGCTCGAGCGCTGGGGCCGCTTCGCCTACCGCCACCGCTGGTACGTCGTTGCCGCCTGGCTTCTCGCCGGCGCCGCCATCGGCCTCACCGCCCGTGCCATCTCCGAAGGCACCATCAACACCCTTACCCTGCCCGGAGCCGAGTCGCAGGCTGCCGTCGATGAGCTCAAGCGTTCGTTCCCCGAACGCTCCGGCGACTACGCCGACGTGGTCTTCAGCGCTCCCGGCGGCATCGACGAGCCGGCCACCCGGGCCGCCTTCGAGTCCCTCGCCACCGGGGCTGCCGCCATACCCGGCGTCGTCGCCGTATCGTCGCCGT
>CAYUVT010000250.1:0-4120 GCA_964448165.1 uncultured Anaerolineaceae bacterium | reverse complement strand
GGCGGAGTTCGGGTCGCCCTTCGGGCCCGTGCCCACGCCGGGCGGGAAGCGCATGCTCCCATCCGGGTTGGTGCCCGTGAGCGGTACCGCGGCGGCGCCGCCACCGCCCGCCGAACCGGCCAGGGTGGCCCAGATGCTGCCGCCGGGCGCCAGGTCGCTCCCCAGTTCGTACAGCGTCTTCGCGATGTCCTCGGGGATCGGCTCGCCGGCTTCCGTCAGTTCCTTGAACTTCCGCTCGGCGCGCATCCGGCGGGCGCGGACCTTCTCGGCGGAGTTCGGGTCGCCCTTCGGGCCCGTGCCCACGCCGGGCGGGAAGCGCATGGTCCCATCCGGGTTGGTGCCGGTGAGCACTTCGCCGGTGCCGCCAGCAGCCGCGCCACCGCCGGCGGCGGCCGCGGGCTGACCCGGCTTCATGTTCCGGTATTTCTCAATCGCGTCGAGGATTTCCTGCGGGACGGCTTCGCCGCGGTCCTGGTATTCCTTGGCCTGGCGCTCCGCCCGCATCCGCTTCGCCCGGATCTTGGACTCGGAGAGGATTTCGACCTCTTCGCCCGCGGCGGCAGCGGCGGCGCCGGCCTTCGCCGCCACCTGCTTCACCTCCGGCTCGCGCTCCTGGATGGCGGCGGGAAGCCCCTGCGCGATGCGCTCGAGCTGCCGCTGGCGGTTTTCGGGGAAGGCGCCGACAAACGTCGGCTCGGGCGGCTCTTCGCCCTTCACCCGCCGCTCCAGCGCCTCGATGTTGTCCTGCGGGCGGAAGGGCCGCACGAGCTGACCGCTGCGCGAGACTTTCGTCAGCTCGTCGATATCCATGTGGAGGTCGCGCCGGTCATAGACGGCGTGCTCGTGCCCGTTCCACGTGTTGTCCATCACGATGGCTTCGAACGGACAGACCTCCACGCAGATGTTGCAGCGCATGCAGCGGGCGTAGTCGATCCAGAACTTCTCGACGATTTTCCTGCGGTTACTCGTGCCCTCGGCATACTTCGGGTTGTCGATCATCACCGCTGTCATGCAATCGACGGGGCAGTTGCGCACGCACACGTTGCAGCCGGTGCAGAACGGCTCATCGTGGTCGAAGTCCCACGTGAGGACGGGGAAGCTTCGCTGGCGCACCGGCAGAACGTGCTTCACATCCGGGTACTGCACCGTCACCGGCTTTCGCGTGAAGGTAGAGAAGGTGACGCCGAGGCCTTTGAGGATCCCTTTCATTGGCTAGTCGACCCCAGGGTGCGGTACGTGCCCACCAGGCCCTTGGTGGCCCTGCTGGTGGAGTGCCGGATGATGAGCGCGATCAGGAACGCCGCGCCGAGGCCGCTGGTGAGCGCCAGGAGCTCCTGCGGCCAGTCGTACAGCAGGATGATGCCGTTCACGATGAGCTGGAGGAACGAGAGTTCGAGCAGGACCTTCCAGCTGAAGTTCATCAGCTGGTCGATGCGCAGGCGCGGCACCGTGGTTCGGATCCACATGATGGTGAGGATGAATACCAGGCTCTTCACCAGCGTCGTCAACAGTTGCAGCCACCAGGGCGCATCCACCCCGAAGGGCCAGGCCCAGCCACCCAGGAACACGACGGAACCAAACACGCTGAAGCCCCACATCGAGGCGTACTCGGTGAGCTGGAACATACTCCAGCGGATGCCCGAGTACTCCACGAAGTACCCGCCCACGATTTCCGACTCGGCCACGGGGATATCGAAGGGCGCCCGGTGGAGTTCCGAGAGCATGGCCGTGAAGAAGATGAGGAACGCCAGCGGCTGGAGCACGATGTACGGCCGGTCCTCCTGGAGCGCGGCGATGACGTTCAGGTCGAGCGTGCCGATGCCGCCATCCATGTCGGCGCCGGTGATCATCACCACGCAGAGCAGGCTGATCACGAGCGGGATCTCATAGCTGATCATCTGGGCCGCCGCGCGCACGCCGCCGAGCAGCGCGTACTTATTCCCCGAACCGAGCCCGGCCATCATGATGCCGACGATGTTCAAACCCAGGACGGCGAACACGTAGAAGAGGCCCAGTCCGAGGTTCCGCACGCCCCAGTCCTTGGCGAAGGGCAAGACCACCAGGGTCATCAGCACCGGGATGAACGTGGCATAGGGCGCAAGCTCGAACACCCAGCGGTCGGCGTTCGTTGGCCGGATGTCTTCCTTGGTCACGAGCTTGAGGGCATCGGCGAAACCCTGGAGGATGCCTCCCGGGCCAGTCTTGCGGGGGCCGAGGCGCTGCTGGAAGCGCGCCACCACCCAGCGTTCGCCCACCGTGAGGTAGACGACCACCACCGTCATCACCAGCACCACGATGAGCACGCGGATGATGGCATCGATCCAGGACGGGAGCCCCCACAGCGGGTCGGCAAACAGCATCACTTATCCACCTCGCCCAGGACGATATCCAGCGACCCGAGGATGATGATCGCGTCGGCCACGTAATGGCCGACCACCATCTGCTTCAACGCGGAGAGATTGCAGAAGGAAGGCGACCGCAGCTTCATGCGGTAGGGCTTGTTGCCGCCCCGCGCCATGGCGTAGACGCCGTATTCGCCTTTCGTGCCTTCGGTGCGGATGTAGCACTCGCCGCTGTCGATGCGGAGCGTCTTGGGCAGGTCGGGGTTCAGCACGAGCCCGTCCTTCGGCATCTGCTCCAGGCACTGCTCCACGATCAGGGTGCTCTGCCAGGCCTCGCCCATGCGTACCAGGAAGCGTTCGAACACGTCGCCGGTCTTGCCGACCGGGACATCGAACTTCAGGCGGTCGTAGATGCTGTACGGCTCGACCTTGCGGATGTCGTAGGGGATGCCCGTCGAGCGCAGGCACGCCCCGGAAAGGCCCCAGTTGATCCCCTGTTCGGGCGTCACGGGCGAAAGGCCCCGGCAGCGCTCGACGAAGATCTCGTTGCCTGTCAGGAGGCCGTCGAAATCCTCCAGGCCCTGCCGGATCGAGCCCAGGAGCCAGCGGACGCGGTCCTCGTAGTTCTCCGGGAGGTCCATCTGCACGCCGCCCGGCCGGAAGTAGGTGGGGAACATGCGGTCGCCGGCGACTTCCTCGAAGAAGTCGTAGATGCGCTCCCGTTCGCGCCAGGCGTAGATGAAGCTCGTGCCGAAGGAGCCGACATCGGCGCCGAATGCCCCGAAGAACATGAAGTGGGAGAGGATGCGGGAGAGCTCGACCATCATCACGCGGATGTACTCGGCGCGTTCCGGCACGGCGATGCCGCCGAGCTTCTCCACCGCCATGCAATACGCCATCTCGCAGGCCATGCCGGCCAGGTAGTCGGTCCGGTCCCACCAGCCCATTGATTGGCGGTAGTCGTGGTTTTCGGTGAGCTTTTCCAGGCCGCGGTGGAGGTAGCCGATGTAGGGCTCGCAATCGACGACCATCTCGCCATCGACGGTGAGCACCATGCGGAACACGCCGTGGGTCGCCGGGTGTTGCGGCCCCACGTTGATGGTCATGTCGACGGTATCGAACGAGTCGGCGCGGGCGATGCGCTCTTCGGGCCAGATGCTCACGCGGCACCTCCGCGGTGGGGCAGATGCAAGCGCGCGATGGGCGAAGCAATGGTGGTGCGCATCAGAACGTAAACCCCGGGGTGCGGTCTTCGATGCCCTGGGCGATTTCCATCTTCTGGAGGGGGTGCGCCTTGAGCAGCGGATGGATGCGGACATCCTCATCGAGCAACAGGTTCTTCAGGTTCGGGTGGCCATCGAAGACCAGGCCCACCATCTCAGCGGCCTCGCGCTCGTGCCAGTTGGCGGCCGCATACAGGTCGGTGATCGAGGGAATATGCGGGTTGCCCGGCGGCGTTGGCACGGTCACCTGGATGGAGTGCCGGTGCTTCGTCGAATAGAGCTGGTACTTGCAGACCAGCCCTTCCTCCTGCATGTCGATCCCGACCATGTTGCGGAGGAAATCGAAGGCCAGTTCCCGCCGCTCCTTCAATCCCTCCATGAGCTCGCGGAAATGCGCCGGCTCCACCGTGATATCCGCGTCGGTCAGCGTCTTGCCGGCCGTAAAGGGCACCTTCGGCAGGTGTTTGTGTACGAGCGCCGAAACACCGGGGTAGGCGGGAGCGGTTTCGTTCGTCATCCGACCATCCGCTTTTCTTCCATGATCTTCTCCTGCAG
>CAYUVT010000249.1:824-4120 GCA_964448165.1 uncultured Anaerolineaceae bacterium | reverse complement strand
ATGCGGCCCTACCAGTGGCCGAAGAACCTGATCGTGTTCGCCGCGCTGATCTTCAGCGCGGGCGACGCCTGGGTGCCCGGCGACTCCGATACATGGTGGCCGCTGCTCTGGCGGAGCGGGATGCTGTTCGGGCTCTGGTGCCTGGTTGCCAGCGCGACTTACCTGGTGAACGACATCCAGGACCGGGACGCCGACCGCGTCCACCCGCGCAAGCGCAACCGGCCCGTCGCCAGTGGCGACCTGCCGGTGCCGGCGGCCGCGGTTGCGGCGGGCCTGCTCATGCTCATCGCGTTGCCGCCTGCCTTTGCACTCGACCCGATGGCGGGTGGCGTGCTGGCGGGTTACGCGGCCATCATGACTGCGTATTCGTTCGGGCTGAAGCGGGTACCGGTACTCGATATCCTCATCCTTTGTACCGGTGTGGTCGGGCGGGCGGTGGGTGGCGCGGCGGCGATCGAAGTCGACATCAGCCCGTGGCTGTACGTGTGTTCGAGCTTTGGCGCGTTCTTCTTCGCCTGCAGCAAGCGCTGGGCAGAGTACCGGCAGCTTGGCCCCGAGGCGGCGCGCCACCGGCCTTCGCTGGCGCACTACAACGGCGAGATCCTGGGCCAGATGCTGAACATCAGCGCGGCCTCGGTACTGCTGAGCTACGCGCTCTACACGATCGAGTCGGCCCGGGTGCCCGCCGACGGGGCGATGGCGCTGACGATCCCGTTTGCAGCGTTCGCGCTGTTCCGCTACCTGCTGCTGCTCAACGGTGAACGGGCGACGGACGCTCCCGATCGCATCCTGTTTACCGACCCGCAAATCGTGCTGGCGGGGATCGGCTTCACCATCACGGCGTTGGCAGTGCTCATCGGCCACCGCTGAGGGCGGATTCTGCCGGGCTCAGTGGACGGCATCGCCCGGGCCCGCGCCGGCGAGCTCGGGCCGGCCGCTCCAGAGCCAGCCATAGTTGGTCTTGCTCACGCCCATCAACATCCCGAAGAGCGTCTGCGGGTGGATGAAGATGTTGGTGCCGTCGGGGCGGCCCTCGCCGGGCGCATAGCGGAGGTTGCTTGCCTGGAGGCGTGCCTCGAGCGCCTTCACGTCGTCGGTCTCGATGTAGCACATGTAGAGCGAATCGCCGCGCTTCTGCCAGAAGCGGTCCATGGCGCCGCCGCCCCAGGTTTGCGTTATCTCGATCCGGTCGAGGCGGTGCGGCGGGTCGAACAGGGTGAGTGTGCCCCTGTAGCCGTAGAGCTTGCTCTCGATCGGGCAGTACTTCGACTCATCGAGACCGAAGATATCGGTGTAGTAGCGGGCGGCCGCTTCCCAGTCGGCGACCGGGTTGGTGACTTCGTAGACGCAGCGGATGTGGCCGACGTACCCGCGGGGCTCGTCGGCGACGATGACGGTGGGCATGCCAAACCGGGCCTCCCGCAGGAAGAGCTGGCCCTTTTCGTCGATCACCGGCACGCCGGCTGCTTCCAGCCGCTTCGCCATCGCGCCGGGGTCGGGGGTCGAGAAGCCGACGCCGTACAACCCCTGTCCCCAGCGCTCGCGGAACTCGTGGATGGGACCGGGCCCCGCCGGCTCGAGGAATTCGAACAGCGAGCGGCCGGCCTGGACCGTGGTGCGATGCGCATTGAGATAACGGGAGGCGTCTTCGCCCACCTGCTCGGCGCCGAAGAGCGCGCTCCAGCGTTCCACGGCCGCCTTGCGGTCTGGCACCACCAGCTGGACGCGGTCGACATAGCTCAGCATGAAACTCCTCCGGCCGCCGATGGCGGTTCGACAGTATGGTCCGAACGCGCGCCGGGGTGCACGCAGGGAAGATCTACGGGCTTTTTACAGAATGTCCGCAGATTGTGAATGCTCGAACTGGCCGCTGGCGGCTATGCTGGCCTCGGCGCCCCTCATGCATTTCGCAGGAGGAAGTTTATGTTGACCTTGTTCCGGACCCGGGCCGCATTCTGGGCGGGTGCTGGCATCCTCGCCATGGCCGGTGCCGCCACCTCGCTCGCGGCGGCCGGCCTCAGCCAGGCCGAAGACGAGACGCCCGCGGTCACCCCGCCCGCCCCTGCCGAGGCTAAGCTACCCGCCACGGCAGTCGAGCCGCTCGCTGGTGCGCTGGAGGCCGAAGCAACCGCCGGGGAGGATGAGACGCCTGTTGCGGATACACCTGCGATTCGGGGCGTCCCCGAGGACTCGCCCGCCTGCGACAACATTGGCTGCGGCGATGTCACGAATCCCGGCGGCGTGACCCTCCACCTGCCCCAGCCCGCAGTCGACGGCATCACCCGCGCGGCCGAAAAGCGCGAGGCCGCTCGGGACAAGGGGGAGGACGAGGAAGATGGGGGCGTCGAGCCGGGGCCCGACGAGGCCGCTGCCGGCGAAGACAAAGGTCCCAAGGCGGACACGGTGCGCGGAGTCCGCGATGACTCGCCGGCCTGCGACAAGGCCGGCTGCGGCGAGGTCACGAATCCCGGCGGCGTGACCTTGCACCTGCCCCAGCCTGCAGTCGATGGCATGAACAGGGCGGCCGAGAACCGGGCCGCTGCCCATGACAAGGAGAACGGCGGCGGCAACAGCAACGCGAAGGGCAACGGCAAGGACAAGCCCTAGCCAGCCCCACACGAAGCAGCGTAAAGGGCCCCGTGACCGGGACCCTTCGTTTTGCCCCTGGACACGGCACTGAAAAGCCCCCTCGAAAGGGGGCTCTTGCCGTTCGGGCACGCGCAGCGATGAGATGCGTCAGGCGGTTTCGCCGTGCAGTTCCTGGCTGATTACCGGGATATCGACTTCCTGGCCACCGCGGGTGAGGAGCAGAGGACGGGTTTTGTTGAGCACGGAGTCGGCGTTCACGACGCATTTCTTTACGTCGCCGCGGCCGGGGATCTCGTACATCACGTCCATGAGCGTCTCTTCGAGCACGGTGCGAAGGCCGCGGGCGCCGGTCTTGTGCTTGATCGCCGACTCTGCGACGGCGCGGAGGGCATCGTCGGTGAACACGAGCTCGACGCCATCCATCTGGAAGTAGCGCTGGTATTGCTTCACCAGGGCGTTCTTGGGTTCGGTGAGGATGCGGACGAGCGCGTCTTCGTCGAGTGACTGCAGGCCGACGACCATGGGCAAGCGGCCGACGAACTCGGGGATGAGCCCGAATTCGAGGAGGTCATCGTGGGTGACGTGCGTCATCAGCTCGTCCTTGCGCTTCGAGCCGCGGAAACCGCGCTGCGCCTGGAAACCGAGCCGCACATGGTCGCGCGTGAGGCGCTTTTCGATGTGGTTCTCGAGGCCCTCGAAGGCGCCAC
>CAYUVT010000249.1:526-814 GCA_964448165.1 uncultured Anaerolineaceae bacterium | reverse complement strand
ATGAACAGGATGTTCGCCGTGTTGATCTGCAGGAAGTCCTGGTGGGGGTGTTTGCGACCTCCCTGCGGGGGGACGTTGGCCACGCAGCCCTCGATAATCTTCAAGAGCGCCTGCTGCACGCCTTCGCCCGAGACGTCACGGGTGATGCTGGGGTTGTCGCTCTTGCGCGCGATCTTGTCGATCTCGTCGATGTAGATGATGCCGCGCTCGGCCTTCTGGATATCGAAGTCAGCGGCCTGGATAAGGTGGAGGAGGATGTTCTCCACGTCTTCGCCGACGTAGCCGGCC
>CAYUVT010000249.1:0-516 GCA_964448165.1 uncultured Anaerolineaceae bacterium | reverse complement strand
ACGCTGGTTCACCTGCGCGCGAACGATACGTCGCTCCAGGCGCAGCGCATCGTCCTGCAGGACGGCCGGCCGTCCGCTCGCCACCGAAGCCCGGTCGTCGGGGTGCAGGCTGGACTCCAGGTCCGTGCACCCCTCGGTGAGCGCGGTGGCATCGGCGTTGGAGAAGGGGACGTCGAGCATCTTGGCGAGTGTCTTCGCGAGGTAGGTCTTGCCGACGCCCGTTGGGCCAACGAGGAGGATGTTCGACTTTTCGAGCTCGATATCCTGTTCGATGCCTGCGCCAATGCGCTTGTAGTGGTTGTAGACAGCGACGGAGAGGACCTTCTTCGCCTGCTCCTGGCCGACCACGTACTCCTGGAGGTGCTCGTAGATGGCTTTCGGCGGGGGTACCCGCTGGCCGTTCGCGGCCGCGGCCTTGACCGCCGGGGTCGCCGTGGCGGTACCGCTTTCCTCGTCGATGATCTAGCGGCAGAGATCGACGCACTCGTCGCAGAAGTAGACTGCGACATGCACGGC
>CAYUVT010000248.1:0-4174 GCA_964448165.1 uncultured Anaerolineaceae bacterium | reverse complement strand
CGGCGTTCTTGCGCGCCAGGGCGATCATCTCCGGCGTCATATCCACGCCGTACACCTTCCCGCTTTCGCCCACCATCTTGGCCGCCAGGAAGCAGTCGATGCCGCCGCCCGACCCCAGGTCGAGCACGACCTGGCCAGGCCGCAAGGCCGCGATCGCAGTCGGGTTGCCGCACCCGAACGCTACGTCAGTGACGGTCGATGGCAGGTCCGAGACGTCAGTGTCGGCGTACAACCGGGCGATGTTGGTGATCTGGATCTCGTCGGGGCTCGTGTCGCCGCAACAGCTGCTTGCCGCCGGCGCGGCGCTGCCGCAACAGTCGTTGGCCTGGACGACGGGCACGGCCTCTGCCTCCGAGAGGATGCGCTGCACGCGGCTGCCATAGGCTTTCGCCACTTCGGTCCGGATCTCGTCGTCGGTGCGGGTGGTCACGGAGAGTCTCCTCATCGAAAAATTACGATGCCATCGTAGAAATACGATGGGGCCCCGTCAAGAGTCCCGCATCGATTTGTTGCCAATTTCCGGGATTTCCCTCGAAAGCAAGCGCCTCACCCAGCCGTCGCCAGTCCTCAATCTGCCGTTCCCAGGGGCGATGGACGGCGGAACGCGCCCCGGGGTGATACAACGCCGTCAGCACGATTCCATGCCAGGGCATGAACCGGCCGACGCCCGTAACCGGGGTGAGCCCGTGGCGTTCGATGTGCCCCAGCGCGGCCAGGGCGGCTCCGCCGAGCGCCACGACCAGCCCGGGCCGGACTCCGGCGATCATCTCCGCAAGAAAGCCGCTGCAGGCCACGATCTCCCTTCCCGCCGGCCGGCGGTTCCTCCCACGTCCATCGAGTGGCAGGCACAGGACGGCGTTCGTAACCGCGACGGCGTCACGTTCGAGGCCGGCTTCGCGCAGCAGGCGTTCAAACCGGTCGCCTGTCACATCTCCGGAAAGCGGCACGCCGGTCCGGGCTGCGCCAAGGCGGCCGGGGGCTTCACCCACGAACAGAACGCCCCCAGCCGGTACCCGTTTTCGCTTATCGACGACCGCGCTCCCCGGCACTACCGCCGGGCACCGGCGGCAGGCGGCAGCTTCGCAGGCAAGACGGTCGAGGTTCATTGCTCGCGTGAGCCCAGCAGGGCCAACAGCCCCTTCGGTGCGACGCTGCGGTAGGCGTCCTCCACGATCATCGCTACTTCGTCCCAGTCCACGGGCACATCGAGCCGGACACCGAGCCAGCCGCGATGCCCCACGTAAGGCGGCACGAAGAACCGGTCGGGCGCCGCGCTCACCAGCACATCCTGGGCGCCGGGCGGAGCGGCACACCAGAACCCCAGGGGGCCGCCGTGGTGATGGTTCGAGAACATCACGAACGACCGCTTCCCCCGGATGAACCACGTCGGCTCACCGTGGCTGAGCCGCTCAGTCGTCTCGGGAAGCGCCAGGCAAATGGCGCGCAGCCTCTCAAGCACCTCACCGTCCATGCCGGCATTGTGCCCCCTGCGCGGCCCCTGCACATCTCCCCCGGGCATCGGCTAGCATTCGCGCACTTCGCTAAGGGTGCATGAAATGGACTATCGCCTTGTCGCCACGGGCCTGAAGTTCCCGGAGGGACCACTCGAACTGCCCGGTGGCGACATCCTCGTCACCGAAATCGCTGCCGGCAGGCTCACCCGCGTGAGGGCTGATGGCTCGACCGAACCATTCGCGGTCACTGGCGGCGGACCAAACGGCGCCGCTCTCGGACCGGACGGCGCCATCTACGTCACACAGAACGGTGGCTTTCATTGGACGGAACGGCCGCTTCCCGATGGCTCGGTGGGGCTCTTCCCCGGCGAACAACCGGCGGACTACATCGGCGGTCAGATCCAGCGCGTGAGCCCCGACGGCTCCGAGGTGACCACGCTCTACCGCGAATGCGATGGCGAACGGCTGAAAGGCCCGAACGACCTCGTGTTCGACCGCGAAGGCAACTTCTACTTCACCGACCACGGCAAGACGCGGCCGCGCGACCGTGACCGGACCGGGGTGTTCTATGCCTCGCCCGATGGCAAGTTCATCCGCGAGATCATCTTCCCGATGGAGGCGCCGAACGGCATCGGCCTCAGCCCCGATGAGAAGACCCTGTATGTGGCCGAAACGCCGACCGGCCGCCTCTGGGCGTTTGACCTTGTTGCGCCCGGACAGGTTGGTGCGCGGCGGGTGATTGGCACACTCCCGCCGGGCGGGCCGATCAACAGCGCCATGTGCGATTCGCTCTGCGTCGACGCCGAGGGCAATATCATCGTCGCGACCCTGGTGAACGGCGGACTGACCTCGTTTTCACCCGATGGCAAAACGGTGAAGCACTATCCCTGCCCCGATTTGCTCACCACCAACGCCTGCTTTGGCGGGCCCGACCTTCGGACGCTCTACGTCACCCTGAGCACGACGGGCAGGCTCATCGCTTTCGATGCCTGGCCCACTCGAGGCCTGAGGCTCAACTTCCAGGCCCCCTGACGTGAACCGGCCGCCCCCTCCGCGAGAGAGGACCGCCCGCCGATGCCCCGGGTCGAGCCATCACGACTCCCGGATGAAGAGTTGCACCTGGAGCGTGACGTCTTCCTCCACTGAAACTACCCCGGCGATGTCGGGCTTGTTGATCCCGAAATCCGCGTACTTAAACGCGGTGGTCCCGAGCACGCTCAAGATGTCGCCGTCGCGCTTCACCTTCAGTTCCCAGGTGACCTCCCTTTGAACACCATGGAGGTCCAGCGTCCCCGTCAGCTGCAGGACAGTATCGGTTGGACCGAACTCCGCCGGCAGGCCGCTGATTTTGGTCGCCGTAAACGTGGTCGTGGGGTACTTCGATGTCTCAAGGGCCCCACGCATCCGTTCGTCACGGCGCGAGTTATCACTCGTGATGCTGGCAAGGTCGACCGTGAAGGTCGTCGGTTTCGAGGGGTCCAGTCCATCGCTGGTGAGGTGGAACTCGCCGCTGATCTTCTTCGTGGTCCCCTTTGCGGTTGAACCGGTTGGCAGCCGGGCCAGTTTCTCGTCGGCCAGGTACCAGGCCTCCGACTGACCTTCGATAATCCGGTAGCTCTTGCCGGCATAGGTCGAGGTGCCGTCGGCCGCTGCCGCCTGGGCGGCGGGCGACGCCTGCGCGCTCCCCGGGGTGGCAGCCGAAGTCGTCGTCGGCTGTCCCGCGGCCTGCCGGACTTCTTCGGTGATGTCGGCGGCCGCTTCCTGCGCCTTGTGCTCTTCGCGAATGAAGAAATACCAGCCAGCACCGGCCGCGACCACTGCCACAATGGCAAGCGAAAGCAGGCGGCCAACAAGGCTGCCAAACAAGAACCTCACGCAATTCCCCCGGGCACAGAATTTCACCATGGTGCCGGGAGCGGCGGTAACTCGTGGTAAATCGCCAAACCTGCACTTCCGCTATCCTTCCGCGCGTGCGACGTCCCCTGCTGTTCACCATCGCCGCGTGGCTCCTGGGGGCGGTGTTGCTCCGGGGCACCTTCCTCGCGCCCCAGTACTGCCCTGCCATCGACCCGGACGGTGCGCGGGCCGCCGCACGCGCGGCGGCGGCCTGGATCGAACGGAATCAGCATCCCGATGGCACCTACGTCTACGAATACCGCAAGGACGATAACGCCGATCTCGGTGGCTACAACGTCGTCCGCCACGCCGGTGTCACCATGTCGCTCTACCAGCTCGCCGCCGCGGGCGACATGGAAATCCTCCCCGCCGCCGACAGGGGACTCGCGTGGATGAACCGGAATCTCTACCGGAACGACGGCTGGGTGGCGCTCCAGGACCCGGCCGATGGCAGCGTCCGCCTTGGCGCGAGCGCACTCATGCTCGCCAGCGTCATGCAGCGGCGGTTCGCTACCGGCGACAGTCGCTACGACGAGCTTGCGCGGAGCCTGGCGCGCGGCTTGCTCGCTCTGCAACTCCCCGATGGCGCCTTTCTCAGCCGCTGGAACCCGGCGGCGAACGCACCCGTCCCCGGCGAGCGATCGAAGTACGCAACCGGTGAAGCCTTCTGGACGCTCACCCTCATGCACCGCGTCTTCCCCGGCGAGGGATGGGATCGGCCAGCATGGCTCACCGCCGACTACCTGGCGCTCCATCGCGATGACGTGGAACAACAGAAGTACCCGCCCTGGGCCGACCAGTGGGCGGCTTATGGTCTTGGCGAG
>CAYUVT010000247.1:0-4205 GCA_964448165.1 uncultured Anaerolineaceae bacterium | reverse complement strand
GGCCGAGGTCCATGTAATGGCTGTCCCTTTCACGTAGTGGCGGCCACGCGCAGTGCGCGGCCACGGATGCCCGGGGATGTCCCGGGCGGCCGGTATTGCGGCGGGATTGTAGCAGGATATTTCGTGGGGTGCGAACAAGCGGAGCGGACCTGGGCCGGGTTCCCTTGACAGCGTTTGCTAGGCTCGAACCAGAAGTGACTCGTGGCAGAGTGGAGGCGCGGCTATGCCAGAGGAAACCATGGAACCCGAGCCGGGGCTGGCGATGGGTCCTGCCCCGGCTGATGTATTGACCCGTATTACTGTGGCCCGGGCGCGAATCCTGCGAGAGCTGGAACGCCACGACTCGGAGGCAGAGGCGGCGGCGGCCCTTGGACTCAGCATGAACGGCCTGCGGTCCCACATACGCGATCTCAAGGGCATCACGGGAGCCACCTCTGTGCGGGAGATGCAGCGGTGGTGGAGGGAGAACCGTGGGGCATGGCTGCGAGAGCTGGCGGCCGCGGCCGGGGTCTCCGAAGCCGAGCTGGCGTCATGATTACGATACAGCGGGTACCATGATCGTGGTCCACCGCTAGCGATAGTCTCATCCGTAGCGGTCGCCACCGCGAGCTTTGTAAGAGGGGGCCTGAACGCGATGCTTTGGGATGCAGCGAGAAGGTGGCGACGCGGCTGCGTGTCGAGGTGGCAGAAGACCCGGTTCCGGGCAGGATTATTGCTGGCGGCTTGTTCACTCGTGGTTGCTTCGAGCTGGGCTGTTGCGGCTTCCGTAGCACTACTGGGCGGCGTAAGTACGTGAGGTGGGCGGGGCTGACTGGAGCCATCGGCGTCTGCGCCTTGTTGGTTGGAATCAGCGCGTTTGGGTTCACCGGTGATCAAGCCCATGGTAGTCCGGGCGCGAAACCTCCCGGCGGGCTCCAACGGCTCACCGAACGCCAGTGTGCCGCGGCGCGTTCGATGTTGGAGGCTGCCCGGGTGGATTCCAATGGAAGGTTCGCTGCGCCGGAACTTGTGAACGCAAAGGCCGCGTTCGATCTCGAGTACCGGGACTCGCTGAATTGGATCGAGGCCGGCTGCCCGCCAGATGCCCGCCGCGGCTTTGTCCCGGACCCCTCGGGCAAGGGCGGGTACATCCAGATCATGACGAGCCAGGGGTTCGCAGCGGACGGAACGACCGCCCAGGGCGGGATCCCTCTCGTTCCCGATTCCCGTTGATCCGCCCGAACATGTCCAGCGCTAAGGCCGGATGCTGTGGAAGCGCCCACCGGAGGGACCCGCGGGCGCCGCACATCTCTACTCCGCCTTCGCCGCCCCCACGATGATGTCCTGGACCACCGCCGGGTCGGCGAGGGTGGTCACGTCGCCGACGTTCTCCGGTTCGCCCTCGGCGATCTTGCGGAGGATGCGGCGCATGATCTTGCCGGAGCGTGTCTTTGGCAGCCCTTCGACGAACTGGATCTTGTCGGGAGTCGCGATGGGGCTGATCTCCCTGCGGACGGCATCGCGGAGTTCTTTTGCCAGCTCCGGCGAGCCGGTGTAGCCGGCGTTGAGGTGCACGTAGGCGTAGACGGCCGTGCCCTTCACGTCGTGGGGGTACCCCACTACGGCCGCCTCGGCGCAGGCCGGGTGCCCGACGAGCGCGCCTTCGATCTCGGCGGTGCCCAGGCGGTGGCCCGCGACGTTCAGGACATCGTCGACCCGCCCGGTGATCCAGTAGTAGCCGTCCTGGTCGCGCAGGCAGCCATCGCCGGTGAAGTACTTGCCCGGGTACATCGAAAGGTAGGTCTGGACGAAGCGTTCGTGGTCGCCGTAGACGGTCCGCATCATGCCGGGCCACGAGGCCTTCATGCACAACCGGCCGGTGACGTTGTTGCCGGTCAGTTCTTCGCCGGTCTCATCGACCACGCACGGCTGGATGCCGAAGAACGGCAGCGAGCCCGAGCCGGGCTTCATCACGGTGGCGCCGGCAAGCCCGGTGATCATGTGCCCGCCCGTCTCAGTCTGCCAGTAGGTGTCGACGATCGAACAGCGCCCCTCTCCGACAACGTTGTAGTACCAGCGCCAGGCCTCGGGATTGATGGGCTCGCCCACCGTGCCGAGTACGCGCAGCGACTTGCGGCTGTAACGCTTGACGTGTTCGTCGCCTTCGCGGGCGATCGCGCGGATGGCCGTCGGCGCCGTGTAGAGGATGGTGATCCCCAGCCGGTCGACCATGTCCCAGTAACGACCCGCGTTCGGGTAGGTGGGCACCGATTCGAACATCACCGAGGTGGCAGCGTTTGCAAGCGGGCCATAGACGATGTAGCTGTGGCCCGTGACCCAGCCGACATCGGCGGCGCAGCAGTAGATGTCGTCGTCGCGCAGGTCGAACACGTAGCGGTGGCTGAGCATGACGTGGAGAAGGTAGCCCGCCTGGGTGTGGAGGACCCCTTTGGGCTTACCGGTGGAGCCGGACGTATAGAGGATGAAGAGCGGGTCCTCGCTCTCCATAACCTCCGGCTCGGCTTCGGGCGACTCGCCTGCGAGGGCGTCGTGCCACCATTCGTCGCGGCCGGCCTGCATGTTTACGGGGTTGCCGGTGTGGCGGAAGACGATGGTGAACTCGATCGTGTGGCCGGGCTCCTTGAGGGCCTCGTCGACATTCGCCTTCAGCGGCACCAGCCGGCCGCCGCGCCGCCCCTCGTCCTGGGTGATGATGGCCTTGCAGGTCGAGTCGTCGATGCGGTCGCGGATGGATCGCGGGCTGAAGCCGCCGAAGATGACCGAGTGGATGGCGCCGATCCGGGCGCAGGCGAGCATGGCCGCGGCGAGTTCGGGGACCATCCCCATATAGATGGCCACGCGGTCGCCTTTCCGTACGCCGCGCCTTCGGAGCGCGTTTGCGAGGCGACAGACCTCTGCGTGAAGTTCCCGGTAGGTGATGCTGCGGTTGGTGCCGGGTTCGTCGCCTTCCATAATCAGCGCGGTCTTGTCTCCGTTGGTCGCCAGGTGGCGATCGAGGCAGTTCACCGAGACGTTGAGCTTGCCGCCATCGAACCAGCGGATGTTCCCGGTGTGAAGGTCCTCTTTGCAGACCGTGTGGAAGGGGGCCATCCAGTCGATGTGCTTGTTGGCCATCTCGCTCCAAAAGGCATCGCGGTCTTCGACACTGCGCCGGTAGAGCGCCTCGTATTCGGCCATCGAGGAGACGAGCGCCCCCTCGCTCACGCGCGCGGGCGGCGCGTACTTCTCATCGACGGGGAGTCCAACTTCAGCCATCTCGCTGTGCCTCCGGGAATGCCGCTGAGGGAGCGGCCTGTGGTGATCTCTGGTGCGGCATTCTACCGGCTGTCCGGGGAAGCGGTCAGCGCGGCCGCCACCCCGTGAAGACTTCGCTGTAGCCCTCCGGGACCTCGCTATGGACCAGCGGGACGGCGCCGGGTTCGAAGCCAGCATCGGCGAGCGCTCGCAACCACGTGTCGCGCGGCAGCGCACCGTTGATGTGCCGGTCATACTCCACGCGAGGCTCCCGTCCGTCCTCGTGGAGGATGTAGACGTAGTCCACATAAAACGCGTTTGTGCCGGGCGGCCCCGGGTAAGTCCACTCCAGGTAGCGGAGCGCACGGCCCTGGCCGTCGTGGCCGCCGTGATCGGTTTCGTAGACCAGGTTCTCAGCGGTGTGATCGGGGCAGAAGACTGCCACGCCGCCGGGCAGGCAGTGCTCAAACGCGGTAGCCGCAAGCTGGCGGATGTCCTGCTCGGTGGTGAGGTAGGAGCAGGCGTCGTGGACGAACACCGCCTCGAACTGGCGGCCAATGCGGACCGTTCGCATGTCGCCCTGGATGTGCGGGAGTTCCGGGTTGATGGTTCGGCTGAGCGCGAGCATCGCCCCGGAGATGTCGCTGAGGACCACGTCGGGGATGTGCGCTTTATAGTGCAGGGCGTTGTTGCCCCCGCCCGAACCGAGTTCGAGCAGGCTCCCCGGCACATGTCCGATCACGTTCTGCATCACCTGCAGGTAGTAGGCTGCCTCCTCCGCATAGTCCTCGGGGGCGGTGATCAGGTGGAACCATTCCGCCAGCTCGTGGTACATCCGCGGACGTTCGGTCATGGCACGCTCGGGTCGTAAGCGTCGGCGATATGTCCGCCGGCGAGCAGCGACTGGTACTCATCCTCCGAGACTTTCAGCACCTCGCGGTACACGTACTCGTTGTGCTCGCCGAACATCA
>CAYUVT010000246.1:0-4207 GCA_964448165.1 uncultured Anaerolineaceae bacterium | reverse complement strand
GTCGGTCAGCTCGTATCCGGCAAAGACGCCGGTGTGCGCGGTCTCCATGACGCCCTTTTCGACCGCGGGAATAAATTCCTTCGGGACGGAACCACCAACTACCCGCTCACCGAACTGCAGCCCCGCCCCTCGTGCGAGGGGTTCGACCTCGAGGACCACCCGAGCATACTGCCCGTGGCCACCGGTCTGTTTCTTGTGGGTGTACTCCGCCTGGCTCTTGCGCGTCACCGTCTCGCGATACGGCACGCGGGGCAGGGAGAGCTCCACATCGATGTTGAACTTTCGCTTCAGCCGCTCGATGACTACGTCCAGGTGAGCATCGCCGAGCCCGGCAAGAATGACTTCGCCGGTGCCCGGGTCGCGGCTCAGCTGGAGCCCGGGGTCCTCTTCGACCATGCGCTGCAGGCTCGGTCCCAGCTTGTCGACCGCGCCCTTGCCAACCGGGCGGACGGCCATGCTGAACACCGGATTTGGGAAGGTGATGGGCGGCAGTTTGACGGCGTTCTCGCGTGCGCCCAGCGTGTCGCCGGTTGCGGTGTGGGCCAGCTTCGCGACCACGCCGATGTCGCCGGCCTGCAGTTCCGGCACCTGGATCTGTTCCTTGCCGCGCTGGATGTACAGCGAGCCGAGCCGCTCGTCCGCCTCCTTGTTGGCGTTCCAGAGGTGGCTGTCGGCGGTGACCTTCCCGCTTATCACTCGCAGGTACGTGAGCTTTCCGACAAACGGGTCGGCGGCGGTTTTGAACACCAGCGCGCGAGTGGGTGCGGAGGGATCAGCCGTGAGTGCCACGCCATCCGCCTCGATGGGATCGCGGTCGGCGGGTGAGGGCCCGCTAAACGCGATGTTGTGCAACAGCTGGCGCACGCCAATCAGCTTCGTCGCCGAGCTGCAAATCACGGGGATGATGAGGTTGTGATCGAGACCCCCGTGGAGCACCTTTCGGAGTTCATCCTCGGTCAACTCCTCATCGGCGAAGTACTTCGCCATCAGCTCCTCGTCGGTCTCGACGATGCCCTCGATCAGTTGAGCGCGGAGCTCTTCGGCGTGGCTGAGCAGTGCGGCCGGGATGGCGACCTCCTCGGCCTTTTCGCCCACATACGCACGCATGTGCAACAGGTCGACCACTCCCTCGAACGCGTCGTGCGCGCCGATGGGAATTTGGAGAGGCATCACCCGGTGGCCCCAGCGGTCCTGGAGCTTTTGCAGGACCGCGTCGAAATCGGCGTTCTCGCGGTCCATGCGATTGACCACAATCATCCGGGGCAGGTTGAGCCGATCGATGATGCCCCAGGCGCGGTCGGTGCCCACTTCGGGTCCCGAGACGGCATCGACCACGACAAGCGCCATGTCGGCCGCATGGCTGCCGCAGATGACTTCGGAAACGAAGTCGGCATACCCCGGCGTATCGATGATGTTGATTTTGCGGCCTTCCCACTCCACCGGGACGATGGCCAGGTTGAGGCTGAACTTCCGCTTATGCTCGTCCTCGTCGTAGTCACTGACGGTGTTCTGGTCCTGGATGGTCCCGAGGCGGGTGCTTCCTCCGCTTTCGAACAGCGCAGCCTCGGCGAGCATCGTCTTCCCAACGCTCCCGTGGCCAACCAGGACCACGTTACGGATGTCTTCGGTCGCATAGACCTTCATAGACGCAAACCTCCATTCGCTGGGGTGACCCGTGGTGCCCGATTCTACGCATGACGGAGAAGGCGCCTCAACGGCGGACGTGCGCCGTTAACCCCGGGGGATGTCGTCAGCGCGTGTCGCGCGTGAAAACGAGCATTGTCGGCGTCAATTGGCCCAGACGGGTGAGGGCCGTAGACTGCTTGTTCGCACGGATGTTCGCACCATGACCCGCACCTATGTAGCGCTTGACCTCGAAACGACTGGCCTCGACCCCGAGCACGACCGCATTATCGAGATTGGCGCGGTGCGTTTCGATGAATCAGGCGCGGAGATTGAAACGTTCCAGCGGCTCGTGAACCCCGGCCGCGAAATCCCGGCGTTCATTGAGCGGTTCACGGGTGTCACGAATCAGATGGTTCGCGGGGCTGCAGACATCGCGGCGGCGGGCCCCGAAATTGAAGCCTTCGTGGGTTCAAGCCAGGTAGTAGGACATAACGTTGGATTCGACCTCCACTACCTGGCGCGGGAGGGCGTGCGCCTCAGGGTCGATGCCATCGACACCGCGGAACTCGCGCGATACCTGGTGCCGCGGCTCCGCTCGCACGGCCTGGCGGATGTAGCCCGCGAGCTCGGCCTGGAAACCTTCGACCACCACCGCGCCCTGAATGACGCCAGGGTGGCGGCGGCTGTGTTCACCCGCCTGTTGACGCGGGCCGCGCGCCTGGAACCGGCGCAACGTAGCCAGCTTGCGCGCTTCGTCGGGATCAACCAGCCGGTGCTGGCGTCCGTCATTGCCGGGCCGGCCGGGGAAGCTGACGGGGTCAAGCACATCCCCGCGCTGAGTCCGCCACCGGAGTACCCGGCACTTACCCCGCGCGAACCCCGCCTTCCGGTCATGCCGCGCGACGTTGAGGCCGCCTTTCGCGCGGCCGCCAGCGTCCTCGATGGCTTCGAAGAGCGCCCGCAGCAGAGAGAAATGGCGGAAGCGGTGCGCAAGGCATTCGCGGCAGGTGGTCACTACCTGGTCGAGGCGGGCACCGGGGTGGGCAAGTCGCTCGCGTACCTGCTCCCGGCCGCCATCGATGCTCTTCGGAACGGCCGTCGCGTGGTGGTCTCCACCAACACCATCGCACTCCAGGAACAGCTGCTGGCGAAAGACATTCCCGCCGTCCGCAGAATCCTTGTTGCGGCCGGGTTCATTGCCGAAGAGGAAGATCTCCGGGCGAGCCTGCTCAAGGGGCGGTCGAACTACCTCTGCCTCCAGCGCTGGATCGCGAATTACGCCTCAGGTTTGGGCGACCCGGACTTCGCCCGGCTGGGCTCGGCGATGCTGCTCTGGCTGCCGGAAACCGAAACGGGCGACCGCTCGGAGCTCAACCTCGCCCCGGATGAATGGTCTGCCTGGCAGCGCTTCAGCGCTCAGGATGCGGATTGCCTCGCGCGCCAGAACCGTTACGTGCGCGAGGGGAACTGCTTCCTGCTGCGCGCACGGAAGTCGGCGGAGTCAGCGCACATTCTCGTCGTCAACCATGCACTCCTCCTGGCCGACCTGGCTGCGGGGGGCAGCGCTATTCCCGAGTTCGACCACCTCGTCATCGACGAGGCGCATAACCTCGAAGACGTCGCAACCAGCCAGTTCGGGGCCAGCCTGAGCCTGCGGCGCGTGCACGAAGCGCTGGACGGCATACACCGGCGGGGCTCGCGAGAACAGCGCGAAGGTGGCGTCGTCACGTTGCTCCGGGCGGTTCCCCAGGAGGCGTTCGGACTGCTCGCGAAGTCGCTTGAGGATGCGGTGGCGCGCTGCCACGAGCATGCCGCACCCTACTTCGCGGCACTTGGCCGCCTCACTCCCGCCGGCGAGGACGACCGCCAGCTTTTGACTCCGGCACTGCGGCACGGTGACCGCTGGGAAGCCGTGGAAGATGCCTGGGATGGGTGGCTCCGAACCATTCGCGAAGTGGAAGCGCGGGGCGCCGTGGCCGCGAAGGCCGTGGCTGAGGCCGCCGTGGAATCCGCCGATGTGCTTGCTTCCGAGTTCGAGACGGCACTGAGGCGGGTCCAGGACGTTCACCTGCTCGCCGAACAGCTGATGGGTTCGCCCGGGGAGGACACGATTGCCTGGACCGGGCGCGACCGTGAAGGCAATGGCACCCTGAATTCGGCGCCGATCGACGTTGGCCCACGCCTGTGGGAAGAGCTGTTCTCGAAGACCGGGACGCTGATCGCGACCAGCGCGACGCTGAGCGCCAACGGCGACATGAACTTCGCCGCCAGGAGGCTCGGACTCGAGGATCCCGAGACGCTTCAACTGGGCTCGCCCTTCGACTATCGCCGGGCCACCCTGCTCGCCGCAGTGGACGACGTGCCAGACCCTGCGGCGCGCGATTACCTCGATGCTGTGGCGCGCGCCATCGTCCAACTCACGCTTGCCTCCGGTGGCCGGGCGCTGGTGCTGTTCACCTCGAATGCGGCCCTTCGGCGCGTTGCCGACCTGGTGAAACCGGAGCTCGATGCCAGCGGGATCCTGGCGCTCGCCCAGGGAGTCGATGGATCGCCACGCCAGCTCACCGAGCAGCTTCGGTCC
>CAYUVT010000245.1:0-4222 GCA_964448165.1 uncultured Anaerolineaceae bacterium | reverse complement strand
GCCTGGTCGGTGGGCCCGCCGAGGTGTGCACCGTCGGCTGGGATGCGGCCTTCCTGACGGGTGTGCGCTCCAACAACTTCCTCCCGGATAACGTGACGCCGCGCGAAAACGGCCCGCTCGTTGGCAGCCCGAACGTTTACGACCCCGTGAACGACGTCCGGGTCGAAGACTGGACGATCCTGAATGCGCCAGCGCCGCCACCGAACGTGAGCGTGGCCTACGTGCGCCAGGAAGGTCCGGAGTGGTGCGCCGGCATCGCCTCGGATGGCGCGGTCTCCGGTCTCGACGTCCGGTTCGACTTCGATGCCGTCTACAACCGCGCCGATATCGGCCTGCTTCCTACCATCGATAAGGACGACGACGACCAGCCGGTTTCCCTCCAGCTGCCGCCAGGTGTCACGATCGACATCGTCGCCTCGGTTGAGCTCCGCCATGTGACCTCCGACGGCAAAGTCCCGGCCCGCCAGCGTTCGGCTCCCCTGGTCACCGGCTCGACCCACTACGTGTGCCTCATCGGCACCGATGCGGCGGATTCGCTGAGCGCCAGCGGCATCCACTTCTCGCCGCTCGCCGGGGCCGATGTGCCGGGGGCCGGGAACATCGGCGTGTTCCACAAGTCGGCGGCGAACAATCCGCGCCTCAACGGCGTCCAGGATGGGACGCTCTGCTTTAGCTATACCTCGGCCAGCCCTGGCGAGCACACGATATACGTTGACTTCATCAACAACGGCACGCCCGATGTCGCCTTCTTCGATACAAACGGCGATGGCAACGGGCTGCCAGGCGGGGCCGCCGGCCCGCTGGTCACCCAGTGGAACCGCATCGACCGGACCGTCATCACCACGGGTGGCACGCCAACCACGGGCGCGGTCACGTTCTCGACGCTCACCATCCCGATGCAGTTCAACGCGGGCGATGGCACGATGATCGCGAGCGCGGGCCTCACCGAATGGGTGCTCGGCTCTCACAGCACGGGCGGAACCCTCTACACCGACCTGGCGCTCGATGGCGCCTGGATCCGGGCCCAAATTGTGGGCGGCTGCGGCTACTTCGAAGTCCCGAACAACAGCAAGCCAACCTCCATCGCCGGCATCAGCGTGGGTGGCCGCATCGACATCAATGCGGGCGATGGCGACCCGTTCTCGCCGGCGTTCGGCGATACCGATGCCAACCCGAACGACCTGCGCTTCTCCACGGTCAACGCGCCCGGCTGCTCCGCCAACTCCCAGGTGCGCATCCAGGTGGATGTCTTCTACCCGGGCCAGGCGACGCCGGCCGTGCCGCAGGAATGGGTCGACCTCCGCTTCACCTTCACGCCAGCCAACAAGACACCGCGCGTCGCCTGGGCAGGCGAATTCGTGACCATCACCTACGCCTTCGCCAGCACGGGCTCGTGCGCGGGGCAGCAGGTTGTCTTCGTGCGGCCGGAGAACCAGCCTGGTTCCTTTATCCCCGGTCCCGGCATCACCCTCGATGGGCCAAACCGCGCCTCAGCGGACTTCGGCGCCGGGTGTTCCGCGACGGTCCGCTACGAGAGCGAGGAGCCCGGAGAGGTCGATATCGAGGTATTCCTGACCTCGAACCCGTTCTCCAAGGTCGCCTTCCCCATCTTCTTCCTCCTCTTCGAGGACGTGACCATCGACGCGACTCCTGACCAGTTCGTCTCCACCTTCGGCGACGTGACCGCCGATGTGCGCGGGTACTTTGTCGGCACCAACCCCTCCGGCCGGCCGGCCGAGGTGAAGCCCGATGGCCGCGCCCTGCCCGCTGATCGCTGGGTGCTCCCCGACGACTGGGAGAAGCTCAAGGGCCCCTCGGGGCTCCGGAACAACTGGGGCAGCCTCGAGATGCCGGCCGCGATCGTCACTTTCCTCATGGAAAACGAGCCGGTGGTGAATAACTACCGCACAGGCGTCAAGAACGGCTCATCAGGCTTTTTCGTGGCCGATGACGAATCCGACTTCTCGTTCAACGTCAACCCCCACACGAAGGCCACCACAGCCCTGGGCTCGCTCGCCAAGCCCAGGATGATGAGCCAGCCAAGCGATGGTTCGGGTAAGGCCTCGGTCGATACCTACGGCGACTTCAACCTCACCTTCGAGGAGTGCGCGCCGAACCGCTTCAACGGAAATCCGCAGTGCAAGCTCGAAGACATCGTCGGCCACGGCCGGTACTACGCCGTCGCCGAGTACCCGGAGCCGCGGACGCGCGGCAAGTGGCCTGCGGTCGCTTCCAACAAGGCCTCGACCGACTGGCGCTGGGCCGGGTACAAGGAAGTGACGATCGTCAACACCGATTCGCCCCAGATAAAGTACGTGGTGGCGCACCTGCGCGACCGCGACGGCTTCTGCGATTCGGTGAACTACAACAACACGCTCGGCGTGCCCGTGAAGTTCGAAATCGACGCCGGCGGCGGGACGATCATCGACGCCGCCGACCGCCCGTTCGAGATTAACGGCACCCGCCGGTTCGCCACCACGACGTCGTTCGATACGCTCGATGCCCTCGGCCGCCCGATGAACGTGGAGATCGCGAAGCCGACGGTTGGCGACGACGAATGCCAGGCATGGATCAAGGTTTCGAACAGCCTGATGCGGCCGACCAACGTGATGGTCACGTTCCCGGCCCCGCCTTCGCCGGTACCGGGCCAGGTGCGCATCACCAATCTCCAGTGCACCGGGCAAGAGACGATCACCGTGAAGAACATGGGCTCGACGCCGGTGAACCTCGCTGGCTTCGGCCTCCAGAGCCTCGGCTCGGGCGTCCAGCAGGTCGAACACCGCGACCTTGATGGCTACCTCGAGCCGGGCCAGAGCAAGACATTCCTCGGCGGCCCGGGCGCACGGGATAACCTCTGGGTTGGCGCCGCGAACGAGGTGTTCACCGGCTCCAGCGACTTCGTCCACCTCACCTGGGATGACTTCGTGATCAGCACCGTCTTCTGTGACGGCACGGTGCACGACAACCCGATCCCTGCGAGCTTCCCGCCCGACCCCGAAGGCGAAATCATCATCGATGTCACCATCCCCTTCGGAGATGAGTCGGAAGTGGCGCTGGTGGAGGGCTGGAACCTGGTGCCCACGGGCAGCGGCACGGCCGGGATCGCCGGTGTGATTGCCGGGCTCGAAAGCGACATCACGGTGATCTACGCCTGGGATGCCGAGCTCCAGCAATGGCTGCGCTACATCCCGGGAGCGCCCGATGGAGTGAACACGCTCTCGCAGTTCGGCCAGAACCGTGTCGTCTGGATCCAGGTCAAGCGGCCATTAACGTTGACGCTGCCGAAGTAGTGCGCCTAGCTCCCTGCCTGCGTACCCTCGACTGGGGCCGTTAGTTTCACCAGGATTGCTGTGTATGACCATCACCCGGTTCGTTCCGTGGCGCCTTGCCGCTGCGTCGCTCGCTGGCGGCCTTGCCGTCGCCACCGTGCTCCAGCCAGCGCTCGCCCAGTTCGATCCCCCATCGACCGTTTTCGGCTCGGTCGCCGATTCGGCTGGCGAAGTCCCGGCAGGACTCCCTGTTGAGGCGTATATCGGCGATGTCCTCTGCGGGACGAAGGGGAAGACCGAGCACACCGGCGATGGCGCAGCCAGGGTAACCGTATACGTGGTCGATGTGGTCTCCGAATCGCAGATCGCTGGCTGCGGGGCTATCGGCCGCGATATCCGCGTGAAGATCGGCGACCGTTTCGCATCGCAGACGGTGAAGTGGAATCCCGGCCCTGTCCAGCTGGATGTGACCTTCGGGAGCGCCACGCCAGCCGTGATCCCGACCTTCACACCGGCGCCGACCCGTACTCCCGAGCCCCGCTCCACACCGCAGCCCGGTCAGCCCGGTACCCCGGGCCAGGGCGGCCAGGTCGAGACTATCCCCGCCGGATCCCCGGGGGCGGGTTCGCCCGTGTCGTCGCCGAGCGGTGGCATCACCAGCGCAACGCCCGGGGCGCAGCGGGCGGGCAGTGGAGGCGACGGCGGCTTCCCTGTCTGGGGCGTGGTCGTGCTCATCCTTGGGGGCATAGCGGCCATCGGCGGTGGCGTGGGCTACGCCATGTCGCGGTCGCGCCAGCAGGCCGGGGATGACCTGGACCCCCCGCTGGAGTAGTCGCCCGGGCCAATGCCATGCATACACACACACGAGGGGCGCCCATTGGGCGCCCCTCGTGCGTGTGTCCTCCCGGCGCTGGGGGTCAGCCGAGGAAGATCATCGTGAAGAAGTGCCGGCC
>CAYUVT010000244.1:0-4231 GCA_964448165.1 uncultured Anaerolineaceae bacterium | reverse complement strand
GCTCGGTTCGCCGGAAGAGCGCCATCGGGTCGTGCGAGGCCCGGTCGCCGTGGAGGGGTGCATCGAGTCCCACACAGATCCACCCACGTTTCGCCCAGCCGCGGCCCACTTCCGCGACAAAGTAGTCCTCCTTGCTGCCCATGCCAGGATGCTGGATGAGGACCAGCGGCATGCGCTCGGTCGCACCCGTGGGCAGGTAGGCAAGACCGGGTACGGTCTCGCCGCCAACCTCGAAGCTGAACGAGATCTCCCGCAGGTCTCCGAGGATCGATTCGCGCATCTGTAATCCATTTGTCATGTGACCATCAATCTACAGTGCTAAAAGGTGCCCTGTCGTGCCCCTTGACGCTTGCAAACCTTGAGCGAAGATGCCGGAAGCGACACCGGTCGCGACGCCTAGTCCGCTTCGGCGGGACGGGGGACCCAGTTTTCGGGGCGAATTCGCAAGGGCGGCTTCCCGGTGGGAGCCGGCGACGGCGAAACGGCTATCTCCGGCCGTAGCCCGGCAGCTAACCTCGGCGGCGTGGGAAGACCTCATTCGAGGCCTCCTGTCCATGGCCCTCAGGGCTCGCGTCATCCCGTCGGCGCCGTCCCACAGAGCTGCCGTTCCGGAATTGCCGGTGTACGCACCGTCCCTCTTCCGCGAGCGCCTGTGGAATCTCCTCCCTTTGTCCCTGTCGCTGCTGCTCATCAGCTTCATCTTCTGGGGCCCGTTCCGGGCGCCTGTCGCCTTCGCCGTGCTGAGCATGGCGTTCTTCACGTACTGGTTCGTTCGGTCCTACTCCGTTGCCATTGCCTGCATCTACGGACTGGCCGTCATCCGCCGCTGGAAGCGGACCGACTGGCGCGCCCGCTACGCCGCCCGGGCAGCCTCCGGGTCCGGGAGCGAGCCCTGGGATTGGCCCCGCCATATGGTCATCATCCCCAACTACAAGGAGAGCGAGTCCGGCCTCGGCCGCACCCTCGATTCGCTCGCCGCCCAGGCGAACGCCTCCCAGCTCGTCGTCGTGATGGCCATGGAAGCCCGCGAAGCCGGCGCCCACGAAAAGGCGGCCCGGTTGCTCGACCGCTACCGCCCGAACTTCGCGAGCATGCTGGCAACGTTCCACCCCGAAGGGTTGCCCAACGAGACGCCCGGCAAGGGATCGAACGAGGCCTGGGCTGCCCGCGAAGCCTACATCCAGCTCATTGAAGAAGGCGGCGACGACATCGGCCGCTACACCGTCACCAGCTGCGATGCCGATGCCGTCTTCCACCCGCACCACTTCGAGGCGCTCAACTACCTGTTTCTCACTGCCCGGGATCGCTACCGGACCTTTTGGCAGCCAACCATCTTCAACAGCAACAACATCTGGGACATCCCGGCGCCCCTGCGCATCCCCGATGGCCTTTCCGGCATCAATCGCCTCTCCAACCTGCTCCTCCCGGGTAGCGTGAAGTTCCCCACCAGCTGCTATTCGCTGAGCTGGAAAATGCTGAACGAGGTCGATTACTGGGACGAGGAAGTCATCCCCGAGGACTGGCACCTCTACCTGAAGTGCTCCTATGCCCTTGGCAACCGCGTCCACGTCGAGTCGATCTTCCTCCCGCTTGGAAACGACTGCGTGCTGACCGACGGGTACTGGAAGACGCTCAAGGCGCATTACGCGCAGAGCGTCCGCCACGCCTGGGGCGCGAGCGACATTCCCTACGCCTGGCGAGGCGCGCTCAACCGGCGTTCCCCGCTCGGCTGGCCGCGCAAACTCCTGCTCGCAGCCGCGGTCACCAAGGTGCATGTCCTGTGGGTCGCCCAGTGGTATGTCGTCACCCTGGGCCTGCTGCTCCCGTCGAAGATGGCCGGCAGCATGGGCGCTCCGCTCCCGGACTGGTGGACCCACCGCTATCCCGTCCCCGGCCCCGGCTGGCATCCCGAGAACATCCTCCAGCCCTCGACCTGGAACAACTTCGACCGGACCGGCCTCGTCGAGCCAACGATGTGGTTGAACCTTCCCGGCGTGCTCATCGCCCTCTGCATCTTTCCGCTGCTCACGATGATTGTCCTCGAGCTGATCCAGCGCGGCAGGCGGCCCGCCTATGTCTCTCGCCTCACCTACGTCTCAGGACTGTTGATGTGGCCCCTCATGGCGGTGATCACTTTCTTCTTCGCCAGCCTGCCCGCCCTCCACGCTCAGTGGAAGCTCGCCAGTGGGCGGGGGCTCGTCTATCGCGTGGCCGAAAAGGGCAGCCGGGCCGTCCCGGTTGTCGCCCAGATCCCGGCGTCGCACCCGGTGGAGGCTGAGGCAATCGGTGTGGCCGGCGGCGGCCAGTAGCCCCCCGTCTCAGCTGCTTCGCGAACAGGCCCTGTCACCCTCCGGGCAGGGCCTGGCTCTTTTCCACCCGGATCCGGATCGCCGCGCCCTCATCCAGTCCATCCGGCGCCGGTTGCAAAGGAAATTCGAGCCGGCCCGCGGCGGTCTCGAGCACGAGCCGCGTTAGCCCTCCCAGGAACACCCGGGCGACAACCGTCGCGTGCACGACATTTGGTCCATCGGTTTCTACCACGCGCGCGCCCTCGGGCCGGAGTAGCAGGCGCACCGGCCCGGGCTCACCGGGGACCGGCCCGAACGTTCCGGCGGGCGTCTCCACCATCCCTCGCTCATCTCGCTGTCCGTCGATGATGTTCTCCAGCCCGAGGAACCTGGCGACGAATTCGCTCCCCGGCTCCCCGTGGACTTCGCCCGGCGTCCCCTCGCGCACCACCTGGCCCGCCCGCATGATGGCGATCCGGTCGGCGACCGCGAATGCCTCGAACTGGTCGTGCGTCACGTACACCGCCGGGATGGCGAGGTGGCGCAGGATTTCCCGCAGCTCCACCACCAGGTGCTCGCGCAGACCCCGGTCGAGCGACCCGAGCGGCTCATCCAGCATCAGCAGCCGTGGCTCCGGCGCCAGCGCGCGCGCCAGCGCGACCCGCTGACGTTCGCCACCCGAAAGCCCCTCCAGCGATCGCCGGGCAAATCCCGAAAGCCCGACCGTCTCGAGGAGGCTGGCCACGCGCCGTTCGCGCCGTTCCTTCGCCCACCCGAGCCGCCGGAGACCGAAATCGACGTTGTGCTCCACATCCATGTGCGGGAAGAGCGCGTGGTCCTGGAACATCAGGCCAAACCCGCGGCGATGCGGTGGGAGGCTTCCCACATCGGCTCCATCGAACAACACCTGCCCGCTGGACGGCCGTTCCAGCCCGGCGACCACCCGGAGCATGGTGGTCTTGCCGCAACCGCTGGGGCCCAGGAGCGCGACTGTCTGGCGTGGCGCCACGCGCAGGCTCGCGCCACGCAGGATGTGTGCGCCGCCCGCGCGAAACTCCACGTCCCGGACCTCCAGCCCTTCGGCCCCGGCGGCGCTCGCCCCGCCTGCGCTCACATCAAAATCCCCCGAACTCGCGGTATCGCAGCCTGTCGATAACCAGGAACCCGGCCGCCGTCACGGCCATCAGGATAGTCGCCATCGCCAGCGCCTGCCCGTAGTTCAATGCCCCTGGCTGCCCCAGGTATCGAAAGATCGCAAGCGGAATGGTCGGGTATTCCGGCCGGGCGATGAGCAGCGTCGCGCCGAACTCCCCCATCGAGACAGCGAACGCAAACACGCCCCCGGCCAGCATCGAGCGCCACGTGAGCGGAAGGTCGATGGCGATGAACGTCCGGATCGGGTTCGCCCCCAGCATCGCCGCGGCTTCGCGCAGGCGCGGATCGAGCGACCGCAGCTGCGCGGCAACCGTCCTGGCAACGAACGGCAGGGCAACGAGTGAGTGCGCGATCACCACCATCGCCGGGCTCCCCCGGAGGTCGAGCGGCGGCCGGTTGAGCGTAATCAGAAAGCCGAGGCCCAGCGTCACCGCTGAAACGCCGAGCGGAAGCTGGATGATGGCTTCCGCCAGCGAGGAACGCATCCTCGTTGCGCCGTGCGCCGCCGCCGTCCCCAGCGGCAGGGCGACGAGCATGGTCAGGAGCGCGAAACTCACAGAGTTGCGCACCGCGGTAACGGGTGCCACGAACAGGACCTGCTGGCGTACATTGTCGTCGAGCCGCCGGTAGTACTCGAGCGTGTAACCACCTTCGCCATGGATGGAACGTTCCGCGAGAGCTGCCAGCGGAAAGATGGTGAGCGCGGCGATGGCCGTGATAGTCGCCCCCACGGCCAATCGCCTGGCCGGCGTCCATGCGAGCGTTCGGCGGCGCATCGCTCCCGGCTG
>CAYUVT010000243.1:0-4251 GCA_964448165.1 uncultured Anaerolineaceae bacterium | reverse complement strand
CCGAACGGCTCCGGCAAGACGACAACGCTGCGCATTCTTGCGACGCTCATTCAACCGACTACGGGCAGCGCCTCGGTCCTCTCCCACGATGTGACCGCGGATGCGCTCGCGGTGAGGCGGAACATCGGTGTCATGCCAGAGAAACCGAGCCTGTATGAGCGGCTGACCATCGACGATAACCTGCGGTTCTGGGCAGAGGCGCACGAACTCGCGGAGCCGGACGGCGCGATAACTGCGGCGCTGGAGTTCGCCGGTTTGACGAGCCGCCGCGGCGAGCGGGTGGGCCAGCTTTCGAAGGGGCTCAAGCAGCGCGTAGCGCTCGCGCGGGCCATCGTGCACCGGCCGGCGGTGTTGCTGCTGGACGAGCCATCGTCGGGGCTGGACCCCTCGGCGGCTGTGGCGATGGAGGGGATGATCCGCGACCTGGTGCGGAACGGGGCGACAGTCCTGATGAATACGCACCGGCTGGCGGAGGCGGAACGGCTCTGCGACCGGGTGGCAATCCTCCGCGAGGGGGAACTGCTGGAAGTGGGGACGCCCCGGCAGTTGCGCTCACGACTGCTGGGGAACGTGGTGGAGGTGGAATTCGCCGGTGCGCTGGAGCTGGCGGTGCAGCGGGCGGTCGAGTCGGTGCCCGGTGTTGCGGAGGTGAAGTGGGGGCGAGGTGGCATGAGCTGCCGGTTGCCCGACGCGGACCGCGATACGCCCGAGCTGGTGGCGCGGCTGGTACACGCAGGGGCGAAGGTGGTCTCGGTGAAGCAGGCGGGAGACCTGGAGCGGGTGTACCTGGAGCTGATGGCCCGGGGAACGAGGCACAAGATGGAGGAGGCCGCATGAGCCTGGTCGTCGTTGCTCCGCCGGTCCGGGCGCTGGTGCGAAAGGAGTGGCGGGAGTTCCGCCACCACCGGATGATCCTGATGACGGCGACAATCCTGCCGATCGCCTTCCTGGTGCTTCCGATCCTGAACCTGGTGTTCTTCGATATCGACCGGGCGCCTGGCGGGGTGAACCTGGCGGTGGGACAGGCGATGTTCTGCTTCTTCCTGACGCCGGTGATCGTGCCGGCGACGATGGCAGCCTATGGCGTTATCGGGGAGCGCGACCAGGGGACGCTGGAGCCCCTGCTGACGCTGCCCATGACGGACCGGCAGTTCGTTGCGGGGAAGGTGCTGGCCATCGTTGGACCAACGATCGCGATGACCTTTGGCATCTACGCGGCGTACATGGGGGTGGTCGCGGCCGCCGTGCACAGCGAGGTGCGCGGGCAGGCGCTCGACTGGATCTGGCCGTTCGGGCTGGTGTTGATGACACCGGTCCTGGCGCTGTTCTCCACGCTCATTGGCATGACGTTTTCGGCACGAGCGAAGGACGTCCGGGTAGCCGAACACCTGAGCGGGCTGGTGTTGCTGCCCGGCATGCTGCCGATCCTGCTGGTGGTGACGCGGACGATCCCGGCGACGGTGGTCACGTGGCTGGTGTTCGCGGGACTGATGGTGGCAGTCGACCTGCTGCTCTGGCGGGGGGCAGCGCGCGGCTTCGACCGCGAGCGGGTGATCTCGACCGCGTAGACGTGGCGGGTCCGGGGCACGTGTGGAACACTCGGGCGGCATGACGCGCGGGCGAACGCAGGCAAACCTCCAGCAATCCCGGGGCGGTTTCGCATACGGATTGCGGGCCTCCGTGCCCCTGTGCATCGCGGTAGGCGCGTTCGGGATCTCGTTCGGCGTGCTCGCCAGGTCGAACGGGTTCGGGGTGTTCGCGCCGCTGGTCATGTCGATGACGGCGTACACGGGGGCGTCGCAATTCGCGGTGGTCGCGGTGCTGGGAGACGGTGGCGGGCTGGGTGCGGCGGTGACGGCGGCGATCCTGCTGGCGGCGCGGTATGTTCCGATCGGGATTTCGGTGGCGCCGGCGCTGGGCGGTTCGCTGCCCGCACGGCTGCTCCAGAGCCAGATGATCATCGACGAATCGTGGGCCGTGGCGAACCGGGGCGATGGCACGTTCGACCGGGGTGCGCTGCTCGGCGCAGGACTGGCGATCTACGTTTCGTGGGTGGTGGGCACGGCATTGGGCGTGCTTGGCGGCGACGCGCTTGGCGACCCGAACAGGCTCGGGCTCGATGCAGCCTTCCCGGCGCTCTTCCTTGCGCTCCTGGCGCCACAGCTACGGACGAGGGCAGCCGTAGCGGCCGCGATCGGTGGAGCCCTCATCGCGGTGGCGCTCATCCCGGTTGCGCGGCCCGGCATCCCAATCGTCGCGGCTTCGGCGGCGTGCCTGGCTGGCTGGTGGCGCCGGTGAGCGACACGTGGCTGGCAGTGGCGATCGTGGGCGGCGCGGCGATGGTCATGAAGTCCGCGGGGCCGGTGGCGCTGGGCGGGCGCGAATTGCCAGGGCGGGCGGGGCTGCTGATCGCGGCGCTGGCGCCCGCGCTGCTGGCGGCGCTCGTCGTGACCAGCACACTGGCGGATGGCCAATCGCTCGTGCTCGATGCCCGCATCCTGGGGGTAGGGGCGGCCGCGCTGTGCGTCGCCCTGCGCGCCCCGCTGTTGGCAGCGGTGGTTGCGGCTGCGGTGGTGACGGCACTCGCACGGGCAGCCGGGTAACCGGCGGGCGGGTTGCCAATCCCTGTACAGGGCTATCAGCTACACTGGTAGTGTTATGCCCAAACTTGGATTCATCAGCCGCATTCTCGGAGATTCGAACGAGCGGGAGCTGAAGCGGCTTTCGGCCATTGTCGACGAGATTAACGAGTACTCGGAGGAGTACGCCGCCCTCACGGATGAGGAGCTATCCGGGAAGACGGCCGAGTTCAAGGAGCGGCTGGCCGAGGGTGAAGACCTCGACGACATCCTTCCCGAGGCGTTCGCCGTTGCCAGGGAGACAGCGGCGCGGAAGGTGGGTGAACGCCCCTACGACGTGCAGATGATTGGCGGAATCGTCCTCCACGAGGGGAAGATCGCCGAAATGAGGACCGGCGAAGGCAAGACGCTCACAGCGGTCTCGCCGGTGTACCTGAACGCGCTGGCGGGCAGGGGCGTGCACGTGATCACGGTGAACGACTACCTGGCCCGGCGCGACGCGGCCTGGTACGGGCCGGTGTACCACGCCCTTGGGATGAGCGTTGGCGTGGTGCAGAACAATGGCGTCTCCTACATGTACGAGCCGGGGTATGTACCGGGCGAGGACGGGGGCACGGGTGGGCTCGAAGACCTGCGCCCGTGCGCGCGCCGCGACGTGTATCGCGCCGACATCACCTATGGAACGAACAACGAGTTCGGCTTCGACTACCTGCGCGACAACATGGTGCGGGAGTGGGAGGAGAAGGCGCAGCGGCCGTTGTACTACGCCATCATCGACGAAGTGGACAACATCCTCATCGACGAGGCCCGGACGCCGCTCATCATCAGCGGAAACGCCGAGGAGGCCAGCGGCACGTACCTGAAGTTTGCCCGCGCTGTCAAAGGGCTGCGCGAAGAGGTGGACTATCAGATCGACCACAAAGCGAAGCACATCGCACTGACGGAAGAAGGGATCAGCCGGATCGAGCGGGCGCTTGGCGTGGCCAACCTGTTTGAAGGAGACCCACGGCTGGCGCGGCACCTGGAGGCGGCGCTCGATGCCGAGTACCTGAAGCGCATCGACCGGGACTACGTGGTGAAAGACGGCGAGATCATCATCGTCGATGAATTCACGGGACGGCTGATGCCCGGGCGGCGATGGAGCCACGGCATCCACCAGGCGGTGGAGGCGAAGGAAGGGCTGCAGGTCCAGCGGGAGTCGATCACCTACGCGACGATCACGTTCCAGAACCTGTTCCGTCTCTACGAGAAGCTGGCTGGCATGACCGGTACGGCGGAGACGGAGGCGGAAGAGTTCTCGAAGATCTACTCGCTGGATGTCGTCGTGATCCCCACGCACCGGCCCATGATCCGCAAGGATCACCCGGATGTGGTGTACATCAACGAGCGCGCGAAGTTTAACGCGGTGGTGAACGAGATCGAGGAGATGCACACGGCCGGGCGGCCAGTGCTGGTGGGCACGACCTCGATCGAAAAATCGGAGTACCTTTCGACGCTGCTGACGCGCAAGGGCATTGCGCACGAGGTGCTCAACGCAAAGCAGCACGAGCGGGAAGCGCTGATTGTGAAGGATGCAGGCCAGAAGGGCGCCGTGACGATTGCGACGAACATGGCCGGCCGCGGCACCGACATCAAGCTCGGCCCCGGAGTGGCGGACCTGGGCGGGCTGCAC
>CAYUVT010000242.1:0-4263 GCA_964448165.1 uncultured Anaerolineaceae bacterium | reverse complement strand
CGCAGTCCGGATCGGGTGATCAGAACTGTTTGCCGACCGCGATGCCCACCAGCATCAGGAACTGCCCGGGCTTGATCTTCATCCCGGCCTGGGTGAGTGCCTTTTCCAGCCGATCCTCGATCGTCGACGGCAGGACTCCGTTTACCCGGCGGCCCAGCCCCTGGACCAGCGGGCGGATGACGCGCTGGCTGAACGCCGCTTCCGGGTCGGGGAGCGCTTCCCGGTTCGGGCGCGTGTAGCGCAGCCCGCCAAGGCGCATGTCCATCGCGCTATCGCCTGAAGTCTTGTGCATCAGGCCATAGGCCATGAGTGTCACGGTAACGAACGTGCTGAACGCAACAAGGAATTCCATGGCGCTAGACCTCGATGTTCACAATCTTCTGGATGACCATGAAGCCGATGAACTCCGACACCGCCGCCGCACCCAGCATCATCCGGCCGAGCGGGTCCGTGAAGAGCGTCCCCGTGAACTCCGGGCTGATCATGCTGAAGATAATCAGCAGGCCGATCGGGATCCCGCCAATCACGAATCCAGTCATCCGCTGCTGCGACGTCAGCGTCCGGATTTCCCCCCGTATCCGCTCGCGCTCCCGCATGGTGTGAGCCACGTTGTCCAGGATCTCGGCAAGGTTTCCACCCACCGCCCGCTGGATCAGCACCGCGGTAATGACAATGTCGAAGTCCGAACTCCCGATGCGCTCGTTGAGCGCTGTCAGCGCCTGCTCCACGCTCGCACCCATCGCTGTGTCGCGCAGCGTCCGCCGGATCTCCACCGAAAGCGGCGCCGGGATCTGCTCTGCCGAGGACTCCATCGCCTGGAGCAGGCCGAACCCGGCCCGGAGCCCGCTCGAGAGCATCTGGATGAACTCAACCAGTTGGCCTTCCATCTTGTGCAAACGGGAGGCGATGCGGCGCTTCAGCCAGAACCCCGTCAGGAAGAAGCCCATCGGGATGCCGATGAGTCCGATCGCCGGGACCGGCGCGAGCAGCATGAACATCGCCGTCAAGCCGGTGGAGACGAGCACGCGCAGCACGAAGTACTCCTTCGCGTTGAGCGTGAGCCCCGCCCGCTCGAGGTCGCGCGTCCAGTTCGCCGCCAGGTTCCCGGAAATCACCGTGATTCCCGCGAAGTTCACGGCTCCCCGCCGCCGCAAGCTCACCCGCGTTTCCTGGGGCAACGACTGTTCGGCGTCACGCAACTTCGAAAGCCGCGCGGCTGCCTCTCCCGAACCGCCCCCATAGGCGGTTACCCAGAGTGTGAACGTGGTCGCGAACGCCCCCGCGCAGAGGGCTGCAAGGATCAGCAGCATCTGACTACCACCCTTCCGCCGTGCCGAACAGGTTGTTCGGCAGCTCGATGCCGGCCATCGCGAACTTGTGCACGAATCCCGGGCGAATGCCCGTCGGCCGCATGGCGCCATGCACCTTCCCGTCTTCATCCACCCGGTCGAGCTTGAACAGGAAGATGTCCTGGAGCGTGATCGTGTCCCCCTCCATGCCGCTCACCTCGGTCACGTGGGTCACCTTGCGGGAGCCGTCCTGGAGACGGCTGATCTGGATGAAGATGTGGATTGCCGAGGCCACCTGCTCGCGGATAGCCCGCGAAGGCAGGTCCATCCCCGCCATCAACACCATGTTCTCGAGGCGCGACAGCGCCTCGCGCGGGTTGTTCGCGTGAATGGTCGAGATCGACCCGTCGTGGCCCGTGTTCATCGCCTGCAACATGTCGAAGGCTTCCTCGCCCCGGACCTCGCCAACGATGATCCGGTCGGGGCGCATGCGCAGGCAGTTACGGACCAGGTCACGCTGCTTGATCTGGTTCTTGCCTTCGATGCTCGCCGGCCGTGCCTCCAGCGTGATGACGTGATCCTGCTGGAGCCGCAGTTCTGAGGGGTCCTCGATCGTGATGATGCGCTCCGTGTTCGGAATGAACGCCGAAAGCGCATTCAACATCGTCGTCTTACCGGTGCCGGTACCACCACTGATGATGATGTTCAGGTGGGCCCGGACGCACATCGCCAGGAATTCCGCCGTCGCGTCGCTCAACGCCCCTACCGCCACCAGGTCCGCCATCCGCATCTTGTCCGCCCGGAACTTCCGGATGGTGATGCTCGGCGCCTTCGGTGAGGCTGGCGGGATGGTGATGTTCACGCGGGAACCGTCGGGCAGGCGCGCGTCCACCATCGGGCTCGATTCGTCGATGCGCCGCCCCAGCGGCGCAACGATGCGCTCGATGATGCGCATCACGTGTTGCTTATCGCGGAACTTCGTCGGAGCGCGGAAGATCCGTCCCTCCCGTTCGAAGTACACCTTGTCGATGTCGTTCACCATCACTTCGCTGATGGATGGGTCGCGCAGCAGCGGTTCGAGCGGCCCAAGCCCGAGCGCCTCATCCGCGACCGCCTCCAGGAGCTCCTCCCTGCTCGCCCCGCCCAGCTGGATGCCTTCCTGGACGATGAGCTCGCGCGCCGCCTTGATAACCGCATCGCGCTGTTGCTCCGGGGCGAGCCCCTCCAGCGCCCCGTGCTCCAGCTCCTCGATGAGCAGCTCGTGCAGGCGAATCTTCGCCGCCTCGGCCTGGGGGTTTGGCGCGCCCCGCAGGCTCACCGGTGTTGCCGGCGCGCCCGCACTCACCGCGGCTCGCGCCGGGCGCTGCGGAGGCTCCATGCGCGCGGGCTCAGGCCCGGGCGCCGGGACTGGCTGGGTGCCGGACCGAAGTCCACTGAACCGTGGCTGCCCGGGAATCCCGGGTGGCGGCGGTGGCACCTGCTCCACCTCGCCCCAGCGCCGCCCCTGAACAGGAGGCCGCCCGAGCTGGCCCGAGGGACGGAGCTTCGGCGGTTCCGCCGGGGCATCCGCGCTACCACCCGCCGGGGCCGCGTTCTCCGCCGGGCTCGCGCCCGGCTGGTCTCCGAGCCGCCGGCGCGCGCCCGCCCAGCCGAACGGCTGCCGTTCATCGCCGCCCGCAGCTCGTCGATCGCGAAGGTCGTCAGACATGGTTGCTCACTCCGTCCCGGTGCACCTTAGGCACTCTTCTTGAATGGCATCCGGAAGATGCCCCCGAGGCCCCCGCCACCCCGTTTGCCTGCCTTCGACCGCTGCCGGATGCCGGCCAGGGCCCGTGCAATGTCCTTGATCTCCACCGCGACGCGGCTGTTCGGCCGGCTGAGCACGATCGGACGGCCGAGCTGGGCAGCCTTCACCACCTCGTTGTCCTGCGGGATCTTCCACCAGAGGTCGGTATCCAGCGTCCGCTCCACATCCTTCTCCCGCACTCCGGTGTCCATCCCGGCGCGGTTGAGTACCACTTTGATGCGCTCCTCGTCGTTGCCGAAGCGCTCGTGCAGCATCTCCAGCGCGAGCACCGTGTCCTTGATGCTCGCCATATCCAGCGTCGTAATCAGCAGGATCATCGTGCCGACTTCGATCGCCGCCGCCACGATCTCGTTGAACGTCCCCGGCGTATCCAGGATCACGAAGTCGTGGGTCTGCGACAGCACATCCACCACGTCGCGCACATGCGCCGAACTCAAGTTCCGCCAGTCGCTCGGGCGCGTCGGCGCCGGGAGGATCCGCACACCGGATTCGTGCTGAACCAGGTAGTCCCGCAGCGAGTTCCGGTCCACGTTGTCCAGGTTGCGCGCCAGGTCCGCGATCGACCGCTCGACCGGGATGTCCATCGTGATCGCAACGTCGCCAAAGCGCGTGTCCATATCGACCAGTGCCACGGTCTGATGCGCTTCGGTGGCCAGCGCGACCGCGAGGTTCGAGGCGATCGTGGTCTTCCCGATGCCTCCCTTCGCCCCGAACACGGTGATGATGGTCCCCTGGGCGACAGGGTCGGCGAGCTCGCCCCGCCGCCGCATCGCTTCGCGCTCCTTCTTCTCGAGCACCTTCAGGATCGAAGACTCGAGCTCCTCCGGATTCAGCGGCTCCACCAGGTAGTCCGAAGCTCCGCCGACCATTGATTGCCGCATCAACCGGATGTTCGCTTCTGTCGAAAACACCACGATCGGCAGGTCCGGCAACCCATCATTGATGCGAGACAGCGTCTGGACTGGCCGCACCAGCGGCTCCTCGATTCGCATCAGCACCAGGTCCGGACGCATCTGGAAGCACAGGGTGAAGGCCTCCACGCCATACCCGGCCGTCGCAATCACCTGGAACCCCAGCATCTGGAGCGTCTTCGACAGCTCCGCCGAACTCTCACGGTCCGGATCCACCACAAGCAGTTGCGGTACCCGTGCCATCGTCTGTTCCTCC
>CAYUVT010000241.1:0-4314 GCA_964448165.1 uncultured Anaerolineaceae bacterium | reverse complement strand
AGCGGCTCGCCGAAGCCATCCGCGAGGGCATCCTCGGCGGCCGCTTCCGCCCGGGCGAACGGCTGCCTCCCACCCGCACCCTCGCCCGCAACCTGGGCCTCGCCCGGAACACCGTCCTCGAGGCATACGAACAGTTGATTGCCGAAGGGTACCTCGCTGCCCGTCATGGCTCGGGCACGTTCGTCGCGCCCGATCTCCCCGACCGTGCCTTCCGCGCCGAGGCCATCGACCTCCCGGCGTCCGTCGCCGGTGCCGCTGCACCCGCGCTCGGCGCCTTCGGCATGCGCGTCCTCGAAGGCGAAATTCCCGCCCAGATGGCCGAGGACCGCTCGCGCCAGAGCGCCTACGAGTTCCGCTATGGCACGCCGTCCTTCGACGAGTTCCCCATGGACGCCTGGCGCACGCTGACCAAACGCGTGCTCGACTACCCGCCCAGGGACTTGCTCGGCTATGGCCCCACCGAGGGCCTGCCGCAGCTCCGCGAATCGCTCGCTCGCTACCTCCAGCGCTCCCGCGGCGTCCGCTGCAACGCCGGCCAGGTCCTGGTCGTCAACGGCTCGCAGCAGGCCCTCGACCTTGCCGCCCGCGTCCTCCTCGATCCCGGCGATGTTGTTGCCGTGGAAGAACCGGGCTACCCGGGGGCCAGGGCCGTGTTCGCCGCTGCTGGCGCCCGGCTCGTACCCGTTGCGGTCGACCGCGAGGGCATCTGCGTCGCAGGCCTGCCCGATGTGGCAAAGCTGGTCTACGTCACCCCCTCACACCAGTTCCCCTCCGGCGCGGTGATGTCCGCCACGCGCCGGCTCGAGCTGCTCGAATGGGCCGCGCGCCGCGGGGCCTACGTCATCGAAGATGACTACGACAGCGAGTTCCGCTATGAAGGCCGCCCGCTCGCCGCGCTCCAGGGGCTCGATGAGGCTGGCCGCGTCATCTACACCGGCACACTTTCCAAGGTGCTCCTCCCCGCCCTGCGGTTGGGTTACATGGTCGCTCCTCCCGCCCTCCAGCCGGCCATCGCCGGGGCAAAGTGGCTCACCGACCGTCACGTCGCCCTGCTCTACCAGGCGGTCCTCGCCCTCTTTATCGATGAGGGACACTTCGAGCGTCACCTGAGGCGCATGCGCAAGGTGTACGAACACCGCCGCATGGCACTAATTGAGGCGTTCGCAATGCATTTCGGAGATCGCGCGGCCATCACCGGCAGCGAGAGTGGCATGCACGTCCTCGTGAACCTTGCCGAAGTCCGCGATGCCGATGCCTTCATCGCCCGGGCCCGCGAACATGGCATCGGCATCTACAACGCCCGGCCGTACTTCATGACCGAACCGCCGCCCGGCGCAACCTTCCTCATGGGGTACTCGAGCGTGACCACGGACCACATCCGCCAGGGCATCGCCCTCCTCGCCCGTGTGGCGCGCGGCTAGCCGGGATCCGTGCAGGTGCAGATGGCCCACGCCTGGGCGAACAGCCGCCTGGCCACCTGCGAGCCCGGGCAGTGATTCTCCACCGGGACCCCCTCGAAGCTGCCGTAGTACCGGGTGAAGATGCCCGGCTCAGCATCCATCCGGGCCCGGGTGTCCCGGTAGGCCTCCATCTCCGAAGGCTCCGGCGGCCGCGCGACAGGCCCCGAGGGGCCGGTCCACAGGATCGTATCCACCAGGGCCGCGACCGAATCGACCCCGGCACACACCTCGGCCACAGCATCCGGGTGGAGGCCCTGCGGGTCGGCAGCCTCACGGATGAGCGCGGTAACCGATCTGCGCCAGCCCTCCGCTCGCGTCATGGCCGGGTCGTCTCGAACCAGCATTTCGAAGCGCTCCGCGACCGCCGCCCCGTCGAATAGCACGGGCAACCGGTCGATCGTCTCGTGCAGCCTCGCGGCGAACCCCTCGTCGAACTTCGAGATGAGGATCGACGACTCCGAGCGGCGCACCACGCGGCGCCGCTCGAGGACGCCGGCGGTGTCGCGCAGCCAGCGCAGGATGTCCTCGTCGCCGGTCATTCGATCCGCGCCCGGTACTGGATGCTCTCGCCCATGTGGGCCGTCTCGATGCGCTCGCTCCCATCGAGGTCCGCAATCGTGCGCGCGACCTTGAGGAGCCGGTGAAATGCCCGGGCCGACAGGTTCAGGCGGTCTACCGCGAGCTTGAGGACGTCGGCAGCGCCATCGGCCAGCTGCCGCTGCGCGTGGTCGCGCACCTCTGGTGGCGTCATCTCTCCATTCACCTGCGTGGAACTTCTCGCGAAACGTTCCGCCTGGATGGCCCGGGCCCTGGCGACGCGGGCACGCACCGTTTCGGAAGGTTCCCCGCGCGCAACACTCGCGAGCTTTTCGAACGGCACGCGCGGCACGTCGGTGAACAGGTCGATGCGGTCGATGAGCGGTCCCGAGAGGCGGCGCTGGTAGCGGCTTACCTGCGCGGGTGGGCAAACGCACTCGCGTTCGGGGTCGCCATAGAACCCGCACGGGCACGGGTTGAGCGCGGCACACAGGATGAAGCTCGCCGGGAACGTGACCGCCTGCCTTGCCCGGCTGATGGTCACCGTCTTGTCTTCCAGGGGTTGGCGTAGCATTTCCAGCACGCGCGGGTCGAATTCGAGCAGCTCATCGAGAAACAGGACACCGCGGTGCGCGAGCGTGATCTCCCCGGGCCGTGGTACCGAGCCGCCGCCAACCAGCCCGGCATTCGAAATCGTATGGTGGGGTGCCCGGAATGGCCGGGTGGTGACCAGCCCGGGCCCGCTCCCGAGGAGCCCGGCGACGCTGTAGATCCGCGTCACCTCCATCGCCTCCTCGCTCGTGAGTGGCGGCAGGATCGACGGCACGGCGCGCGCCAGCAGGGTCTTGCCGCTGCCCGGTGGGCCCTTCATTACGACGTTGTGACCACCCGCCGCTGCGACTTCGAGGGCACGCTTCACATGCTCCTGCCCAACGATATCGGCGAAATCGGTGAGACCGCTGCCGCTTTCGTCCGGCTCAGCCCGCGCCGTGGGTTCGTGGCGTTCGAGGGCAACTGCCCCGAGCAGGTGCGACGCCAGCGCTGCAAGGCTCGGGACAGGGTAGACCGCGATGTCTCGCACCAGGCTGGCTTCGGCGGCGTTCTCAACCGGCACGAATGCTCGCCTCATGCCCCGGTCACGCGCGAGCATCACCATCGGCAGAAGCCCGCGGACGGGACGGACGTCGCCGGTGAGGGCGAGCTCGCCGATGAACACCGCCTCTTCGACGTCGGCCACCACCTGCCCCGAGGCGAGGAGGATGCCGGTGGCGATGGGCAGGTCATAGGCCGGGCCCTCCTTGCGCAGGTCGGCCGGCGCCAGGTTGATGGTTACCCGGCTGTTGACCGGCCAGGTGAGGCCGCTGTTGCGGATGGCCGAGCGGACGCGCTCACGCGATTCCTGGACGGCGGTGTCGGGCAGGCCCACCACGGTGGTGGAGGGAAGCTGGGTGCGAGAGATATCGACTTCGACATCGACGAGTTCGCCATCGAGCCCCACGACCGCACAACTCAGGACCTTCGCGAGCACGGGCCGATTCTGGGCCGGTGGAGGGAGGGGGTCAACCGGTCGCCATATCACCGGTTTCCGTTCGGCATCGCCATCCCGCAGACACCTCTGCCAGGATTATCCAGAAAGCACGGTTTCGATGCGCTCCATAACTTCCTTTTCCTCGGGCGCGATGCGTCGGCCAACGCCGTACGGCTCCCCGGCTGCCGCATCAGCGACGGCCGCGGCGCGCGCCCGTGTGCTCGACCGGAGCTGCTCCCTGGCGGAGGAGTCGAGGGTCGGGAGGATGCTCGTCATGTACTCCGCCCAGGTGTCGAACAGGCCTGGGCCTGGCCTGGCCTCGAGCCAGTGCGCGAGCAGAGCGTTCGCTTCCTCGCTCATGTCCAGCGTGCGGGCATACCGCACGACCTGGGCACGCTCCACTTCCTCGAGCCGGCCGTCCGCCCACGCAACAGCAATAAGCGGCACGAGCGCAGTAGCGGTGAGTGCCGCTGGCGTCATGCCAGCATCGATCAAATGCTGGAGGATGCGGTCGTCCTCGATGCCCGTGGTTTTCCGGAGATCCGCCTTCTGGCGTTCGGTCCGGGCGCTTGCGCGCATCGCTTCAAGGAGCTCCGCGTTCTGCCGGGCGAAGAACTCTTCCTCGAGAGCGCGGCGCCTCTCGGCGAATAGTTCGGACATGTGCTGCACCTCCCCGGAGTGTGGACCTGCCCCATCATCGAGGCCCTGGCGACGGTTCGAAACGGTCCGTGGGGGACGGTTGAGTGGCCAGAGGGCCGTCGCGGCGGCGCTGTCACCCCTCGCCAAACC
>CAYUVT010000240.1:0-4327 GCA_964448165.1 uncultured Anaerolineaceae bacterium | reverse complement strand
TGCTGGATGGTGCCGCCCAGGTAATCGCCGCGGCGTTCACGGTCGAGCACGGAGAGATAGACCTGGCCGCTGGTGATCGAGGAGGAGGCCGTCAGGTCCTGGTCGATAAAGCGTTCGTAATGGCCGAGGTCGAGGTCAGTTTCGGCCCCATCGACGGTGACGAATACCTCGCCGTGCTGGTAGGGCGACATGGTGCCCGGGTCGACGTTGAGGTAGGGGTCGAGCTTTTGGATGGAGACGGAGATGCCGCGGGATTTGAGGATTCTGCCGAGGCTGGCGGTGGTGATGCCCTTGCCAACCGAACTAACCACGCCACCGGTAACGAAGATGAACTTTGGCATGGCCTCCGCGTACCCGTCGTTGCTCCAACGATGCTACGGGGAGAGTGGCGCGCCGGTCAACGAACATTTGTGTTACGTCGCCTGTCTCCCCGTTGCACACGGGTGATACACGATGAGGGCCGGGTGCTGCGGTTCCCGGCCCTCACCGGTGCAGATGCGCGGGCGGGCGCCTGCGCGGGGGAGCCTCATTCGACGAGCTTGATCGACGTTGAGCCGCTGCCCGTCCCGTTGTACACGCCGCCGGGAATGTCGGTGACGAAGGTGACGAACTCGGTTTCGACCGAGGTGTGGCCGCCGCCGCCCGCTTCGCCGTGGAGGAACATGAACGCGAACCCCAGGATCGTCGAAAGGTTGGGGTTGTCGATCTTGTCCACTACCGGGATCACGACGATGCGGGGGTGCTTCTCGCAGCCAGGGATGATGCTGGTGACGCCATTGGTCGTCTTCAGGATCTTATTGCGGTCGTTGGTGTTGCAGGTGGCGGGTGGGGCAATGGCAAGGCGGTCGGCGATGCCCTGGCCGGTGGGGCCGACCATGTTGCCGGTCTGGGCTTCGACTTTCTGGCCCTTGACGAACGTCTTCGATGAGCCGTTCGCGATATCGTCGCGGTAGTTGTCGGCGCCGGTGCCGTCGAGTGCCAGTGCACCGAAGTCGCCGCCCGAGTTGCTCCCCGCGCCGTACTTCAAGACGCATTTCTGGTTCTGCTTGAAGGTTGGCACGCCATTCACGAACCCGTTGAAGCAGTTGTTGCCGAGGAAGTCCTTATTGTTGCTGGCGACAAGGCCCCAGGGGACGATCCCGTTGCCGCCGTTGTACACGCCGTAGCGGACCTTCGCCTTTGCCGAGACGGTCCTTCCCTGGAGGCCAACGAGCCGGAGGAAGGCGTAGTCCACCTTCCGCGTCGCCGTCACCTGGATCGTGTCGTTGGCGTTCGTGGTCGAGCTGATGACGACGCTCGCCGAGGTGTTGTTCGCGTTGAGGCCGACGTAGGTGTTGGCTGCGGAGGTGGCGGCAGACGAGTTCGGCAGGTCCTGTGCGCCGGCAAAGGCGGCAGCATCGGCCACCTTCTGGAGGTCGGTACGTGTGAAAACGACCTGTCCAACATCCACCGCGAGCCCGACGATGGCGACCAATGCCGCCAGGCCGGCGACCATCAGCACGAGCATCTGGCCGCTCTCGTGGTGGATGCGGTGAAGCGCACTCTTCACCCTGTGCATAGGCCGGCACCTCCCGTTCACTCACTCAACGTCTACAGGTCCTTACCCGGGGCAGTGGGCGCCTGTTACGGGTGGTTGGCGACGGTGCGGTGACCATCGCGTGACAGCCGGGTGGAGGCGCGCTAACGAGTAACCAGCGGGCGATGCAGATTCAACAGAACCGCGCCGCAGGCGTTGCGCTGGCCGGTTGGCGGCCCCGCGGAGCGCCGTTTGGGGACAGTGGCCCGGACAGCAACCGGCCGTTCACCGGCGGGTGCTCAGGGGGCCCGGAAGAGCCAGCCAGCGTCGTCGAAACCGGGTTCGGCGGTGGGACAAAGGAGGTTGGCGAACCCGCTGCGTCGGATGGTGTAGTGGAGGTGGGGCGCCTCGCTGTAGCCGCTATCGCCGCTGTAGCCGATGAGGTCACCGGCGCGCACCTCCCAGCTTGCGGCCAGGTCGGCCACGCGGAAGTCGCGGAGCTCACGGTAACGGCCGGCGAGGTCGGCATCCGGGCCCAGCCCGCCGATCCAGGCAGACCGGGGGACGGCAGCGCTGGTAGCGACCAGGTCGAGGTGGCCCAGGTCGGTCTGAAAGGCGGTGTTGCGAATGCGGATGAAGACGCCCATGCCACCCCCGGGGCCGGGGAATGGGACGATGGGCGCGCGGGGGCGGTCGGGGTTGCCGATGTACGGCTCGCGGCTGACGCCGTAGACATCGAACGGGTTCGAGACCGTGTTGATCATCAGCGAGGCGGTGCCGTCCATGGTCGCGTGGACCGGCGTGCCGATGGGGATGTACCAGTCGATGGCGGGCTGGCCCTCGTACTCGACGTGGAGGCGGGCGTTCCAGCCGCAGCGGTTAGCGCGCACGGGGTCATCCGAGGGCTGGTCGTCGCGAGAGTAGGTGAGGGCGGTGGGCCCTTCGCCCCAGCGGATGGTGCGCGAGCCCACGTCGCCGGTCACGATGCCGAGGCGCGTTTCGGGGTCGATGGGGAAGCCGATGGGGCCGAGCCGGGGTTTGGGCTGCGACGTGGGGGTGGCCGGTGGTTCCGGGGTCGGGGAGGGCGCCGAAGTGGGGCCTGGCGTCGGCGTGGGGGGGATGGTGGCGCTGGGGCTCGGCGTGGGTGTCGGCTTCACATCGGAGCCGCTGCAGGCAGCCAGGAGCCACGCGCCGAAAGAGACCAGGAATGTGCGCCTTCGCATCGCCAACAAGGCTAGCGGATGCGGGGGAGAGGGGCTGGTTCAGGCCCCCTGGCGCGCCTTCAGGCGCTGGCGGGCGAAGGTGGTGACCAGGTCGGTGATGCCCATGAGGCCCATGCCCTTGCCCATCGAGACATCCTTCCCGAAGACCGTGAACACCGAATCGCAGGGCACTTCGGCGACCGCTTCGAGCGGCTGGCCCGAAAGCGTCTCATCCATGATGACGGCCCAGGCCTTCGCCGAGAGCCCCTGGGGGTTCTCGACGGCGAAGTGGAACTTGAGCGTGCCATCTGGCAGGTCTTCGGCCCACACGTAGGCCTCGGATTCGCATTTCTGGACGTGGTTCTCTTCCGGGAAGGGGCGCGTGGCGATGCGCTCCGGCACTTCCTGGAAACGGTCGGCGTACTCGATGAGCATGTCGATCCGCTCGGTTCGGTCGGCGAACCGGAAGTCTTCGAGGAGGGATTTCAGGCCCTCGGGGATATCCGTCATGGTTCGATCCTAGCAGAGGGGAAGGCGAGGGCCGGTTGCCCGGCCCTCTTCGCCTGTGGCGCGGCGCGCGGCGGGCTAGCGTTCGATGGGGACGTTGACGCTGTTGCCCCATTCGGTCCACGAGCCATCGTAATTGCGGACGTTGGGGTAGCCGAGCAGGTAGCTGAGCACGAACCAGGTGTGGGAGCTGCGCTCGCCGATGCGGCAGTAGGCGATCACGTCGTCGCTGGGCTTCAGGCCCTGTTCCTGCTCGTAGATCGCGCGGAGCTCGGCGGCGGATTTGAAGGTGCCATCTTCCGGGTTGGCGGCGCGGGCCCATGGCACGCTCTTTGCACCCGGGATGTGGCCGCCCCGGAGCACGCCCTCCTGCGGGTATTCGGGCATGTGGGTGCGCTCGCCCGAGTATTCCTGGGGGCTGCGGACATCGACGAGCTTGGTGCCGGTGCCGAGCTTCTTCAGCACTTCATCGCGGAAGATGCGGATCTTCGAGTCGTCGCGCTCGGGGGCGGTGTACGTGGTGGCCGGGTACGAGGGGACTTCGCGCGTCAGGGGCCGCCCTTCCTTTTCCCACTTCAGGCGGCCGCCATCCATCACCTTCGCGTTGGTGTGGCCGAAGAGCTGGAAGACCCAGAAGGCGTAGGTGGCCCACCAGTTGTTCTTGTCGCCGTAGAACACGATGGTCGTGTCGCGGGTGGCGCCGATGCGGCTCATGAGCTTTTCGAAGCCCTCGCGATTGAGGTAGTCGCGGCGCAGGGGGTCGTTGAGGTCGGCGGCCCAGTCGACCTGGACGGCGCCGGGGATGTGGCCGGAGGGGTAGAGGAGCTGGTCTTCGTTCGATTCGACAATGCGGATGGTGGGGTCGTTGAGGTGGGCGGCGACCCAATCGGTGCTGACGAGCACATCGGGCCTTGCGTAGCCGCGTTCGGCAATGTCGGTCATGTGGTCCTCCGTGGAGCGTTGGGTTTCGGGGCTGCAAACCACTGTACGGCGATGACCAGAGAAAGTCGAGTGAGTAAGTCAACAATCAGATGGAGCAAGGGAGCAAGGGAGCAAGGGAGGGAGCGGCGCCGTGGCCTGCTGCCAGCGCCTCGCGGTAGCC
>CAYUVT010000239.1:0-4335 GCA_964448165.1 uncultured Anaerolineaceae bacterium | reverse complement strand
CCAGAGCGTTGCGTGCTATGGCCTGCATCCCGGCGGCTGTCGCTTCGCCATTGATGAGGGCGAGGACCTCCCAGTCTACCGCCTCGATGGTGACCGAGGGCGCGGGGGCCCTGCGGACGAGGCGGGGGAGGGTATCCATGGAGGGGACGACCCGGCGCATGGCCTCGCGCTCGCTGGCCGCGCGCGCCAACTCGGCGAGCAGGAGATCCAACGGGCGCTGGATGGTGACCTCCGGGGCAGGGGCACCGGGCTCGAAGCGGAACTGGCCGTTGGGCCAGGTGAACAGGCGGAAGAGCGCCTGCTCGCCCCATTCGGCGCCCGATTCGGCGTGCACCACCGCGCCACCGGCGAGGAAGATATCACCGGCATCGAGGCCAGAGGTGAGTTCGAGGCGGCCGGTCTGGCCGCCGGCCCCGAGCATCTTGAGCAGGTCTCCCAGCGGTAACTGGGCAAGGCTGCCGGTCAATCCTTCTGGCATGGTGGTCCCTCCCGTGGCCCTCCAACGAAGGCGTTAGCTCCCGCGCGATTGGATGATGGCCCAGGAGTTCCATGAGCCGTTGTCGAGAGCGGTCTTGTTGACGAGCGAGGAGCGCTCGGCGCGGTGACGTTGGAGCCGCTTCTGGGCGGCGGCATTCTTCTGCCAGGCCCCGAGGGCGACCTCGGCGCTCATGCGGACCATGGCCATATCGGTATCGGGCTGACAGACGACGAAGAGGACGGCATCGCCGATATCGCGAGCGAGAAGCCGCCAGGTGTTGTAGGCGAATTCGAGCCTCGGGGCTTTCTGGCCAGCGGTTTCGAGGGCGACAAAGGCGCGGCCGACCTCGCGGCCGATGGTGTTCATGGTGACGGTGGCGAGCACGGCGGGATCGGAGCTCACGATGACATCGCCGCGGTTGTCGCAGAGAAACGACCCACCGACGCCGGGCACCGTGCTGATTTGCTCCAGTTCCTTTTCCATGCCGCTCCCTCGCTAGGCCACGAGCTCGCCGAAGTCATCGCGGAGGCCGAACCGGTCGACAACGGCGGCGTGTTTTTCGCTGACGCTTTCGAGCCGTTCGCGGACGCGGGTTTCGAGGTCGGACCGCTTGAGCTGGAAGGCGAGCTTCGAAAGGGTATCGCTCAGGCAATCGCCGAGGGCCCTGCTGAAGTCATCGGGGAGCGGGCCATCGAATGCAATCGCGCCAGCGCGGTATTCGAATTCAGCGGCGAAGGGATCGAGGAAGGGATAGGTTGGCGCGCGCGCCACCAGCACCTCCTTGAAGGCAAGCAGGAAGCGCCCCTGCTTCGAGAACCCATCGGCCACGGACTCGATCGTGGCGATGACTTCGGACCAGAAGGCGAGCAGGGCTTCGCGGTGGGTCTCCATGGTGGCGACGGTGCCGACGGGGCGGGCATGTGCGCCGCTGCCAGTGGTTTCGGGGCCGGCCTCGACGAACACATTGAATGTGCCGCCGGATGTGTTCACCAGCTGGACAATGGTGTTGAGGGCGTCCTGGCCGGCGTTGAGACCGGAGGCCGTGGAGAGGACGCTGTCAACCGGCTCGCCAGCGGCGAGGTAGATGACGCCGGAGCCCTGGCCATCGGGCACCTGGACCTCGACGTAGCCGGTGAGTCCATCGGCGCGGAGCTTCGCAATGAGACGGTCGAGGCTGGTGAAGGCGCTGGTGAGCTCCCTGTAGAGCGGCCGCGCATCCATGAGGCGGTGGAGGAGGAGGACGACATCCGGGAAGGCGGAGTAGACATTGAGGGTGCCGTCTTTCTGGGTGGCACGGGCCAGGATGCCGCGGACGGCGGGGGCACCGGTGATGCGGCCCTCGCCGGACTCCTCGCAGGCGTTGACAATCTCGCCTTCGGAGAGGAGCAGGGTGCCGGCGTACGCCGGGAAGGCGACCTCGACGTATCCGGTGAGGCGGCGGGACTGGAGGTCGGCGAGGAGCGCCTCGAAGGAGGTGAACGAAGTGTTCAGGTTTGCGTAGAGGGTGCGGTCGCGTGGGAACATCATCGTGGTCAACTCCTCGAGGCGGGGTTCGCGGCCAGGGCAAGCCGGCGCAGCAGCTGGGCAACGGCGGGCAGGACGGCGGTGCCGCGGCCAGCGTTGGTGACAAGCGAGAGATAGGTGTGCCCATCGATGGGACAGACGAGTGTCTCGGACGCCCCGGGCCCGGCGATGAGGATGTGGTCGAGGCGGCTGCCGGCGAGCTGGCGTCCCATGCCGCGGAGGTCGCCATCGACCGGGAGAGCCTCGGCGCGGAGGGCGACAAAGCTGGCGAGCGCAGCTTCACGAGGGGGTTCGGGACAGCCGGTTGCGCCGAGAGCCGTGCCTTCGGCATCGCACACCAGGGCCGACCGGACGCCATCGAGAGCGGCAGCCGCAGCGGCGAGCCTCCGGGCAAGGGCGGGGTCGAACGATGTGGTTGACGTAGCCATGGCGGCGTCCTCGCGGGTGTGTCCGGGTGGCTTCAGGCGGCAGCGCGGCGCTGGCGCAGGCGCTCGATGGCAGAGCGGAGGCTGGCCTGCATGCGCCGGAGCGATTCGGCGAGCTGGCCAACTTCGTTGCGGCTTTCGACATCGATCTCGACGTCGAGCTCACCAAGGCTCATGCGATCGGCGACCTCGGCGAGGTGCTTGAGCGGCCGGGTGATGGTGGCCGAGATGTAGATGGCAAGCGCGAGTGCCAGGAGCACGATGCCAAGGGCGGCTCCGCCATAGGTGTAGAACTCCTGCTGGGCTGCGCTGGTGCGTTCATCGAAGCGCGCGTCGAGAGTCTCCTGGGCGGCGGAGAGGAGCTGGTTCGAAAGGTCGATAGCGCTGCCACCGAGGAGGAAGTAGCCCTCGGCTCCGGTGGGGGAGAGAACGCCGGCCTCGATGATGTTGTTCGCGGTTGCATCGGCGAACACGTTGCGCGATGTTTCGGCGCGGCGGGCTATCTGGCGGAGCGACTGTTCGAAATCGGCGTTTGCCGACATGGCGGTTTCAAGCGCGCGGGTAAGTGCATCGGCGTGGGCGGCGGCCAGGCTCATCTGGGCAGCGAGATAGGCCTTCTGTTCTTCGGTGGCTGGCTGGCCCTGGCGGGCGATGAGCGCAGCAGTGCCGTAACTGCGCGCCTGGGAGAGCGCCTCGGTGAGGCGGGGCAGCGAATCGGTGAGGGCCACGATGACGCTGCGGCTATCGAGGTCGGGATCGAGCACCAGCTTTGATTCAACGGCGACGGTTGAAAGCAGCGGGAAGATGCCCTGCTCGATGATGCGAGTGTGGGCGGCGTTGGATTCGATGGCGCTCGACCCGGAGTCTTTCACTTTGGGCCATTCGGAGTTCAGGAACTGCACAAGCGCATCGGTCTGGAAGGCGCCGCCGTGGCGGTCGTTCATGTCGTTGATGACGGCGAGGGCGGCATCGGCGGCGGCGGCGGTGCGGACCATGTTGTCGCGTGAGAACTCGTCGCCGCTGAGGACGCGCTGGACGAGTCCGCGGTGGATCTGCACCTCGCGCAGGAAGGGGACGATGGCGGCAACATAGTCGAGGCCATCGGATTCGGAACTTGCCTGGTCCTGGGTATCGGCGCGCTGCTGGTACTGGACGAACAGGAGTGCGGCGATGGGCAGCGCGAGAACCAGGACGATGAGCCCGAGCTTATTGGAGATCCCGAGGTTGGCGATGGCGGAAAATCCGGGCAGGTGACGACGCATGCTCCCTCCAAGGTGACCCGGGCAAGTCTGGCGATGGGAATCCCGGGCAAGGCCAGGCGCCGTGAACCGCCTGGCACTCCCTGCTATTTCCAGAATCGACGCCCGGCGTACACGGATAAGGTGGCAAATGCGTTGAGCGGGAGGCCCAGGCTGGGAACGGGCGAGGGCGGCGTGCGCCCGGCACCGGGCTTAGCCGTGCAGGTAAGTTTCCGGGAGCAGTTCGCTCACTTCGCGGACTTCGTCGCAGGGAATCCGCGCGACGCGCGCGTGCTCCTCAAGCTGGCCGGGGTTCGCGGCCTCGTAGATGCAATCGAGGTGTCCGCCACCCTTGTCCCAGTACGAGCGGACCCACCGGAGGCCGGGGAACTGGGGAGCGCAAACGATGGCGCGGAATGCTGCGGCATCGAGGTCTTCCTGGGAGATGATGGCGGGCAGCAACCCGTTCCGGAACGCGTTTTCGTAGAAGATGTCCGCGAAGCTGGGCGCCGCGACGAAGCGGATGCCGAAGCGGACCAGCGCCCATGCCGCGGCCTCGCGCGAGCTGCCGCAGCCGAAGTTCGGCCCTGCAAAGATCAGAGTTGCCTTTCGGAAGGCCGGTCGGTTGAGCACGAAGTCGGGGTTCTCGGCCCCCGCATCGTCGTAGCGC
>CAYUVT010000238.1:0-4348 GCA_964448165.1 uncultured Anaerolineaceae bacterium | reverse complement strand
GTGCAGCAACCAACGAGCACCCCCACGGCCACAGCAACCCCCTCGCCGGTGCCCTCGCCCGAGCCAACGGCCACGCCCTCCGGCCCGTACGCCGCCATCAGCGGCCCCACCGCCGTGGAGGTGGGCGAGACGGCCATCTTCTACGACGCATCGGGACCGCTCGCCACCGTTGTGACGCGGACGTGGTCTACGCCTGCAGGGACCGTTCCCCACGTGCCGGGAGTACCGGTGACCTTCCAGTCGCCAGGGTGCTACACGGTCTCGGTGACGACGTTGTTCTCGGACGGCACCACGCAGAGCGCCGCGCTCGCGGTCTCGGTGGGCGGCGTCGCCTGCAACTAGGCCAGGCCTAGCGGCTCGCCTCCCACGGGTCCCAGTCCGGGCCCACTGGCGGGATCTTCTCCGGGTCGCCAAAGACGGCCCCGGCGGCGATCTCGGCCATCAGGTCGCGGCCGGCGACGACGCTCGCCGTGCCCACGCCGCCCCGGATGACGCCCGAGATCCCGTGCCCAAAGACGGTGCTGGCGCCGGCCAGGTAGAGGCCCTCGATCTCGGTTTTCGGCATCGGCCGAGCGGGGCCGAACTGGTCGACCGCGAGCTCGATGCCGTAGGAGGTGCCGCCGGTCGAGAACGTGTACCGCTCGTGGGTTACGGGGGTGGCCGCCTCGCGCCAGACGATGTGGTCGCGCAGCCCGGGGATGACAGCCTCGGCGCCCTCGATGAGGCGGTCGGCCACCTGGTCCTTGAAGCTGCGGTAGCCCGGCTTGCGGTGGTAGCGCTCTCCCGCGACGGGCCCCTCATCCACCCCCCAGAACCGGTGATCGGCCGGCACGATGGTCATGATCTCCAGGCTCGAATAGCCCTTCGGCGCGATCGTCTCGGTCTCCGGGTCCTTCACCGAGCCGACCGAGATGAAGCAGAAGAAGTCCTGGGGCAGGCGCCCCTCCGTCGCGTCGGCGTACATGCCCTCCAGGTCGAACGAGTCGTAGTACCAGTAGTTGGTGCGGGGCATGGTCTCGCGCAGGTCGATATCGAGCCCCAGGTAGACCACGAAGAGCGGCAGGGCCATGCGGTACTGGCGGATGCGCTCTGCGGTCGCCGGCGAAAGGTGCTCCTCGCCCACCAGGTCGAGCATGGTGCGCTTGAGGTCGGCGTTGGAGATGACTACGGGCGCGAGCAGTTCCTCGCCCGTATCAAGCCGGGCGCCGCGCACGCGGCCCTCATCGATGAGGATGCGCTCCACGCGCGTGCGGGTGCGCACCTGGCCCCCGTTCGCGCGGATAAGCTCGACGAGGTGCGCGGGGAGCACCTGGCCGCCGCCGCGCGGGTAATAGGCGCCCTTGAAGTAGCCGTTGAGCACGCCTGCGTGCAGGAGGACCGGCGTGCGCGACGGTGGCGTGGCGTAGTCGCCGCTCTCCGCGGCGATCACCGCCCGCACCTTCTGCCCCAGTCCGCACTCGTCGAAGAGCGCGCCCAGTGGGCGCATCGCCCATTCGAGCGAGCGCTGTTCGGTCACCCCCTGGAGGATATCGATGCAGCGGTGGATGCCCGATTCGTCGTCCGGGAAGGTGGCCACGAGCCGCTCGCGGTAGCGGTCCCAGCTGGCGGGCACCTTGAAGGTGACGCCCGGGAAGATGAGCGTGTCGAAGCCATCCGGGTCCATCTCCACCCACTCGATCCGTCCATCGAGGCCGAGCGCGCGGAAGATGCGCGTGATGCCGCCATCCGGGCCGCAATCACCGACGTAGTGGACGCCAACATCGAACTCAAACTTCTTCATGCGGCGGAAGACATGGGCGTTGCCACCGGCCACGTAGTGCTGTTCGAGCACGGCCACGCGCCGGCCGAGGCTCGCCAGGCAGGCCGCCGCCGTGAGACCGCCAAGCCCCGAACCGATGACCACGACATCCCATTCCGATTGACCCATCTGCATGCCCCCTGCGAGTGAGGGGTGAGGGTAGGGGCCGCCCCTGCCACGAGGAAGCTGCGCGGCCGTTAGCGCGGAATTCCAGCGCTAATCGCTAATTCATCACAAGGGTCGCGGGCTCGGTCACATACACCCAGTAGACCTTGAGCTGGAAGAGCCCGCCGAAATCGTTGAGGTAGCGCGGCTGTCCCGGCAGGTGAGAGAACCACGTATTGGTCAGGTTATCGAACTGCAGCACCTGGGTGTACTTCACTCCGGCCAGGGCCTCGGCGACGGCTTTGCTCGTGCCCGTGTAGGTGAAGTTGTTCCAGCCGGGCTGGAGCTCGATGGTGCGCCCCGGCGGGGGATTGGGGTTGGTGCTCGTCAGGTTGGTCGCCGGGGCATCGACCCAGTAGGCGTCGTACTGCTGGATCTGCGGGTAGTCGCTCGCGTAGGCGGGCGCCAGCCGGGCGAAACGCCGGTAGCCGCCCGGCCTATCGAGGAACATCTTCAGGGGGTCCCAGCGATAGATGACGTTCCAGGGGGTCGGGAGGCCGGAGGCTGCGCCAGGCAGGTTCCCGGTCGGCTCCAGGTGGGCGATGTTCGACCACTGGCCGTTGAGCTGCTGGACCACGATCGCGCCGGGCCCCGGCGAGACGGCGCTCACGTCCTTGCTCACCAGCCCGATATCCTCGTTTGCCCCCGGCCACGTGAGCGTCGGCTTCGCGGGCGAGCCCCCGACGTAGAGGGTGACGGTGCGGCCAGGCAAGCCGCAGCCGGGCGTTTCTGCCCCGCTCCGCACTTTGATGGAGTAGGTGCTCGCGCGTCCGAACGCCTGGGCCGTGGTGGCGCCGCATTCGGTATTCTCGATGAGCGCCTGGACGGAGGTGCCGCCGGGCACGTCCTTCCAGTCCTTCAGGGGTGCGCCGCTGATCGACATGGGCACCCGTGCCACGGCCCCGGCCATGTTGATGATGCCCGAGCCGGCCCAGTTCTGCCCGTGGGGCGCGGGTTCGGCCGGCGTGGCCGCATCGCGCGCCGCCTTGATGTAATCCGCCGCGGCCAGCCGCGAGTTGCGCGACATCATGAGCGCGAACATCCCGCTCACCAGCGGCGTCGAAAAGCTCGTGCCGCCGTCGTAGCCATCGCGCGCGTCGCCGATCTCCGCATAGGGATTCGCCAGGCCGATGTTGGTGCGGGTGGTGCTGACGAGCCGGTTACCGGGTGCGGCGAAGTCGATGGCGGGGCCGTAGTTGGAGTAGGCCGCCCAGACGTTATTGTTCAGGTTGTTCGAGGCGCCGACCGCGATCAGGCTCGGGAACTCGGTATACGCCGCCGGGTAGGCCGTGCCCACCTGCGATGAGCCGATCGGGTGGTTGCCTGCCGCCGCCACCACGATGACCCCCTGGTCCTGTGCGAGCTGGAGCGCGGCCCGCAACCGCGGACTATCGGCATCCTGGTCGCCCGGTTTGGAGGCGACGCTGATGTTGATGATGCGCGCGCCGTTGCGGACGGCATACTCGATGCCATCGGCGACATCGGGCATGCGGCCCTCGCCCTGGCAATCGAGCACCTTCACGGTCATCAGCTTCACGTTCCAGGCGACGCCCGCGATGCCCTGGCCGTTGTTTCCCGCCGCGCCGATGATGCCCGAGACGAGCGTGCCGTGGCTGCCGATGTTCGAAGGCGATGAGCCCATGTCGTCGAGGATGTTGCCGGTGGGCAACGAGCTGGTGTAGCCGCAAAGGGCGGCATTTGTCGTGGTCAGCGAAACATAACGGCAACCGTAGCGGTCGTTGACGCACTTGTTGCCGTCGCGGTCGATGCCATCGCTCTTGTTATCGATGGGGTTCTCCCAGAGCCGCCCGGCGAACTCGGGATGGGTGACATCGAGGCCGCTATCGATGACGGCGACCACGACCTGGCTCGAGCCGGTGTGGATATCCCATGCCCCGGGCGCGCCGATCATCCCCAGGTACTGGGCCTGGTTCGCGCTGTAGTACGGGTCGTTGGGGATGCCGGCCGCGTAGACCGGCGCGTCCTTCACGGCGGAGATGACATCGGGGCGGGCGCGCAGTTCGGCGAGGAACTCGTCGGCGGTCTTCCCTTTCGGCACCGCGAGCCGGCGGAACCCCTGCTCCGCGAGGGTGGGCGGCAGCCCATCGGCGCGCAGCCGCTGGGCCGAAACGCCGGTGTTGAACTGGACGTCGACGTACGCTTCCGGGGCCTCGGCCCGGGCAACGGGTTCAGCTACGGAGGTGGTTGCCGCTCCTGTGGTCGCGGCCAATACCAGGGCGAGGATGCCCAGCCATCGCGCGCGCACACAACCTCCCCGCGGTTATCCGCTCAGTTCGAATCTACCCCGATGATCGCCGGGGTTGGGATTGGCGTGGGCTCCGTGGCCGGGCGCTGGCCGAGGAGTTTGTCGTCAATCATAACCGC
>CAYUVT010000237.1:0-4375 GCA_964448165.1 uncultured Anaerolineaceae bacterium | reverse complement strand
GCGTCCAGGCCCTCCTCGATGCCACCCTCCGCCTCGCCATCGCCCGCCGCATCCCGGCCACCACCGTCGACCAGGTCTTCCGCGGCTGCGCCCTCGCCATCCGCAATTTTGATGCCGCACCCGAAACCCTCACCGGCCCTCAACCCCAGTCCCACGACCTCTCCCGCCACTTCGCCCTCGTCCGGGGCTTCCTCGCCTCCGTCCAGCCCATCCTCGCCGAAGCCGACGAGGCCGATGCCGCCATCCAGGAGGCCTACCGCGAGGCCCTCCAGTGACGCCCGGCCCCTGCAATCAGACCACCCCCTCCGGCCGCCCCTGCCACCACCTCGCCGCCCGCTGCCCCTACCACTTCGATCCCCCGCCCGAATCCCAACCCGAACCTGAGCCTGCCGCCGAAACGCCCACCCAAACCCCCGCCCGCCCCGAACGCCCCAACCCCCATCGCTTCGTCTACCAGGCCCTCCAGGCCGCCGTCGAAGGCCGCGCCAGTCCCACCGCCGTCACACGCCTCGTCAAGGCGCTCGAAGTCGCCCACCGCCTCGGCCCTCCACCCGTCGACGAAGAACAGATGCACGCCGAGATAGCCCTCCGCGGCATGATCATGCACGGCCTCGCCCCCTGTACCGTCGACCAGTGGGAACTCGCCCGCGACCTCTTCACCCCCGGCGCCCTCCACATGTTCAGCCGCTGGCTCGCACCCTGGCAGCCGCGCCCACCTGAGTGGCTCAAAGACATCCCCAACCCCGACGACGACCTCTTCCACTCCCTCCCCGATATGCCGCGCCCCTGGGATGGCCCCGGCCCCGATAACCCCCTCATCGACCCTGCCAACCCCGAAAACGTCGGCGTCCCTATCGGCTACACCATGGACCCCTTCACCAGGACCCCAACCCCCGGCGATGGCTGGAACCCGGACCCCGGCGCCGTCTCCTCCTTCGACCCCAACGAACCCCCGCTCGCCTTCATCAACCCGCCCGGAGACGACGACCTCCAACCATGACCACTCCTCGCTTCTCCCTCTGCCGGAGTGCCGCCCCCTGCCGGTCGCGGTTCGGGGGCTCCTCCCTCCTCCCTCCTCCCTTCTCCCTCTACAATCGCGCGCATGCCTACGCCTCCCCGCCGCCACATCGCCCGCCGCACGTCTGTCTTCAATGAGTCGGTCATCCGCGAGATGACCCGGCTGGCGATGGTGCACGGGGCGATGAACCTGGCCCAGGGCTACCCCGATTTCCCCGCGCCAGGATTCATCAAGCAGGCCGCCATCGACGCGATCAACGCCGACATCAACCAGTACGCCATCACGTGGGGGTCGCCCCGGCTGCGTAAGGCCATCGCGGCCAAGACGAAGCGCTTCTACGGGCTCGACCTGGACCCCGACCGCGAGATCACGGTCACCTGCGGGGCCACCGAGGCGATGATGTGCGCCATGCTCGCCGTGGTCGAAGAGGGCGACGAAGTCATCGTCTTCGAACCGTTTTACGAGAACTACGTGCCCGACGCGGCCATGAGCGGGGCACGGCTCGTGTTCGTCACCCTGCACAGCCAGGACTTCGCGATCGACCCGGCGGAGCTGCGGGCGGCGTTTTCGTCGCGGACGCGGGCGATCATCGTGAACACGCCGAACAACCCGAGCGGGAAGGTGTTCACGCGCGCCGAGCTGGAGCTCATCGCGGGGCTGTGCCAGGAGTTCGACACGCTCTGCATCACGGACGAGATCTACGAGCACATCGTTTATGACGACAACGTGCACGTGCCGATCGCGACGCTGCCGGGGATGTACGGGCGGACGATCACGATTTCAGGGCTCTCGAAGACGTTCAGCGTGACCGGCTGGCGGCTGGGGTATATGACAGCGCCGCCGGAGCTGACGGACGCGCTCCGGAAGGTGCACGACTTCCTCACCGTAGGTGCGCCGGCGCCGTTGCAGGAAGCGGCGGCGGTCGCGATGGAGCAGGCGGAGGCGTACTACCCCGAGCTGGCGGCGATGTACACGCGGAAGCGGGGGATCCTCTTGCGGGCGTTGCGCGAGGCGGGGTTCGCCTGCCACCAGCCGCAGGGCGCGTACTACATCATGGCGGACTTTTCGGGGCTGGGGTTCGAAGGCGACGACACGGCCTTCGCCCACCACCTCATCGAGCAGGTCGGCGTGGCGCCGGTGCCGGGTTCGAGTTTCTACAGGGGAGACGGGGGCAACCGGCTCGTGCGGTTCACGTTCTCGAAGTCGGAGGAGACGCTGGAGGAGGCGGCGAGGCGGCTGGGGAGGCGGTAGAGGGGAAGGGAGAAAGCTCGTGCCTATCCTCTACGGGCGGAACGCCTGATACTCACATTCGAAATCGAGGGTCCGGGGTCTCGGGTTCGGAAGAGAATCCCGGATGGACCATCGTTCGAGGATGAACAGGATGACACAGACGGCGGGCGCTCCGGGCAGGCTGGAGCGGCGCAAGGCGCGGACACGGGCAGCGATCGTGGCGTCGGCCACGCGCCTGTTCCACGAACAGGGCTACGAACAAACGTCGATCCAGCAGATTGCCGAGGCGGCAGACACCGGCGTCGGGACGCTCTATGGGTATTTCGCCTCGAAGGAGGACATCCTGCGGGAAGTGCTCCGCCAGGCGCGCAACGAGGCGCTTGGCAAGTACTTCGCGACCGTGGACGAACGGACGCCGGCCATCGAGCGGGTGTGCCGCGCGCTGGATTCGCTGGCCGAGTACCTGCGGAGCAACCGGCGCATCCTGGTCGCGATGTTCCAGGTCGCGGCGCGCAACCGGCCGGTAGACGAAGAACAGGCGGTGTGGCTCTACAACCAGTTCTGGGAGTTGCTGACCGAGGGGATAGGGCGCGGCGAACTGCGGCGGGTGCCCGTGGATGCGACGGTGCGGATGCTCGTCACCACGTACATGACGGCGACGCTGGGGATCGGGCCGTGGCAGGGACGCGAGGACGACCCGGAGCTTCGGAGTGACCTCGAGACGCTCACGCGAGGGCTACTGGAGAAGCGGTAGGGGCAGCGGCGGGGGGCACAACCTCGGAATGGGGGACCGGGGCCGTCTCACCTGCCCACCCGCCGCGGGCGACGGTTGGCCGGCACCACAGAAACCGGCGACCGTCGGGCCATCCACAAGGTAGAACCTCAGGAGGCATGTCCCGATGGCAGTATGGCCCCAATCCGATGGCCGATTGGACCCCTGAGAGGGCGTGCGCGGGGTTTTTCCGAAGGCTCGGAGTTTATTCGGGGGAGCGGGGAGCGGATTCGGCTTCGCGCAGGGCAGCTTCGAATCGGTCGCGGGGAATGAGGAGGATGAGGAGGGCGACAGCGGCAATGACGATCGCGATATCGTCGGCCTGGCCGAGGATGGGGATGAAGTCGGGGACGAGGTCGAGCGGGGAGACGAGGTAGGCGACCAGCGCGATAAGGATGAGCCGCGGGGCGCGGCCAATGGCACGGTCCCGGAGGAGGGCGCGGCCGGCGCGGAGCCGGCCCGAGGCCGGGAGGGCGAGGAAGCGGCGGCCACGGTCGGTGGCGCGCAGAGCGAGGTACGACAGCGCGGCGGCAAGGAAGAGCGTGACGAGGATGGCGGCGGCCCAGCCGTACCAGGGCATGAGGAGATAGTAACGGTGGCCTGGCCCGGTGTGGACGGGCGGCGCTGCGGTTGGCGGCGGATGGCTGCTACGATCGGTGGACTATCGGGGGGAGCCGGGACTTGAGCACACGAACTGGGCCTGACCGCGAGCGCATCAAGGCGGCGGTAATCGAGATGCTGAGCGCGATTGGCGATGACCCGACGCGGGAAGGTCTGCTCGAGACCCCGCGGCGGATCGCGGACATGTACCTGGAGATTTTCGACGGCCTGGGGAGCGACCCGCGGGAGCACCTGCGGGTGGGCTTCGAGGTGGCGCACGACGAGATGGTGATCCTGCGGAACATCCCGTTCTACAGCATGTGCGAGCACCACTTCCTGCCATTCCATGGCGAGGCGCACGTGGGGTACATCCCGGATGGCCGGGTGGTGGGTATCAGCAAGCTGGCGCGGGTGGTGGAGGGGTACGCCCGGCGGCCACAGATCCAGGAGCAGCTCACGAGCCAGATCGCGGAGGCGATCATGGAAGTGCTGAAGCCGGACGGGGTGGGCGTAGTGATCGAGGCGGAGCACCTGTGCATGACGATGCGGGGCGTGCGCAAGCCGGGCGCGCGGATGATTACAAGCGCGATGCGAGGGGACTTCAGAGCCTCGCACGTGACCCGGGCGGAGTTCCTGAGCCTTCTGCAAGGCAAGGGTTAGGCGCCCGGGGGCGGGTGTAGGATTGTGGATGGAGGTCGACCATGGCACAGCCACGAGTAGTTGAAGCCGGTCGGGAAGATGAGCCGGTCCTGGTG
>CAYUVT010000236.1:0-4422 GCA_964448165.1 uncultured Anaerolineaceae bacterium | reverse complement strand
CCGGGCAATGGCCACCCGCTGCTGTTCGCCGCCCGAGAGCTGGTGGGGACACTGGCGGGCCCGGCCTTCGAGCCCGACGCTCTCGAGCACCTGGTCGGCCGAGGGGCCGCCCTTGCGGCCGCAGGCATCGATGGCGAACTGCACGTTTTCGCGGGCGGTGAGGCCCGGAAAGAGATTGAAGCCCTGGAAGATGAAGCTGACAGTGCGGCGGCGGATGGCGAAGAGCTCGCCCCGGCGCGCGGTCGTGATATCCCGGCCGGCGACGCGCACCGTGCCGCTGGTGGGCGTATCGAGCGCACCGATGATATTGAGAAGGGTGGTCTTGCCGCTGCCCGATGGCCCCAGGACGACCACGAACTCACCCTCCCTGATGGTCAGCGAGATGTCATCGAGGGCTCTCACCTGGGCCGGCCCCTCGCCGTAGGCGCGGGTTACGTGTTCGAGCTCAATCACAGGCTGGCGTCCTTGCGGGGCTCGCGCATGGGGGGCACTGTAGCGGCGCGGCGAGCCGGCGTCATGGGCCAACGGGCCCCCGCCGCGCGGATTTGTGGTCCCCACCGATGCGCGATTGGGCCGCGAACCGGCTAAGATCCGGCTTCACCCGGCCCCCAGGAGTGTCCCATGCAGTTCGGCGTCCAGATGTTCCCCACCGACTATGCCATTCCCGTCACCGAGCTGGGCAGGGCGTGCGAAGACCTCGGCTTCGAATCGCTGTTCTTCCCCGAACATACGCACATCCCGACCAGCCGCCGCACCCCGTGGCCCGGCGGCGGCGAACTCCCGATGGAATACAGCCACACGCTCGACCCCTTCGTGGCCTGTGGCGCGGTCGCGGCCGTCACGAAGACGCTCAAGTTCGGCACCGGCATCTGTCTCGTCATGCAGCGCGACCCGATCACGCTCGCGAAGGAGGTCGCCTCGGTCGATTTCCTCTCCGGGGGCCGGTTCCTCTTCGGCATCGGCGGCGGCTGGAACGAGGACGAGATGGAGAACCACGGCACGAAGCCGACCCTCCGCTGGAAGATCCTGCGCGAGCGCATCCTCGCCATGAAGGAGATCTGGACGAAGGATGAGGCCGAGTTTCACGGCCAGTTCGTGAACTTCGACCCCGTCTGGAGCTGGCCCAAGCCGGCCCAAAAGCCGCATCCGCCCATCCTGGTCGGCGGCGCCGGGCCGCGCACCCTCGAGCGCGTCATCGAGTACGGCGACGGCTGGATGCCTATCGCGGGGCGCACGGGTGCGATCCTCGGGGCAAAGATCCAGGAGCTCCAGCAGATGGCGAAGGCCGCGGGCCGCGGCCCGATCCCGGTCTCCGTTTTCGGCGTCCCGCCCTCGAAGGAAGCCATCGAGAACTTCGCCGCCATGGGCGTTGAGCGCGTGCTCTTCGGCCTCCGGCCGCAGGGCGCGGACGCGGTGATCCCGGCGCTCAAGCGGTATGCCGAGGTGGCCGGGCTGTAGCCCCGGGCCCCACCTTACGGGGCGTTTACCGGGGGACCTCCAGCCGTCGCGGCGGGCGTCGCCAGGGTGGATGCTGTCTCCATGCGTTGGCCACCACCGGTCCATGCCGCGTTCGCAGGCCTGGCTGCAGCCGTCGTCATCGTGTTCGCGGGCTGCAGCGGCGGCGGGCCCGAGCCCACGCCGGCCCCCGGGCCGAGTGCGACGGCGACTACTCCCGCCACGGCGTCACCAACCGCGGCGCCGTCGCCAACCGTCCCCGTGACGCCAACGCCCTCCGCCACCCCGGCGCCCCGGCCGACAGCGACTCCCGCCGGTGGCCCCAGTGTCCGCGTGGACCATGGTGACCGTGCGTCCGGTGCGGTGGCGCTCACGTTCGACATGGGCGGCCGGGTCGACCCGGCACTCGACATCATGAACTGGCTGGTGGCGAACCGGGTGCCGGCGACCATCTTCATGACGGGCGCGATGGCGGAGAACCCCAACACCGATGCCGGCCGGCAGGTGCTCGCCATCATCGATGCGAACCGGGGGCTGTTCGAGCTCGGCAACCACAGCTACTCGCACCCCGACTTCCGCACGCTGACGGCGGAGGCGATGCGCGACGAGCTGGCCCGCACCGAGGCGGCCGTGGCGAAGTACACCAGCGTGCCGATGCGCCCGCTCTTCCGCCCGCCGTTCGGCGGAGTCAGCGCGGACGTGCTCGCCGGGGTGGGGGCGGCGGGCTACGCCTACACCGTCATGTGGGATGTCGACACGATCGACTGGCGCCCCGAAGCGGAGGGCGGGCCGACGGCGGCAGAGATTGCCGCGAAGGTGGTCGCGAACGCGCAGGGCGGCTCGATCGTGTTGATGCACCTGGGCGGCTACAACACGTTCGAGGCCCTGCCGGCGATCGTGGCAGGGTTGCGCGAGCGGGGACTGGCGTTCGCGAAAGTTTCGGAGCTGACGCCGTGACCGGTTACCGGAACGTCTCGCTGTTCAGCAGCTGGCGTTCGCCAGATTCGGTGACCGCCATCATGCGTCCGAACCACTCCTGGAAGTCCTGCGTGCCGTATTCGGCCATGTCCTGCTTCATGAAAGCGGCATAGGCATCGAGGTCGGCAAAGTCACTTTCGACAATGACGCTGAACATCGGCCCGGTGAGGTCGGTGTAGAGGCGGGCCCCCAGGACGAGCGGATTGCTGAAGAGGCCGGTTGCCTGCTCTCTGAAGAGTGCGACCAGCGTGTCGCCCTTGCCGTAGCCCGCCCGGAATGACAGACGTTCGGTGATCATGACGAACTCCGTGTGCGAAGCATCGCGCGGCGGAGTATGCGCCGGTGAGATACGGGCTGCAACAGGCAACGTGGCGGGCCGGGATGAAGGGAGCGCGGCCCGCTTCGACTCAGGCCGCTGCCGGGCCGCTGGTCCGCACGGCCCAGACGGAAATGACCAGCAGCCACAGGAGCGCGGGGACGTTTGCGGGGAAGGCTCCGCCAACCAGGCAGAGAAAGGTGATGATCGCCGTCATCACGGCGCTGAACCAGCCGATGCCGCGCGGGAAGAGGGTGCCGCGGATGCCTCCAACCGCGGTGGCGGCGGTCGCCGCAAGCATCGCCGCCCAGGCCGTGAGCACGCCGTCCTGCTGGAGCCGGTTGATGGTGATGTGGCTGGCCGTGCTGTCCTGGTAGGCAGACATGCCATCGAACACCTGCGCCCGGAACGACATCGCGATGGCCAGGCCGGCGGCGGTGACGAGGATGGCCCCGAAAACGATGTTCGGGATGTCGCTCTTGCCGCTGGCCCGTTCGTTCAGGAAGCGGCGGAACCCCACGCCAAAGCCGATGAGCGCGGCCACCGTCAGGTAACCGAGACCCGAAGTGACCCGGTAGAGGACCTCGTTGCGAGTGGTGTCGATGGCACCGACAAGCCGCGTGCCGCCGGCATCGAGGTCGTCCATGCTGTAGGCGAACTGGACTGACCAGGTGACGAACACGCCGACGGCGAAGGCGGCGATGCCGAGCCACGCCCAGGCGCGGCTGGCGGGACGGTCGGTGATTTCGGCGGTGCCAGCGGCGCCGCGGGTTGCTGCGAGAGTAGCCATTTCAGGTGCTCCATTTCCTCAGGTGCGCGGGAGGTTGGCCTTCCGCGCGTCGCTGCAACAATCGTGCCGTCCCGCCCGCGGCCCCGGCATCGGACAGGAGAGTGGACTTTCGGTCACCCGCATGGCGGATGCGCCCGGTGACAGGTTCCCCCACACGGCAAGTAGCGAAGGATGCTCCTGGCAGCCCCGGTCTTGCCAACAGGTTCTGTCACTGCTAGTGTCACAAAACGCCGGATGCCGGCATGGAGGAGGCCGTGGCAGAACGTTTCGATGTCGTCTTCCTTGGTACCGGGAGCCCGCTTCCGAGTGCCGATCGCTGTGGCGCCGGCCATGTGGTGGTGGCCGGCGATACGCACGTCCTGGTCGATTGCGGGTGGGGCGCCGCGCGCAAGATCCTGGTCAGCGGCGTGATGCCCGCGCAGATCGACACCGCGGTCTTCACCCACATGCACTCCGACCACATCACCGATTTCCCCGATTTCCTCTTCCTGCGCTGGACGGCCGGGGCCTCGAAGCCCCTCCGCGTGTTCGGGCCCGAAGGCACCCGGGAGATGGTCGATGGCTTCCTGCTGGCGCTTCGGCGGGATATCGGCTTCCGGCTCGCGCATCACGAGGGCAAACTCCATCCCGATGGCATCAAGGTCGAGGTGACCGAGGTGCCGGTGACCCCGCGCGCGGAGAAGTTCCTCGACATCGGCGGCATGAGCGTCGAAAGCTTCGAGGTGAACCACTTCCCGGTGGTCCCCGCTTTCGGCTACCGCCTGCGCTTCGACGGCCGCTCGGTCGTCATGTCGGGCGACACCATCTTCTGCGAGTCGCTCCTCCACGCCTCGCAGGGCGCCGACATGCTCGTCTGCGAAGCGATGAACGTGCCCATGCTGGA
>CAYUVT010000235.1:3158-4470 GCA_964448165.1 uncultured Anaerolineaceae bacterium | reverse complement strand
CATGTCTCGCCCCACCCGACGTACCCCGTGGCTTCTTCAGCACCCTGCTAGCGGCGCCACGGAACGTCGGGTCTGTACGGTCGATCCAGCAATCGGCCAGCCGATCCTGGTAGCCATCTGCCGTATCGAGCGGGAAGCCCTTCACATACGGCCAGCTCAATGTCACCACCCGCTCGCTCACCAGGTTGACACCGGCGTTGAGCGCTAACAGCTTCCGCTGGATCTCGTAGCCGGTCTGCTGGCGCTTCGCCGCATCGAACTCCGCGCGCTGGGCATCGATGAGCGCATCCAGGTCTTTATCGACGAGCGGGAAGCTGTTCTTCGTCCCGGAGCTGTGGAAGTACGGGTACACCCAGTCATCCAGGTCGATCCACCCGGTATCCGGGCCCGCGGCAAATGGCGCCTCGGCCGCAAGGAGCATGCTCGACAGCCTCGCCAGGTCGACCGGGAACACCTTGACGGTGATCCCCAGGCCGAGCGCCAGTTGTTCCGCTATCACGCGGCCCATCCCGATCGCTGCTTCCGCGGTATCGAGCACCAGGAGCGGGAGCCCGTCTTCCGGCAGCTTCTTCTCTCCGAGGAACGCTTCCAGCAGGGCCTTCGCCTCGCGCAGGTCCTCGGCCCTTCCGCCGGCCCCCGGGCGGTACCCCGGGATCGAGGTGAGCTCGCTTTCTGGCAGGGTCCAGCGCGAAACCGGCCAGCTGATCCACGGGTTCACGCCCCCGGAGCCACCGAAGAACCGGTCGATCATCCCGCGCCGATCCAGCGCGATTGTGAGCGCCGAGCGGAAACGCAAGTCGTTGTACGGCGCGTTCACGAGTGAGTAACGCACGCCAAAGAACAACGAGTGCCCGACCGTCTGCTCCACCAGTTCGGGCAGGGATCGCTTCAGGCGGTCGGCAAGGGCGCGGTTCACGAAGGCCACGTCGATGTCCTTCGTCCGGAGCCCGGCTTCCACCTCCACGGTCGTGGCCGGTTGGATGAGCGACATGCCGTCGAGGTACGGCCGTGCATCGCCGCCGAACCACGCGGGGTTCCGGCGTACACTCGCAAACTTCTCATCCGACCATTCGACCCACTGGAATGGCCCGCTGCCCACCTGGCGCTGAAGCCCGATATCGCCGCTCCCCTCGCTGAGCTCCGGCGCCACGATGAACGAATTCACGTCGGCAAACCGGTGTTGCATGGTTGCCCGGGGCGCCTTCAGCTTGAACGTGATGGTGCGCGGGTCGCTGACTTCCATCGTGTCGATTGCCGACCACTGAGGAGCGCGGACGAATGTCGTGTCGCCGCTGAGCTGCCGCTCGATCGA
>CAYUVT010000235.1:0-3058 GCA_964448165.1 uncultured Anaerolineaceae bacterium | reverse complement strand
GCTGCATCCGAGTGCCGCGAGCCCCGCCGCCCCTGCCGCCAGGCCGGTGGCCCTGAGCACCCAGCGGCGCGAGACGCGTCTCTCCCCCGACGGTTCCCACGTCATATCTCTCCCCATACTATGCCGGTGGGCCACTACGAACCGGCAAGAACCCGTTACGCGGAGCTGTGACCATGCCAACCCCCCTCTCCTACGCGGAAGTCAGCCATGCCCTCGCATCGCTCGACGGCTGGACCTTCGAGGATGAGAAGCGCATCTTCCGGCGCTTCGTCTTCGCCGACCATATCGCAGCGCTCGGGTTCGTCGTCCGGGTTGCAGCAACCGCCGAGGTCGCAAACCACCACCCGGAGATCCACTGGGTGTACAACCGCGTAGATGTCATCCTCACCACCCACGAAGCAGGCGGCGTGACAACAAGAGACCTTGACCTGGCGGCCAGGGTGAATGCCCTCGAGGCATGATCGAACGAAAAAGGGCGCCACTCGGGCGCCCTGGATCGGTCGTGCCGGCCGTGTCTAGGTGACTCGCAGCGCCTCGCGTGCGGCAGTCACGATCTTCTGCTCTTCCGGCGTGAGTTCGCTCCAGTCCTTCAGCACCTCGTGCTTCAGCGGGAAGATGTGGATGGCGTCCCATCCGCAGACATCCTCGCAGAGGCGGCAGCCTGTGCACTTCTTCTCGTCCACCGTGCTCACGCCGAAGAAGTCATCGATGCGGTCGGAGTGCTGCAGGCTGAGCGCGTCGAACGGGCAGATGTTGATGCACAACTCGCAGCCGGAGCCGATGCACTTCTCCTCGATGACGACGGCCTTCGGCCACTCGTGCTTCTTCACGGCCCGGCAGACATTCCCGAACGTGTCCAGGATTGCCTCGGGCGGGCAGACGATGCCGCAGGCCCCGCAGTCGATGCAGAGCGTCGGGTCGATGACGTGGAGCGCGTTGCGCTCGCCAGTGATGGCGTTGGTCGGACAGCGCTTCGTGCAGGCGGTGCATCCGATGCACGTTTCGACGATCGAATAGGCCAAGTGAAAACCCTCACAAGGGTCGATGTGCCGCACAGCATACCACGGCTCGCCCTGCCGTGGCGCCGCCGCACGCTGCTCAGGGGCGCGGCAGATCTCCGAGAAACTCCTCCACGGCCGCGTTGAATGCCTCGGGCTGGTCGATGTTCGCGGCATGCCCGGCATCGGCGATCACGACTCGCCTGCTCCCCGGGATCTTTGCCACCATGTAATCCGTCGCTCCGAGGAACGGCTCGTCGTTCGCCCCCACCAGCACCAGGGTGGGCACGGTAATGTGTTCGAGTGACTCGATGATCCGCGAATCGAACTGCGCGAGCATGCCCCGCGCCGCCTTCGCCAGTCCCGCAGCCGAGCGGTGCTGGGCGATGCGCACCTCCGCCCCCCTCCCGAGCGATTCAAGCCCCTTCGTCTCGAAGGCAACCGCCCGTGCTTCCGCGGTCTTGTTCCATCCCTCGCGCCCGACCGGGTTCTTGTAGCCCGGGCCGGTGTCGAACAGCATCAGCGCCTTCACCATCTCCGGGTAGCGCACGTTGAACGCCAGCGACATGTACCCCCCGAGCGAGAGACCGCCAATGACCGCCTTTTCGATCCCCAGCTCGCGCAGGATCGCGGCCATGTCGGCGCATGTCGCCTCCTCCGAGTACTGGGCCTGGTCGTCGGGGCTGTCGGATTGTCCGTGCCCCCGCATGTCCCACGTGATCACGCGGTAGCGGTCTTTCAGCGCTTCCACCTGCCGGGTCCACATCTGCGAAGTGGCGCTGTACCCGTGGCTGAGGAGCACGGCGGGGCCGCTCCCCTGCACGTCGTAGAAAATCCGCACGCCGTCGCGGTTGAGGAAAGCCATCGGTCACCTCCCGGGATGGGCGCATTCTACTCGTGTGCCGGTGGACGCAAACGCCGGCCGGCGCCCGGCCATGGCCCCGGCGCGGTCCCCCTAGTCGAGGTAACGGTTGATGGCTTCTTTCAACTCCTTAATCTCCGGGTAGCGGCCCTCCGCCTTCTTTGAAAAGACCAGGTCGCCATTGACCACTACCTCGAACTGACCGCCACTCCCCGGGATCAGCTTCAGGCTCTCCGTGAAGTCCGCGTACGTCGAAAGCAACTCCTGCGCCGTCCACGCGGCGCGTGCGGTGTAGTTTCAAGGCACGCAGTAGGTAATCGAGATAGCCAGCTTCTTCTCACGCATCTCTGGTCCTCCCTGTCTTATTGGCGCTTCGCGCCCCACTTCTCCCAGTAGGTGACGTCCTCTACGGGCTTGCGGAACCCGCTGCCGAACTTGCCCTTCGGCCATCCCACCGGGATGAGCGCGGCTGTCTCGACACTCTCGGGGATCCCGAACAGTTCGCGGATCTCCTTCTGGCGCCCCCGGTGGACCGTGGTCAGCGCCGTCCCCAGGCCAAGCGCGCGCGCAGCAAGCATCAGGTTCTGCACGGCAGGGTAGATGCTCGAACCCGATGTGATGTCGCCGTTTCCCGTGAGCGAGCAGGCAAGGATGAGCACAGGGACCTCGTGCAGGTGTTCCGCCAGGTAGGTCGCGCTCTTCATCACGCGCTCGTTGCTGAGCCGCTCAGGCTCCGGCAGGTTCGCCCCGGCGCCGTACCCGCTCTCGATCATTCGCGACCAGCCTTCGTTGTACCACTCCTGGATTTTCTTCTTGTTCTCCGGGTCCGTGATGACCAGCCACCTCCAGCCCTGGCGGTTGCCGCCGCTCGGCGCCCGCGTCGCCGCCCAGATGATCTTCTTGATGTACTCCTCCGGCACGGGGTCGGGCTTCAGGCGGCGCATCGCGCGCTGGGTCCCGATCACCTCGAAAAAATCGTTCTCAACCACTACCGGCTCAGCCATTCGGGGCACTCCTGAGCTTGATGTGCCCCGATCCTACGCGAACCCCAATCGCTCCGCTTTTCCCGCGCCCGCTGCACCCATCGGCCCAAACCTCATCCCCTCGAACTTGCCCCTATAATCCCGCCCCATGAGCGACCTGCCCCTCGCCGGCATCCGGGTCTGCGACCTTACCTGGATCATCGCCGGGCCCACCG
>CAYUVT010000234.1:0-4532 GCA_964448165.1 uncultured Anaerolineaceae bacterium | reverse complement strand
TCGTGAAAGCAGAAATCATCGCCATCGGCACCGAGATCTTGCTCGGCGAGATCATCGACACCAACAGCGCCTACATCGCCCAGCGCCTTCCCGAACTGGGCATCGACCTGTACTACAAGTCCGTCGTCGGCGACAACATGGGCCGCATCGTCGAGACGTTCGAGCGCGCCTGGAACCGCTCGGATCTGATCGTGTGCACCGGAGGGCTCGGGCCGACCGAGGACGACATGACCCGCGAGGGCATCGCCAAAGTGCTCGGGGAAGAGGTGTACGTCGACCCCGCGCTCGAGCAGCGCGTCCGGGCGTGGTTCTCCGGCCGGGGCTACCCGATGCCCGAATCGAACCTCAAGCAGGCATGGCTCATCCCGAGCGCGCGGCCGATCGACAATCCGCGAGGCACGGCTCCTGGCTGGTGGGTCGAGCGCGATGGCCGGATCATCATCTGCATGCCAGGCGTGCCACCCGAGATGGAGCGCATGTGGCAGAAGGAAGTCCAGCCCGAGCTGGAGCGCCGTTCGACCGGCGAGGTCCTGGTCACCCGGACCATCAAGACACTCGGGCTGGGCGAGGGGACCGTGGACGAGATGGCAAAGCCCCTGTACGGCACGCCCGGCATCGGCATTGGCACCTACGCCCGCGCGGATGGTGTCCACCTCCGCATTGGAGCCAAGGCCCGCACGCGCGAAGAGGCCTGGGAGCGCATCCGCCCCGTAGAACACGAGTTGGAGCGCATCTTTGGCAATGCGATCTGGGGCCGCGATGAAGACACGCTCGAAGGCTACATTGCCGCCCAGATGCACGAGCGAAAGACCACCCTCGCGGTGATGGAATCGTGCACGGGTGGACTCATGTCGAGCACGCTCACGGATGTACCGGGCGCTTCGGATTACTTCACCGCGGGCTTTGTCACCTACCAGACACAGCAGAAGATCGACCTGGGCGTGCCGGCAGAGACCATCATCATGCACGGCGCGGTTTCGCAGGAGACGGCCAGGGCGATGGCCGAGGCAGCCCGGCACAAGGCCGGCGCCGATTACGGCGTGGGCATCACCGGCGTTGCTGGACCCGATCCACAGGACGGTATCCCGCCCGGCACCGTACACGTGGCGGTCGCCACGCCGGACGGCGGCACCCACGTGATGAGCATGACCATGAACCAGGGACGCCAGGCCGTGAAGCGCCGGGCGGTAACCACCGGTCTCCTGCTGCTGCGGAGGGCGCTCATCGGGGAGCTGCGCTAGGAACCGCGCGCCCGCCCGCGGAAATGGGGGTGCGGCATCCCACATTCGGGGCACTACATCTCATCGCCAGTCTCCGCAGCTGGCAAGGTCTTGTTCGCCGCGCCCTCCAGGTGCGGCAGGGCCTCGGCGATGGTGGCCACCCGCCGGATCCGCTCCGCCACCAGCCAGCGGTTGCGCTTCCAATCGACGAGGAAGACCTGCGGCACGATCTCGGCCACCCACTGCGCAGTGAACGGGTCATCCTCGAAGTGCGCCACCGGGCGCAGTTCGGCCATCTTGCGTGCCTTGAATTGGGCCGACGTCTCTTTCCACGAAGGCCGCATGTGCAGCTCGGGCACGGACCCGAAATGGCGCTCGAACCAGGCGCGCGTCAGCCGCTCGGCAGGATAGCCGCGCGCCGTCACCACCACGCAATCGAATTGCTCACCGAGGAGCCGGAAACCCTCTACCGCGCCGGGCATGGGCCTGCGGCCGTGATAACGCCAGCCTTCCGTCATCCAGAGCACGCCCTTCTTTCCCGGAGTGTCGCGCCGCTTGTGCCTGCCATTCCCCGGGTTGATGCCAAGGGGCGGCCGGCACAGGACGCCATCCAGGTCGAACGTGATTCGCGGCTTCTCCACACGCCCATGCTAGCGGGGCTGGCGCGTAGGTTCTGGCTGGGCCACCTTCACTGGCTGGATGGATCTCCTCGAAGCTCTCGGCCTGGCAGCGGCGGCGTTCGCGGCCGGCGCCATCAATTCCGTGGCCGGCGGGGGCTCGCTTATCAGCTTTCCCGCTCTCATCGCCGCCGGTTACCCCTCGAAGACGGCAAACGTCACCAACTCCGTGGCGCTCTGGCCGGGCTATGTTGGCGGGTCGATCGGCTATCGGGGCGAGCTGAAACGGCAGCGCCGGCGCATCGTCGCCCTTGTCTTCCCGAGCGTCGCGGGCGCCCTCCTCGGGTCTGCCATCCTGCTCGCCACGCCAGAGTCCGCGTTCGATGCCATCGTGCCGTTCCTCATCCTCTTCGCCTGCGCGCTTATGGCCTTCCAGGATCCGCTCGGGCGCTTTGCCGCGACCCATCGTCTCGCCTCGCGCGCGAACGACCACATTCCCCTGACGCTGCACCTCGGCATCGTGCTGCTTGCCATGTACGGTGCGTACTTCGGCGCTGGCCTGGGCATCATGACCCTGGCGATTCTCAGCATTCTGCTCCCCGACGACATCCAGCACTCGAACGCGCTGAAAGGCCTGCTCTCCGCGCTCATCAATCTCGTGGCCGTGCTCTATTTCGCCGCATTCGGGCCAGTCGAATGGCTTCCGGCTGTCATCATGGCAGCCGGAGCGCTCGCAGGCGGCTACTACGGCGTAGGCATTGCCCGCAGGCTGGGCCGTAGATGGCTCCGCCTCACGGTGATTGCGTACGGAGTGTTCGTTGCCACGGTCCTCCTGCTTCAGTAGCCGGCTGGAGTTCCATGATCCTTCACGTGCGCGTAAGCTTTCCGCCCATCACTCCCCGAGGAAGGTTTCGCTTTGGCAGGAAAGCTCGAAGGCAAGACCGCCATCATCACCGGCGCTGGACGCGGCATCGGCCGTGAAGTCGCACTGCTCTTCGCAAAGGAGGGAGCTCGCGTCGTCGTAAACGACCTTGGCGTCTCCGTGGCCGGCGAGGGCCAGGACAACACCCCGGCCGCGCAGACTGTGGCCGACATCAAGGCGGCGGGCGGCGAGGCCATCGCCAATTACGCTGACGTCGCCGACATGGACCAGGCCGAGGACCTGGTGCGCACCGCTCTCAACGAATGGGGCCAACTCGACATCCTCGTCAACGTTGCCGGCATCCTCCGCGACCGCATGGTGTTCAACATGACCGAGGAGGAGTGGGATGCTGTCGTTCGCGTGCACATGAAGGGCACCTTCGCGACGACCCGCTTTGCCTCCATCCACTGGCGCCAGGCGCGCAACGGCGGCCGCCTCATCAACTTCACCTCCGGGTCGGGGCTCTTCGGCGCCCCGGGCCAGCCCAACTACGCCGCGGCGAAGATGGGCATCTGGGGCTTCACTCTGAGTTGCGCGCGTGCACTTGGGCGCTATGGCGTGACGGCAAACTCCATCGGGCCGGGAGCAGCGACACGCATGACCGATACCGTCCCGGATGCCCGCGCGGCTGGCGGCGCTCAACGCGTCCATGCCGACGAGGCGAAGGGCACCGAGCGCGACCCCGCCAACATCGCGCCTCCGCTTGTCTACCTGGCCAGCGACGAGGGCGGATGGATCAGTGGCCGTTGCTTTGGCATCCGCGGCTACAGCATCACCCTCTACAACAACATCGCCCCGCAGGTTGTCCTCCAGGGCAACAGGATGTGGACAACCGATGAGCTCGCCCAGATGATGCCGGCAACCTTCAAGCAGTTCATCCCGCCCATCGGGAACTGATCGCGCCCACACAACGAAGAAGGCCTGGGATTGCCCCGGGCCTTCCTGGTGTTCGAGATTCCGGCTCAGGCCCGGGGCAATCCCAGGCCGCGCGTCGCGACGATGTTGCGCTGGACCTCGCTCGTGCCACCGGCGATGGTGCTCGATACGGTCTGCAGGTAGCTCGATGGCGCCCGGCCCTTCATCGGCGCCTCAGAGCCCATGAGCAAGGCATTCGTCCCGATGAGCTTCATCGCCGTGCGCGCGATGCGCTGGCTGAGTTCGGTGTTGAAAAGCTTCGCAATCGAGGCCTCGTGGTTCGGCACGCGGCCCTCGGCCTGGATCGTGATGACACGGTAGCTGAGCATCTTCGCGGTCGCCGCCTCGATCCAGCGGTCGGCGAACTCGTCCTTCACCTTGGCGCTGGCACTCCCCGTGACTGCCTGGCCGCGGTTCTCCTTCCAGAACTTCATGTAGTACTCGAGCGTCTGGCGCTGGCCTACCGCATTACCGATGGACGAGCGCTCGAAGTCGAGCGTGGTCGTACCGATGTACCAGCCGCGGTTCACCTCGCCGAGCACATTGCGCGCCGGCACACGCACGTCTTCGAAGAACACCTCGTTGAACTGGTGCCCGTTCGCCATGTTGATGAGCGGCCGGACGGTGACACCAGGGCTCTTCATGTCCAACAGGAAGTACGTGATGCCGCGGTGTTTCGGCGCATCCGGGTCGGTCCGGGCAAGCATGAACATCCAGTCGGCGTTGTGGGCGCCCGACGTCCAGATCTTCTGCCCGTTGATGACGAAATCGTCGCCGTCGCGGACGGCGCGGGTCTGGAGGCTGGCGAGGTCGGAGCCGGAGCCCGGCTCGGTGTAGAGCGCGGACCAGGTGTCCTCG
>CAYUVT010000233.1:0-4569 GCA_964448165.1 uncultured Anaerolineaceae bacterium | reverse complement strand
CCGGTCATCAACGAAAGCCAGCTGGCGAAGATCGAAGGCTACCTGGAGAAAGGCAAGGCCGAGGCGAAGCTCGTCACCGGCGGCTCCCGCGCTACCGAGGGCGACCTGGCCAAGGGCCTTTTCGTCCAGCCCACCATCTTCGATGAGGTCACCAACACGGCCACCATCGCCCGCGAGGAGATCTTCGGGCCGGTCCTCTCCGTCCTCTCCTTCGATGATGTTGAGGACGTGATCCGCACCGCCAACGACACCATGTATGGCCTCGCCGCAGCCGTATGGACGAAGGACATCAACGTCGCCCTCAAGGTGGCGAAGGGCCTCCGCGCCGGGACGGTCTGGGTGAACGCCTACCACGGCACCGGCCTCTACAACATGCCCTACGGCGGCTACAAGCAGAGCGGCCTGGGCCGCGAGCTTGGCAACGCCGGACTCGAAGAGTACATGGAGACCAAGTCCATCCAGATCAAGCTCCAGTAGCCCGGCCAGGGGCGTTCCCACGGCGGAGTACAATGGCCCCATGAGCGCACTGCGCGAGTCCACCGCCGGCTTCATCCCCCGCCTCGAGAACGGCGACCGCCTGACCGTCCCGGAGTTCGAACGGCGGTACGAGGCCATGCCCGACGAGAAGAAAGCGGAGCTCATCGAGGGGGTGGTCTACTTGAGTTCACCTGTGTCATTCGACCACGCAGCGGCGGAATCCACCATCGGGGCCTGGCTCGGGACCTACCGGGCGCGCCACGCCGCAGAGCTTCAATTGGGTCACAACGCGACAGTCCGCCTTGGCAGCAGGAACGAAGTACAGCCTGACATCTGCCTGCGGCGCATCGCCGGCGGTACAAGCACCACCACCCCGGATGGCTACCTCGAGGGCCCGCCCGAACTCGTCGTCGAAGTCGCCGCCAGCTCCGTCTCCCGGGATCTGCACTCCAAGAAGAACGTCTACCGCCGGGCCGGCGTCCGCGAGTACGTCGTCCTCCGCCTCCTGGATGGCGAGCTCGACTGGTTCGAACTGCGGGGCGGCGAGTACGTCCGCAGGGAGCCCGATGCCTCCGGGATCATCGAAAGCGTCCAGTTCCCCGGCCTCCGCCTCGATGTTCCCGCCCTCCTCGCGGGCGACCTCCCCCGCCTCCTCGCCGCCCTTAGCCCTTGATTAGTTGATGGATTCGTAGAGTGGAAGTGAGAAGGCCGGCGCCCACATCTCGATGAGCAGCTCCTCGAGCTCGCTCGCCCACTGCTCCCACGTCCCCCGCGCATAGGCCGCCTCGGGACTCGCCAGGCTTGCCTGCACCACGTCCGCGCTTTCGAACGAATAGAGTCCAAGCTGCGTGCCTCCGCGCGTGCTCCCGCTCCGGATGGTCGCAATCCCCGGGATGCGCTCTACATCGCGCAAGTGCACCTGCCTGAACCAGGCGGCGAAGCGCTCCCGGCTCTCCGCCTTCGGGCGGGCGCGCAACAGCAGGAACGGTCGGAGGGTGTTCACGATGCCTGATCCTGCCGCTTGGCCACCCAAAGTTCGAGCCAACTGCCTTTACCGGACATTTACCCCCTGCTATCCTGCGGCACTCCTGTGACGCGATATCGAGCAATTGTTTGAAGAATAGATCGGCCGCAGGCGGAGGTGAATATGAAGCGGTTCATCGCAACGCTCCTCCTTCTTGGTGTGGCCGGGTTTGGCCTTGGGCAGGTCACGAGTGTGCGCAGATTTGTACACAGGTATGAGCTGCGCCCCGTTCACTGAGCAATGGGGATATAGTGACAAGGACTCGATGGCCTATACCCTCGACATGCAGGGATGGTGTTATTCGTACTACCTGACATCAACGTACGTATACAATGGGACGCCATACACCTGGCCATACGGAGGATGGGACTCATCGGGCCGTTATTGGATACAGGCGCCGATGTCCGCCGTGTTTTCCACCCACAATGTCTATCGTGACTGGTACTACGGATACGTAGGAACGAGTGATTATTGAACCGGAGACGAGGTGGTGTCATGAAACTACGCTACGCTCTCGCATTGGCGTGTGCCGTTGGCGTCCTGGCCATGGGATTTTTCCTCGGCAGGAACACAGACCCGTTCGGCGCCTCGGCGGCTCCAGCCCTCTCGCATTCGCCTGAGACGCCTTCGGGCGGAATCACCACAGAGTCCTACCGGCGGGCGTTCGATGCCTACGTTCAATGTGCGCTCAACTCTGGCCTGGCCGTGGCCGGCGAAGTCCACGAGTCCAGGTTCGGACGCCTCACTGTTCAGTTCACCGCTCCCGTTGCATCCGGGCAGCCGTCCGCGGCCAACCTTCATACGAGCCACGAAGCATGTCGCCAGCAGCACCTGAACGACGCAGAGCTTGCCTGGGTCGTTGCCCACCCACCTTCGGCGGAAGAAGCAGCTGAAGCGCGCCAGCTCACCGCCGAGTGCCTCGCGAATCGCGGTCTCGAGATTCCAGCCGCGCTCGACCGCTCAACCATGGCCAGGCTCATCGCGGAGCGTCTCGCCAGCGGAGATGCGGAGACCCGCCTGATCGTTGGGACCTGCCTGGACCAGACTGCCGATGCCATGAACTGGCCCGGCTACGGCGGAAGCTAGCGGCGGTTCCGTGTCATTCACCGCGGTGGATCATCCTGACAACCAGGTCGATCGCCGGTTCCAGCCCCCACCGCGTGTCGACCACGATCGCAGGAAATGCGAACGGCTGGGGCCGGCTCTTCATCGCCTCGTAGACTCCCAGGTCCGCCTGCGAATGTCCGTCCCGCGGTCCCGCCAGCCGCTCCCGGACCACTTCCTCGGGCGCCGTCAGCCGCACCGCCACGAGCATCGCGTCCGTTTCGCTTGCCAATCGCACGAAGCGCCGCCGGTCGCGGTTGGTCAGGTTGGTCGCATCGATGATTACGTGCCGCCCCTCCACCAGCGCCCGCCGCGCCTCCGCCTCCACCCGGGCGAACACGAGTCCGCTCTCACGGGGTGAGTATGTGGGCTCCGCGGCCAGCCCCCGCCGGATCGCGTCACTCTCCACATGGACGACTTCCAACCGCTCCGTGAGCGCCCGCGCGAACGTCGTCTTCCCTGTCCCGGGCAGCCCCGAAAGCAGGATGAGTGCCACGCCCGGCCCTTCCGAATTGCTGTTACCCATGCCCTGTGCTAGGTTTACAGATGTTCAACGATAGGCAAAGGAAGAACGAAGAGAAGGTTGCTGACGAAAGAGCGCAAGACCGAATTGATTGGGGACTTCGCCGTCCACGCGACGGATACCGGCTCCCCTGAGGTTCAGGTGGCGATCCTCACGGAGCGCATCAAGTACCTCACCACGCACCTCAAGGCGAACAAGCACGATTATCACACCCGTCGTGGTCTCCTCAAGCTTGTTGGTCAGCGGCGGCGCCAGCTCCGCTACCTCAACAGCCGCGACGTCAACCGGTACCGCGAAGTAATCGCCCGCCTCGGCCTCCGCAAATAGCGGAGGCCTTTGTTCGTCACGCGAACACCCCACAGCAACCTCCCCGGTAGCGCCTTCTCGCCTTTGCCACCGTCCCGATGGACCGCGGACGGAGGAACTCCCGCATTCCCCACGTTCCAACGGGGAACCCGGGCAACGCTGGAAGCAGAGAACTAGCAGAGAGAATGAAAGAACCACGCACCTACGAACTTGAAGTCGGCGGCAAGACCCTCACCATTCAGCACGGCATCCTTGCCAACCAGGCCAACGGCGCTGTCACCGTCCGCCTCGGCGATACCGTCGTCCTCGTCACCGCCTGCATGGCAGAGGCCCGCGAAGGCATCGACTTCTTCCCCCTCACCATCGACTACGAAGAGCGCCTCTACGCCGTCGGCAAGATCCCCGGTGGCTTCCCCCGCCGCGAAGGCCGCGCGAGCACCGATGGCATCCTTGCCATGCGCCTCACCGACCGGCCACTTCGCCCGCTCTTCCCCAAGGGCTTCCGCAACGAAGTCCAGATCATCGCCACCACCTTGTCCGCCGACCGCGAGCACCAGCCCGATACCCTCATCACCATCGGTGCCAGCGCTGCCCTTGGTATCAGCGACATCCCCTTCAACGGACCGGTGAGCTCTGTCCGCGTCACCCGCCTCGATGGTGAATTCATCATCAACCCGACGTTTGACCAGGCCGAGGCCGGCGACCTCGATATCGTTGTCGCCGGCACGAAGGATGCGGTCGTGATGGTCGAGGCTGGCGCCAAGCAGGTGGCCGAGGATGTCGTCCTCGCCGCCATCGAGGCGGCAATGGAGGCCAACCGTGCCATCATCGCCTTGCAGGAACAGATCGCAGCCGAAGCCGCGCCAGTCAAGAAAGACTTCGTCCCCGCGAAGGAAAACGCCGACGCCATGTCGGCCATCAGCGAGTACCTGAAGGACCGCATTCCCGAACTTGTGGCCACCGCCGCCTCCGAACGCAGTGATGCAAACAAGGCTGTTCGTCTTGAGCTCCAGGAGAAGTTCGGCGAACAGTTCTCCTCCGGTGATATCGCCGATGCGCTTTACAACGTCATCAAAAAGGCCATGCGCAAGCAGATCCTCGAACAGGAGAAGCGCGCCGATGGCCGCGGCATCAC
>CAYUVT010000232.1:3393-4596 GCA_964448165.1 uncultured Anaerolineaceae bacterium | reverse complement strand
GGCTGCCCCTGCGGGCCGGCGCCACCCGATGGATCCATGCCGAGCAGCGCGAGCACGGCGGTCGAGTCTTCGAGCCACATGAAGCGCCCCTGGTCGGCGAACGTCACGCGGAACGCCGCGAGCATGCCGCAGCCCATGGCGCCGTCGAGATCGAGCGAGAGCTCTTTCTCGATCTCGGCGAACGGAGTGCCGAACACGCCGGGCACCTTGGGCACGTCGAACGCGCCCACCTTGATGGAACTTCGACCGGGCGAGGGCGCTGCACACGGCCTCGATAGTCGCATCGGTGCCGGAGGGGAAGACACCGGCGTGGAGGCATCCGCTGAGCGGGGCGGCAGATGCGACCACCTCGCCAGGGACGAGGAACGTGGCTGGAAGGGCGACCAGCATGGCATAGACGTGTTCGAACCGGCGTGCAGCCAGGCGCTCGTTTTCGACACCGTTCTGCGCGCAGATCACGGGGACCGAGGTGCCGGCGGCCGACTCGAGGTCGCGAAGGGCCGCGTCGGTATCCTGGGTCTTCATGGTCAGAATGACTACGTCGCCGGATTGCCATTCCACTTCTTGAGGGTGGCCGACCGCGGGCACCGGGAGACGGAAGTCGCCATCCGGGGTACGAAGGAGCAGCCCGGACCGGCGCATCGCCTCCAGGTGGGCGCCACGGGCGATGAGGATGACCTGGTGACCGGACTGGTGGAGCCGGCCGCCAATGGCGCCACCGATGGCGCCAGCACCGTAGATGACGAAGCGCACGCACGCCTCCATGCGTGGTGAGGTAACGGAAGCCTAGCAGGAAGCAGCTCCAGGAAGGTACCGCGGGGCATGGGGATCAGGCGGCCTGGGGCGTCTCCCGGCGCTGCGCGCGCAGAATGTCCAGGGGAGCCTGGAGGATGATGAGCGCGACCCCCGCAAACAGGACAAAGTCGCCAAGCGAGTAGATGTTCGTGCCGTAGCCTGGCAGTTCGACAACGTACCTGTCGGAGAGCGCGAAGAAGTGGATGTCGTCACGTTCGAGAACGACGTCCTTGCCGTGGTTCGTCTGGCTGCCCAGGTGCTCGCGGGTTACTTCGGGAAACGCCCCCGAGGACTCGATGATGGCGATGTCGATGGGCATGGCGCCGCCATGGGCCGCCATGGGGATGAGGTTGAGGACGATGCCGGCGGCGACGAGCCACGCGCCCCAGAACCGGCGAAAATGGAGTG
>CAYUVT010000232.1:0-3383 GCA_964448165.1 uncultured Anaerolineaceae bacterium | reverse complement strand
AGGACAAGGACGGCTGTGGTGGTGAAGAAGAGGGTGCGGCGGATGATTCCTTCCAGCCCGCCCGTCGCCATGAAGGAGATGGCGAGTTGCTGGCCCAGGAAGATCGCCGCGGCGGCAGCCAGAAACCACAAATCGCCCGCGCGGCCAGGCCGGCGGGCGATCATCCGGGGGACCCGCCACACAGGCGTGTCCCGTGCGTTTCGAGAGTTACCAGGACTGGAACGGCGCAGCCCCGGCGAGTGCGATGACCGCGAGCGAAGCAACAGCAACGAGAGTCGAGATAAGCCGAGTCATTCCGTGTCCCTCCAGGACGTCTTGAAGATGTCGCTGGAAGGTTAAGCCGGGCTTTCTCGCGAAGTTCTCGCGAGAACACCCTGGAATGCACACGGCGAGCGGAACTAGACTGCCACACCCGCGGCAATGTCGGCGCGGAGGCGCCAGAAGCGTTCGGGCAGTTGCTCGCCGAACTCCGATTCATAGGTTGAGCCATAGTCATCGATGAAGCTGAGCGCCTGGACGACCTGGCCAGCCTTGCTACGGTAGCGAGCGAGCTGGTAGGCCGCTTCCTCGTTGTACTGGTTGGCCCGCAGCACGCGCTCCATGCACATGGCGGCCGATTCGTAGTCTTCGCGGCTGGCGAAGTAGGCAGCGAGCATGGCGAGTGATTCATGGGCGTCGCGTTCGAGCCGTGCCCGCGTGGCCGCCGCCCATTCGGACTGGAAGACTTCGGCGAAGGGGCCACCGTACTTCTCCACGGCTTCCTGGAAGGCGAGGGCGCGCTCCTTGGAGCCGGCCTGGGCGCGGCGCCCGCGCTCGATCGCCGATTCGAACTCCTCGACATCCCATTCGAACTGGCCGTCGGGGTTGAGGAGATAGGTGCCATCGCGCTTGACCACGCTGTCCTGGTAGAGGGCCTTGCGGATGCGGTAGAGGTTCGAGTGGAAGGCGCTGTTGCACTTTTCACGCGGCAGATCGGGGTAGAGGTACTCCACCGCCTCTTCCTTGCGCAGGCCGGTGCGGTGGGAGAGGAGGAGGAAGAACATCTCCTTCGCACGCGCGCTGGCCCACTGCTCGTCGGTGACCTCGCGGCCACCTACGGCGACCGAGATGGCGCCGAGACTGCGCGCGACAACGCGAGGGAGGCGACCGCGGGACTCGGCCGCAGGCTGTTCTTCGGCGGGAGAAAGGACACCAAAGGACTGCCGCTCGAGGAGATCACGGAAGACCCGCACGGATGGGCCACGGGATGCGGCCCACTGGGCGAACATCGGGTTCTCGCGCATGAGCGGGACGAGGGCGCTTGCCATCCATGGCTCCTTCAGGGCGCCCGCCGCGCGCACGATCTCTTCCTGGGCTTCGGCACGGCGGTTGGCCTTGAAGTGGGCCATCGCCATGCGGTAGTGCGCGATGGCGAGCGACGTCGGGACATCCATGGCCTGGAACAACTCGGCTGCCTGTGCCGCCTCGGAGATCGCAGCGACGTAGTTACCGGATGCGAATTCGCAGGCGGCCTGCTGGAGGCGGCAGTGGGCTACTTCGTAGTCGTTTGCTGAGGCGAGTGCGACAAGGAGCGCCCGTCGGGAGAAGAAATCGGCCTGCTGGAGGTCACCAAGCCCCAAAAATGCCGCCGAAAGGCCGGCGATGGAGAGGGCGGCGAGGGTCTCATCGAGGGCATCGGTCGCACAGATGCGGATGGCTTCTTCGTAGTGTTCGCGTGCCTTTTGGAAGTGGCCGAGGGCCAGTTCGGCGTCGCCGAGGGATGCGGTTGCGTAGGCGACGTTCCGCTGATTGCCGCAATCGATGCCTTCCTGCACGGCCTCCTGGAGGACGGAGGCAGCGCTGGCGAAGTCCCCGGCCTGGAGGTGCGAAATGCCCAGGTTGTTGAGCACCCAGCCGAGGTTGGAGGAGCGGCCAAGGCTGCGCCAGCCCTGGGCCGCCCGGGTGAGCACCGTGACCGCGGCAGGGGCATCGCCGTGCATGGCCAGCGCCTGGCCGAGAGTCGAACGGGCAAGCAGGCCCAGGGGCTCGACATGCTGCTGCTCGCTCATGCGGATGGCCTGGTTCAGGAGCTCCTCGGCGCGGGCGAAATTCCTGGTGACCGAGAGCTCGAATTCGGCGCTCTGGTAGGCCACCTCGGTCCGCAGGATCGGGTCCTCGCCGCACTCCACGCCTCGCAGCTGCTCGGCCGTCGCGGCGGCTTCCTCGAGGCGTCCGAGGAGGCGCAATGCGCGCAGCCGGGCAAGGAGCGCGTGGACATGCGCGGGGCCGGCATTCGCGGGGTCGCGGAGCACCAGCGCCGACTTCCGGAGGGCTTCTTCCGGGTCGCCATGGTGGGCGGTAAGGCGAGCGAGGAGGGCGCGCAGGACCGGGCGGCGAACAAGCGTGGTGGTGCTCACGCATTCGAAGGCGCGCCAGAGGAGGGTGAAGTCTCCGTGGGTGATCAACTGCGGGCTGTGCGCCTCGAGTACCTCGGCGAGGACGCGCTCGCTGGCGGCGGAGCGGGCGAACTCAACCGCTTCGCTCAGGTCGCCCGCGGCAACCATCACCTGGAGGGTGTGCTCAACGGCAGCGTCGTATTCGTCGGGTTCGGTGCGCTGGAATTCTTCGACAATGAACTGGCGCAGGAGGGGGACCAGGCGGAACTCGGAGGGCGAGAGGTGCTCGCAGAGGAAATCGTGGGCTGCCGCCCAGGCGGTGAGTGAGCGCCATGCCGATGACCCAAAATCCAGTTCGACGGCGGCCCGCTCGATGGACGGGCTGAGGGCGACACGGCGAAGGACGTCTCGCAGGCCCTCGGGGACCCGCCCCCACACTTCGGTCTGCAGGTACAGATCGAAGGCAGCGGCGCTCAGCCGGTCACCGGCAGGGCCACCGACCAGCGAGGCCATGACCGCGACGGGCCAGCCACCGGTGCGAGCGGCAATGTCGGAGCCGCTGGCAGCGGATTCGGTCAGCGCAATTGCCGAGGCGATTTCGGCGGCATCGAAGGCGAGGTCGGCGGCCTGGAGGACGGTAATTTCCCCGGTCGCGATGCGTGCGTTGACCGATGGGATGAACGGCATTTCGCGGCCAGAGAGGATGACCTCGCTGCCCTCGGGCAAGACTTCCATGAGCCAGACAAGCAGTGCGCCAGCTTCGCGGCCATCAGCGAGTTCCTCGACGTTGTCGACGATGACGAGGAGGGGTAGGCCGGATTCGTCGGCAGCGCGGCGGGCGGCCGCATGGATGTAGGCCTGCAGGTCGCTGAACTTGGTGGCAACGGCCGGGGGCTCGATCTCGCGGTCGCCCGCGAGGGCGGCGGCAAGCTGCTGAGCGAGGACTTCGGGCGCGCCAGCCGAGGCATCGAGGGTAAGCCAGGCGGGGCGGAACTCGACTTCGGCGGC
>CAYUVT010000231.1:0-4603 GCA_964448165.1 uncultured Anaerolineaceae bacterium | reverse complement strand
GGTGTCCCCAGGACCATCTTCAGGAACGTCCGGGTGACCGTGATGGCCGAGAACATACTCACCCCGACACCGATGGCCAGCGTGAGGGCGAAGCCCTGGACCAGCGAGGCGCCGAACTGGCTGCCAAACCAGTAAAGAATGAGACACGTGATCAGGGTCGAAACGTTCGAATCGCGGATGGAGGACCATGCGCGCGCGAACCCGATATCGATTGCCGCTCCGAGGGTGCGGCCACGGCGCAACTCTTCCTTCATGCGTTCGAAGATCAGGATGTTCGCGTCAACCGCGATGCCAATCGAAAGCACGAACGCCGCGATGCCCGAGAGGGTCAGCGTGACGGGCCAGAGCTTGAACACGGCCAGGGTTACCGCCGTGTACACGACCAGCGCCGCCGAGGCGAGCAGCCCGGGCAGCCGGTAGAACAGGATCATGAACAACATGACGGCCAGCAGCCCGACTTCGCCCGCCTTCACCGAATCGAGCACGGAATCCTCGCCGAGGGTGGCGCTCACTTCCTTCGCCTGGATGGTCTTGAGCGGGATTGGCAGGGCGCCGGCGTTCAGCTGCTTCGAGAGGTTGCTCGCGTCCGTGAACGACCGCTGGCCGGTGATCCGGCCCTGGTTGGTGATAACCGCCTGGACGGCTGCCTCCGAGAGGACTTCGCCATCGAGCATGACCACGAGGAAATTCCGCGGGTCGGTGGATGGGTACTGGACGGCTCGCGTAGTGATCTGCTCGAGCAGCCGCGCGCCCGTGCTCGTCGTTTCGAAGACCACGGCATAGGTCGTGCCCGATCGCTCCGGGAAGGTGTTGTTCTTCAGGTGGGCGCCCGTCATGGCGATGGTCTGGCCATCGATCACGCCTGTCGCGGGCACCAGCTGGCTGTTGTCGTCGTAGGTCATGAACTGGAGCGCGGCCGTCTTGCCAATGAGGTTCTGCGCATCGGCCAGCGGCAGGCCCGGCACCTGCACGGTGAGCCGGTTGCCGCTTGTCTTCGAAATTTCCGCCTCGCTCACGCCGAACTCGTTGACCCGGCGTTCCACCACGTCCTTTGCCCCATCCATTGCCTGGTCGAGGTCGCCCTGGTAGTCGGCCGGTGGGCTCGCTTCGAGAACCAGGTACGAGCCGCCGCGAAGGTCGAGCCCGAGGCGCATGGTTTCGCGCTCCCAATCGCCGATCTTGATGCCCTTGCCCTCGGGCCAGAAGCTCCCGGGAAGGTAGCGGTTGGGCGAACTTGGCCAAACGACGATGACGCTGAAGGTGGTCAGCGCCGCGACGAAGAGGAAGAGGAGGACGGTGGTGGTACTACGCACTGGTGTGAGAAACCTCGCCGGGGTTGGCCTCGGCTGTTGTTGGACTGGGAGGCGCCGGCTCCAGTGTGCTCAGGCGGCGTTGGATGGCATCGGTCAGTGCCCGGACGCGAACACCCGGCGCGAGCTCGAGGATGATCTCGGTCGGCCCATCCACGGGCACCACCACATCCTTCACCTCGCCAATGAGGCCGCCGGTGGTGACCACTTCGTCGCCGATTTTCAGCTGTTGCACGGCCTTCTTCTGCTGCTTCTGGTTCTGGAGCACCGGTCGCAGCAGGAAGAAGTAGAAGGCCACCACCGTGAGCCCGGTGTAGAAGATGACGCTCCACATTGCGGCCATAGGGGGAATCTCCTGCTCGGCGGCCCTGGCCGGCTACTCCGCGGCCTTCAGGGTTTCCATCACCGAGCGTGCCAGCGCGAGTGCCTCGTGCCTCGTTGTGATGGTGCGATCGAGTTGAGCCCGGCGAACCGATGTTAGGACAGCCCCCAACAAGCGTCCACCGGAAAGGTCAAGCTCCGCGATGAGATCGTCGCCGGTCACCAGCGGCGGCTCGCCTTCATCCGAGACGGCCCAGGCGCGGGCGGCCACGTAGTTCACGAACGCGCAGTGCCGCCGGTAGTTCTCCCGCGTGTACGCCGGCCCGCGTGTCGCCATCCCATCGGCCAGGTTCACCAGCATGAGCGGGAGCACGTGCCCATCCAGGTCGGCCACAAAGCGCCGGACGGCGCGGTCGGTGGCGGCCCCGTTCCGGATAAGTTCGCCGGGCCGGAGGTGGTAGCGGATGAGCCGCGCCACAAGCTCGGTCGCCTCGCCGGAAAACCCGAGGGCCGGCAACCGTTCCAGCATCAATTCCGCACCGCGGGGGCCGTGCCGCGGAAAGCGCAAACGACCATCCCGGAAGATGGCCGTGTGGGGCTTGGCCACGTCGTGCAGGAGTGCGCCCAGCCGTACCAGCGCTGTCAGCGGCACGCCCCCCACGTCCCGGTCGAGCGAGGCGTCGAGATCGATCCACCTGATCGCGTCCCGGAGCTCGCGGTTGTCGTCGCCATCGCCCAGGGCGGCATCGATGGCGGCCACGGCAGCCAGGTTGTGGTCGAGGACGTCGTAGTAGTGCAGTTCGGGCTGCTTGAAGCCGCGGCCTTCTTCGAGTTCGGGGATGGCGGCGGCCAGCCGCCCTTCCGCATCGAGCTCCCGGAGCGCGCTGGCGGAATCGGCGGCGAGGAGCGCCTCAAGCAGTCTGGGGAGTGTCATGGGGCAAGAGTACAGGCGTGCCGCCTGGCACGCCTGTATGGAAGCATCCTCCGTAATGCAGCCGTTTCAGGCCCGCGGGTGGGCCTTGTCGTACTCCCTGCGCTTCTGGTCGTCGGTCAGGTGCGTGTAGATCTGGGTTGTCGAGATGCTGGCGTGGCCAAGGGCGTCCTGAACATGACGAAGCGGCATCCCGCCACTGAGCATATGGGTCGCGTAGGTGTGCCGCAGGGTGTGCGGTGTGATGGTCTTGTCGAGGTTAGCTTCCCGGGCGTAGTTCTTCAGGATCAGCCAGAATCCCTGGCGCGTCAGGCGCTCGCCACGGCGATTCACGAACAGGGCCGTTTCGCGCCGGTTGCGCACCAGTTTTGGACGCACGTGGAAGATGTACTGGCGCAGTTCGTCCACGGGACGCTGGTGTAGCGGCAGGATGCGCTCGCGTTCGCCCTTGCCAACGCAGCGGACCGTGACCGGGTCGCTCTCCAGGGCGATGTCGTTCAGGTCGAGCGAGACGAGCTCGGTCACCCGGAGGCCCGTGGCGTAGAGCAGTTCGAGCATGGCCTTGTCCCGGCGGGCCTCGGGAGTGTTCCGCCGCGCCGGCTGTTCGAGGAGTTCATCGACTTCGGCCACGGTCAGCGCCCGCGGGAGGGTCTTGCCCACCTGCGGCGATTTCAGCTGCTCCGTCGGGTCGTGGTCGACCATCCCTTCGGCCGCCAGGAAGCCGTAGAACGATTTCACGGCGGCAACCTTCCGCGCGACGGTCGCTTCCTTGTACTTCTTCTCATCGCGCAGGTGCTCGACGTAACGGACGATGACCTCCTGCGACGTCCCGTTCAGCGCCCGCTCGGGGCCGGCTGATTCGAGGAACGCGGTGAACTGCGAGAGGTCGTTCCGGTAAGCGGCGATGGTGTTGTTCGATGCGTTCTTCTCCACTGCGAGGAAATTCAAAAAGTGGCCTATGCGCTCGTCCATAACGTCGCTTTACCTCAGATGGAAACGGTCGTAGGTACCAGGGGCGGCGCCATAATAGTCAGCCGCTTCCGGGCGTGTCCATGGAAAAAACAGGATTCTTTGTGAAGATCCGGTGCCCGATGCAACACGTCTGAAACATGACGTAGCCGCATGCCCCGGAGCCGCGTCCAACAGCCGCGAACGCGTCATAATCCGAGCGTAGCCGGTCAACGGCGATGTGATCCAGCCCTCTTCGGCATTGCGGCAAATCCTGCATCGTCATTTCGTGACGCAAGCCGCCGCGCAGCCGCCCGCCGATGTGAACTGCTTCACATTCCCGGGCGCGGCTGCCGGGCTTGCCGTCATCTGCTACCGCGCTGGAGGCCCGGTGTTAAGCTGACTCGAAACTCATTCATGCCGGAGGCGCCTTCGATGGTTTCGCTCGAACTGTCCGACGAGGAAAAGATGGTGCAGCAAGTGGCGCACGAGTTCGCGAAGAAAGAGATCCGCCCGGTCGCGGCCTACTACGACGAACGCGAAGAGGTGCCCTACGACATCATCAAGAAGGCGGCGGCAATCGGCTTCGGGGTTTCGAAGCAGGGGAGCCTGCTCGAGGGCTCCGGCTCCTCGCTCATCCCGTCGATCCTCGCCGAGGAGCTCTCCTGGGGATGCGCGGGCATCGCGCTCGCCATCAATAGCTCCGGTCTTGCCGCAGCGGCGATTTCCGCCACGGGGTCTCCCGAACAGCGGGAGAAGTGGCTCGCCGCCATCGCCTCCGATGCGAATGAGGTTCACCTCGGCGCCATGTGCCTGACGGAGCCCGACGCCGGCTCGGACGTCGCCAATATTCAGACGACGGCTACCCGCGATGGAGACGAGTTCGTCCTCAACGGCGAAAAGCAGTTCATCACCAACGGCAACATCGCCGACGTGCACGTGGTCTTCGCCACCGAGGATCGGTCGAAGGGCTGGGGTGGGCTCGGCGCCTATATCGTGCCGCGCGGCACGCCGGGCCTCGAGGAAGGCACCACCTGGACGAAGATGGGCATCCGCGCTTCGCACACGGCCAACGTGGTGCTCAACGAGTGCC
>CAYUVT010000230.1:0-4614 GCA_964448165.1 uncultured Anaerolineaceae bacterium | reverse complement strand
TGGGCGGTGAGCCAGGCGACGGCTTCCTGGGCAGCCTGTTGTTGTGCCTCGCGCTTGCTGCGACCCTCGCCCCTTCCGAGGGTCTCACCAGCGATTCGCACTTCAACCACGAACCGGCGGGCGGGTGAGCCGGCCGCATCCTCAACCGTCACATATTCCGGTGGTTCGTGCCAGCGCGCCTGGACCATGTGCTGGAGCGAGCTCTTGGAATCGACCCTGGCACCGTGCCGGCGGGTAGCTTCGAGTTCGGGTTTCAGGAGCCTGCGAGTGAACGCCCTGGCGGCCCGGTAGCCGTGGGCGCGGTAGACGGCGCCGATGAGGGCCTCAAGCGCACCGGCGAGGTTGCGATCCCGGTTTCGGCCTCCCGCGGCTTCTTCGCCCCGTCCGAGAATCAGGTAATCCCCGAGCTTCAGGCGGGCGGCGACGCGGGCCAGGCTGGTACCGCGGACGATATCGGCGCGCATGCGGGTCAGTTCACCTTCGCCCGCGTTGGGGAACGCCTCGAAGAGGACGGAGGCGATGACCATGCCGAGGACCGAGTCGCCAAGGAATTCGAGCCGCTCGTTGGAGACCGCTGACGAATCGGCCTCGTTCAGGTAGGAGGCGTGAGTGAGCGCCTGGCCGAGGAGGTCTTCGGGCAGTGGCTTGACGCCGAGGCGCGCCACAAGTTCCGCATTGTCCGTCGAGGTGGCCAGCGCCACGTACCCTCCGGCCCGGTCATGCCGGGCGCAGCCGCCGCCGCGGCCACACAGGAATTGCTAAAGCGCTATGATCATAGTGAGGTCGTTCCGCCCGAGTCAAGGTTGCAGTATGCTCGCGACAGGTTCAGCGATGGGACATGGGGCTGTGTCAAAGGCATGCAGCGTGTGCGGGCTCGAGGTTGCCATTCATATGGAAGCCTGGTGCAACACGTGCGGATTGCTCTATCACCTGAACCAGCGTGCCGACCTCCCCGGAGACGACTGCGGGCAGGTGTGGATCAACGAAGAGCACCTGGCGCTGGAGTTCGCCTGCAACACGTGTCTGAATCCTGTCCCTGCGGGGCTCGATGACGTGCTCGATGCGGGCGAAGCCGCCCTGGTCGCTGGCCTCCCGGAAGCAGTCCTCATCGAGGCGGTGAACCTCGGCCAGGTGAAGCACCGGCGAACCGGGAGCGGCACGCTGCTGTTCCGGCGGGGAGACGTTCTCGAATTTATCCAGGGGCGGCGATGAACGATGCCTGCTGTTGCGAATGCAAACAGCGTATCGGCTCTCGCAGCGCGCTCATTTGCGCCGACTGTGGTGGACTCTTCCATTACCCCGACTCCCGCATCAACGAAGCGGGCCGGGCTTGCGGAGTGCATGTGATCGGATTCCGGAATCTGCTCGGGCGCGATGTGGTGCCCTTCTGCCTGCGCTGCGACATGGCATTTCGCCTGCGCTACGGGATCCCCTCATGAGCACGCGCAGGCGACGCGGCCGGCAGCCGTCCACGGTGACTCACGCCCCGCAGGGAGCTGCCCCGGCGCCGGGCCCTCGGACCACGCCCATGCCCGATTGGAAGTGGCGGACCTTTCCGGTGTTCTTTGCGTTCGCTCTCGGCGGTTTTGCCGGGTTGTACATGGGAATCTTCTCGGCCGAGAGCTCGGGCTTTTTCGTGTTCGCTTCCGCGTTCTGGGCGGTGCTCCTTGGCCTGGGCTTCTCGCGGTTCACCACTCGCTGGATCATGAGCCGGCAATGGGCCCGGCGGCGCGCGGCAGCCCGGCAGGCGAGACGTTGAAGCGCGGTCGCCAGCCTCATCTGGCGTGAAGATCCCGCGCACTGACTTCGTGTAGGGTTGACACGAACTCGCTCTCGTGGCACGTTGTTCCTGCCACTTAGTGTATGTACGACACTAAGTCAGGAGGGATAGCGATGACCGCAGTAGTGCGCCCCACCGTTTCCGAGTACGCGGAGCTGCTCGTGAAATACACCGACCCCGACACCTGCCCAACGGACTCGCTGCAACCCCTTCCGTTGATTGAAGAACCGGCGTTCGTCAGCTGGCAGCAGGACATTCCGCGTGCCTACCTCGAGATGAGCCCGGAAGAACTCGACCGGCGCATCACCCGTGCCCGGGCTACGCTCGGAAAGAAGCTGGTTGTGCTGGGACATCACTACCAGCGGGACGAGGTCATCAAGTACGCGGACTTCACTGGCGACAGTTTCAAGCTCGCCCGCCACGCTGCCGACCAGGAGGGCGTCGAGTATGTGCTGTTCTGCGGCGTCCACTTCATGGCGGAATCGGCAGACATCCTTACCGACGAATCGGTGAAAGTGATCCTTCCGAACATGGCCGCCGGCTGCTCGATGGCCGACATGGCCGACCCTGACGACGTGTACGCCGCCTGGGAAGAGATTCACGAAATGATCGGCGACGGCGCGAGCGTGGTGCCAGTCACCTACATGAACAGCGCAGCGAGCCTGAAGGCGTTCGTCGGCGAACGAGGCGGGCTGGTCTGCACTTCGAGCAATGCGGAAAAGGCGCTGGCGTGGGCGTTCGAACGTGGCGAGAAAATCCTCTTCTTCCCCGACCAGCACCTGGGGCGCAACACCGGCTACGCGATGGGCATCCCGCTTGAGGAGATGGTGTTGTGGAACTGGCGCATGCCGAACGGCGGCACCACGCCAGAGCAGCTCCGGAAGGCGAAGATCATCCTCTGGCAGGGCCATTGCAGCACCCACCAGCGCTTCAGCGTCGAGCAAATAGAAAAGGCCCGCCGCGACTTCCCCGGGATCAACGTCATCGTCCATCCCGAGTGCAAGTGGGAGGTTGTCCAGGCGGCAGACCTGAACGGCTCCACCGAGAAGATCCTCAAGGCGGTGAGTGAGGCCCCGGCCGGGACTGCCTGGGCAGTAGGCACGGAAATCAACATGGTCAACCGCCTCGCGCACCAGAACCCGGACAAGACCGTCTTTTGCCTTGATCCCGTGGTTTGCCCCTGCAGCACCATGTACCGCATCCACCCGGCCTATATCGCATGGGTCCTGGAAGGGCTCGTCCAGGGCCACGTGGTAAACGAGATCAAGGTCGACCCGGAGACGAGGAAATGGTCGCTGGTCGCGCTGGAGCGGATGCTGGCGCTGCCCTGACCTCAGTTGGAGGCGCCAAGCGCCCCAAACTTTTTCCGCCGGTATGCGACGACCTCCTCACGGGTACGGGTGAGGAGGTCGTCGATTATCTCGGCAAGGTGGGCTACGCGGTCGGCGGCGGGCCCAATTTCGAGCAGGCGCTGTTTCGCCTCCTCTTCGACCTGGAGCCAGGGACCGATGAAGTTCACCAGCTCGTGGGGCCGCTCCGGCAGGCGCAGGCCCTGTGCCCACTGGTCGGTGAGCGAGAGCGCCATGCGGAAGTAGGTTGGGAAGGTCGTGCGGACCGTCTCGATGGCTGCCTGGAGGTTGGGCGTGAGCGGTTCGGGCTCATCGCGCACAAACTCGACCTCGCCGAAGGGGTAGGGCCGCGGGGGAAGCAGACGCACGAGCCGAAAGCGGTGGACGCCGCGAGCGGTGAGCACGAAGCGCCCTCCCTCGACTTCCTGGCATTCCTCGATGCGCGCTGTCGTGCCGTAACCATGGGGGATGGCTCCACCACCCACCTCCTCGCCCTCGCGGATCAGGAGCACGCCGAACTCGCCCCCGGAGGCGAGTAGTTCGCGCACCATCACCCGGTAGCGCTCTTCGAAGATGCGCAGCGGCAGCTCCATCCCCGGGAACAGCACCGTACGCAAGGGAAAGAGCGGCAGTTCCACGGAACCTCCCCGGTGCGCTACTTCCGGGACCGAAGCCAGCTTTCGAGCTGCGGCTGGTGCTCTTCGAAGTGGTGGATGCCTGCCCCGAAGAGCAGGCGATTCCCGATGAGCGGCCTCCCACGTTCCGGGTCGTCCCCATAGAGCGATTCCGGCAGCGACTCTGCCGCCCGGCGGTACGCCTGGAACGCGGCGTCCCACGCGGCCAGGGCAGCCCGGCCCGGCCTGGCATCGAGAGCGAACCGCTCGTTCCAGGTGTCGGCATCGGAGTAGTCAACGCCGTCGGGCGTGGGCCGTTCTCCGCGCGCGACGCGTTTGATCGCCTCCGTCATCTCGCGGTACCAGCCTTCCATGTGCGCCAGGCACTGGGAGAGATTCCATTCCCCGAGCCAGGGCTCCGAGTAGGCCTCGTCGTCGAGCCCGGCGATCGGAGCACGAAACGCCCGGTATCCCGCGTCGAGCGCCGCTAACGCCTCCGCCTTCGTTGCCATTGGAACCCCCTTTTATGTAAGCCCTGCGAGTCGCCTGGCGTACTCGAGCGTCCGCCGGGCATCGTAGGCCCTGGAGATCATGAGCTTTTCGGCCTCGAGGGAGCCCTCCGCGTGGATTGCCAGGACGGCATGGTAGCCGCCGAAGTCTCCCGTTGTGAGGTCGCTGACCATGTTCATCGCCCTGGTACGGGCTTCGCCATCGACACCGGCACGGCCGCCGAGGTACTTGCGGAGCAGGTCGCCGGTCGCCGGGCTGGCGAAGTCCTCGACGCCGGGGCCGGTCACGAGCATGCCGCCAGCGATGTCCTGCACGTGCTGGAGGGCTTCGTGGTAGTGGTGGGCGAAGTGATACTTCGCCA
>CAYUVT010000229.1:0-4625 GCA_964448165.1 uncultured Anaerolineaceae bacterium | reverse complement strand
CAGCCCTGGCCCTCGATGCCGTAAAATGGCGAGTTCCACCTCACGGCCTTGCGCACGTTGGGCACGTTCCGCTCGATGAGCGCGTCGAGGCGTTCGCCGATATCGCGCTTCCAGCCGGGCATCGCGGCGATGTACGCCTGCACCGGCGCGTCGCCGTCACCTTTGGCGATCTGCGGGTTGCCTCCAGAAAGCAGCACCGGTGCACCATCCCCTCCCTTCGGACGGCTGCCCCTCGCCGGGCGGCTGTTCGCCCGCGCAGTGTTGAAAGCCACCGCCGCCCGGATGAGCGCCTTGAACGCCTCCGCGTCCACCGTCTCCCCTTCACGGATATCGATGGCGCGCCGGGCGTTGCCATCCAGGCTGGCGTTGAACAGCCCCGCCGGGTCGGCCAGCGATGCCCCTTTCGCGAAGGTCAGCTTCACCACCGACTTGTACGGCTCGCCCGTGCAGATGATCCCGTCGTGCGACCAGACGGGCACGCCCGGGCTCGTCGTCCTGGCCCACTTCACGTCTTCGACCACGCCCGGGTCGGCCTCCCTGATAAGCGCGCGCACGTGGCGCAGCACCTCCCCGCGCCAGTCCGCGAGCGCCGCGATCCGCTCTTCGACCAGCGTACTCCCGGACAGTTCGCCGAGCGAAGCCGCATCCTTCATATGCTCCCTCCCCCACCGGCCCCGTGCGCCGATGGTCGCCCGAGAAGCCGGTGTCTCATGACGAATGGACGAAGGAGCGTCGCACATCATGGCGGGACGTTCGAGTGCCAGGTTCGCCGCTTGCTGGCGACCGCGGCGGCCTCACGGGAAAGCCACCGCTGCCGCGATGAGCCCGGCGTAGAGCGCGGCACCCGCGGCGCCCGGGTGGATGCCGTCGATTGCGAACAGGTCGTCGCGGCCCGCGGTCGCCCCATACCAGTCGACCACCCGCACGTTCGCGTAGCGGGTGGCTGCCTCCGCGATAGTCGCATTGTTGCCCTGCTCCCAATCTCGCGGCACGCGCACGTTGACGAGCACCACCCGCTCGACCCCGGAAAGGGCATCCATCAGCTGGTCCAGCGTCTGGCGGCTCACCCTCACTCCCTCGCCACAACCGTGTCGTACAACCCGTAGTGGGTCAGCCCGGGGTGGCTGTCGATGCCGGTGTAGCGGAGCGAGGCATCTTCGTAGCGCCGGAAGGCGAACACTGCCTGGTTCATCTGTTCCGTGTTGAACACCCTGAGCCGCACAAGCAGGTGGAAATCCTTCACCGTTAGGCCAGTTACGGCCAGGAACAGATCGGGCTCTAGCTTGGTAATCACGTCCTGAAGCGTGTTCTCACGGAAGTCGGTCAGGTACATGAACGCGGGTATACGCGTGGCGAACTTGATGAGCTTCTCCTGGACGAGCTTGCGCTTTGATTTGTACTCCTTCTCCTCGTCGCTCAGCTCCTTCCGCTCGGTCGGCGTGAGCCCGCCAGCCTTAGCTTTGGCCTTCAACTCCTTGACCTTCTCACTCTTGTTGATGATGGTCTCGATGATGTTGTCGCCTAACGCACGCCACCCCTCGATGCGCTCGACTGCCGCCATCGCCTCCGGGTTGTCCAGGATGCGGCGCAGCGTGTCGTTGTCCACGTTCACGAGCAGCGCGCTCTCCCACTTGCGGGCCAGCAGCGTGGCCGAGGTCCCGGCCATCGCGATGTCGAGGATGCCGCCGGCGTCGATCTGCGTCATGTTCGCCCCGTCGTATGCGAGCACAGGCAGGAATGACACCAGATCCCTCACAGCGTTTTCGGGGTTCGGCTCGTTCGGCGACAGGCCGATCCCGTACTCCGAGAGCTGGCGGAGTGCCCGCGTCGGCGCGAAGTCGAAGACGAAGCAGACCGGTTTCAGGATCTCCTCTTCGTTCGGGTCGTCGCCATTCGGGTTCTTGATGGACCATGGCGACTGCACGCGAAACGCAGCCTGGAAATAGGTCTCGGGCGACTTCAGGTTGCGGAGCATCAGGATGGACGACCACTGCGGCACGGTCACACCCGTGGTGAGCTTCCCGCAGGAGAGCGTGATGGTCTTCGTCTCGAACCCGCTACCGATCGCCTTGCGGACGGGCGGCAGTGCATCCAGTCCGATGCCGGCGGTGGCGCCAGCCGCGACCACGACCTCGTAGTCGTGCCAGAACGTGTTGTGCTTCTCGGCGAGCAGGTTCGCCATCGCGTGGCAAGCCGCGACGTTAGGCAGGAACCAGAATGAGTGCTGCAGGTACGGCAGCAGGCGCACGTCCGAATACGGAAACGGCGGCCGTGTGCCGGCCCTGAGGCTATCGACCGCCCTGGGAGCGTACTGCCCTCGGATGATGTCAAGCCACTTCTGCACGTCATCCTTGTGCTTAAACTGCGCCAGCCCCCCGGTGCCGGTCGCCTCGAAGAACGCGTTGAGGTCGAACTCGTCAAATTCCCCGCCGCTGGCCACAGCGAGCAGTTCGTCCGGCATCTGGTAGGTGAGCAGGCGCATCTGCGGCAGCGCACCGTAGGGATTCCACTGGCCCGGATGCTGCGCGGCGAACTCTTCCTTGGCGCGCTGCTCGTCGGTGTAGGTCCAGTTGAAGATCTGCTCCTCGATGAACTCACCCGTGGCCAGAGCGCGAAACGGCGTACCGGAAAGGTAGAGGTAGGCCCTGGTTGTGATGGGCAGGAACTCAGTTTCTTTCTCCGAAAGGACCGTCAGGTCCTCGTTCATCTCCGCAAGGCCCTCGGCGTATTCGAACCGTGCCTCCTTCCTCGCGACCGCCTCCTCTTCGCCCTCGAACAGCTCCTTGGCGGTGTCGCGCCACGCTCCAAAGTGGTATTCGTCAAACACGACGAGGTCCCACTTCACTTTGTGGAGCCACTCGTTCTTTGCCTTGATGTTCCCAAACAGGTCGCGGCCAAGGAGGTCCTGAAACGAGCCGAAGTACACGAGCGGCGTCCTGGCGGAGATCTTGGTCGGGTCGCTCCCGGAGTTGCGCGAGAGGTACTGCCAGCCGTCGAAATCGACATGGGACTCAAGGTCTGACTGCCACGCGTCCTCGACGGCGGGCTTGAAGGTGACCACGAGGACGCGCTTGGCGCCGAGCTTCCTTGCGAGCTGGTATGCGGCGAACGTCTTGCCGAAGCGCATCTTCGCGTTCCAGAGGAAGCGCGGCACGGCGTGCATGTCTTCCCGCCAGATGGAGTGGAAGTAGGCGTGCGTCTTCTCCACGGCTTCGGCCTGCTCGCGGCGCATCGTGAACGTTTCGTGGTGTGTGCCGGTGAACCTTCGGCCCGTACGCAGTTCGGCGAGGACCGTCTTCACGTCCGCAAGTGAGCAGCGCATCCACTCCAGTTCGGTGTTCTCGAAGCCCTTCCTCGCGAGTGCGGCCCTCACCTCCCGGTCCGTGAACATCGTGCCGTCGTCGCGCTCGGCGGGCTCGTCGAGTTCGATGGTGTAGTTCTTGATAGCCGCGGTCTTGAGCTGCTCGGACACACGCCGCTGAACGTCACGCGTCGTCTGGCCGACCTTGAGGAGACCTCGATGCGCCTCGTCATCGATCGAGTACGCGTAGATCCTTGGCCGAGCCTCCGGCTTGGGCGCAAGGATCTCTTCAACCGTGGGCCTACTCGTCGTCACCATTGCTCACGGGCTCGTCAGGCATCTCATCGTCGTGTTCGGCGACTTGCGACTCGATGAAATGGATCTCTTCCGCGCTTAGCCCGTAGCGGGCATAGAGCGCAGGATCAGTCCATTCTTGATCGAGCGGCAGATCAGGAACGAAGCCGTAGACCCCGCGGGCGGCGTCTTGCGTTGGCTTCCGCAGCGAGACAAGGAAGCGTACAAACCGAGTGCGAAGGTAGCGGGCGTAGTTTTCGGCCTCAGCTCGCGAGCCGAACCGACCTGCAACCAAGTAGGTCTCGGTACAGGCCGTACCCGGCTCCGCTATGATAGGTCTGCTCAAGAACTTGGTTTCCACGGCTGCGCTCGTGCCTTGAACCCTCGTCATCAGTACTTTCCACTCATCAATCCAATCGGGATTGTTAGTGATGGTGCTCCGCTCGATCCAGCCAATCCGCTGGTTTTCGAAGAGCTTGATCGGGTCCCGCAGGCCATCTCCCGCTCGCTTACCTCTAAAGTTGGTCGCAAGGCCGAACGGCTTCCTGCTGGACACCCGAGCATCAAGGGTCGGCTCGCCCTTGGCCCGCACCTTGTCCAGGATGGGCACCGCTTCGTTGCGGCGAACGAGGATGTCGTACGCGTCGAGGTAACGCGCCACGGGCGGGCCGGTGGGCTCGCCGTCCCAGATCGTCTGAAACTCACACGGTCCGTCGTGCTCCCGATCCCACAAGAAATACGAGATGCCCCCGCGAATCTTCACGCCGGGGAAGCCCTCATATAGCTTTGGGTAGTCAACGATGTTGCGGAGGCGACGATCCGCGAGCATTCGTTCGCGGTACGCGTCGAGTCCCTTGCCCCCGGCCATCCAGCGTGATGGAGTTACGAAGACGGCGTAGCGAGGGTCAAGGTCAAGTGCCTTCTCGACAAACAGCTGGTAGATGGGGGCGGCGCTGGTGCCATAGCCGCCGTCGTCTAGCAGGGTGCTGAAGAAGCCACGGGGTACGTCGGGTGGGGCGAGACATGACTC
>CAYUVT010000228.1:0-4643 GCA_964448165.1 uncultured Anaerolineaceae bacterium | reverse complement strand
CACTGAAAATGCCGGTGTCCCCAGTTCGAATCTGGGCCTCAGCACCACAGGACAGATTCAGAGCTCGACAATAATGTCGGGCTCTTTCGTTAAGTGAAACGGCGGCGACCACCCCGTCTACGTGAGGACGTCATCGTCGACCAGCCGTAGCACGACGCTGCCAGTCTTCTGCCCGCTCTCGACGTAGCGAACGGCCTCGACGACCTCGTCGAGCGAGTACGTCCGGTCGACCACCGGGCGGTACTTGCCTTCCTCGATGAGGGCTGCGACGACGGCCAAGTCGTCGCGGCGATACCGGCCAAGCCCGAGCGTTGCCCGCCGGCGCCCCGCGAGGCGCGTCACAAGCGCCAGCAGGGGGACGTGGTAAAGGAATCCCAGGTCAACGGTGATGTACGTTCCGCGGGGCTTCAGCGAACGCCGGCAGCGGCGGAAGGAATGCTTGCCGACCGCATCGAAGATGACGTCATACGTGGCCGAACGCCGGGTGAAGTCCTCGTGCAGGCGGTCGATGACTTCCCGGGGCCCAAGCGAACGCACGAGGTCGACCGCCTTCGTATCGCATACCGCGGTCACCTCGGCTTCAAAATGGTTGACCAGCAACTGAACGGCCGCCGTCCCAATTGAGCCGCCCGCGCCGTAGACGAGCACGTGCTTGCCCCTCAGCGAAGCAGCCGGCCCGAGGCAGGTCAGCGCGAGAAGAGCGCCATCGGGCACTGCCGCGGCCTGCTCGAACGTCAGGCCTGCGGGCTTTCGTGCGATGACTCCGTTCGCCGGCACGGCCACATACTCGGCGTTGGCACCGGTCTGTATGCCGAACACATCATCGCCCACCTGCAGTTCGGTCACCCCGGTCCCCGTTTCCACGATGCGTCCAGCGAATTCCGACCCGATACGTGTGCGGCGTGGCCTGATGATCCCGGTAATGAGACGGGCGAAGCGATACTCGGTTCCTCGCACACCCATGGCATCGCCGCGGGTCACCGTGGAGCAGCAAACCCTGACCAGCACCTCGCCGTCTCCGGGGGCGGGACGCTGAACTTCTCCCACGCGTAAGACCTCCGGGGGCCCGTAGCGGTCGTGGATGACCGCTCTCATCGCGTTCCGCTCGCAGTCACGGTACCTGTTGCTCTGCTGCAAGCTGCGGGTTCGTAACGGTCAGCTTGTCGTGGATCACGTGGCGCAGGTGGGCCAGCACGGCGTCCCGCCAGGGGCCGCTATCCGCCTCACCCTGCTGGATGCGCTCGCCGAGTTCCCGATTGCGTGTCAGGAGCCGTTCCCGCACGTTGGCGAGCCCGGGAGGCATGGGCTCGACTCCCAGCAGGTGATCGAGCCCGTCCCATTCCCGGGCGAAGTGATCCTCCTGGCTTGCGAGCTCACGCCGCAGCATCTCGATGACGTTCATCGAGACACGGGCGTGGAAACTGATGCGCCCCTGGGTATTCGGCATCACGTCGTCGCGAAGGTACCCCGCGACAGCCTCGAGCAGTTCGTCGACGGTGGGACGGTCCTGCATCAGTCGCCCTTCCCTTCGAGCAAATTGAGCAGCTCCCATTCGGTCTCCGCTGTGCGGCGCCCAATGCTGGCCAGCTCGACACTCTTGCTGCGCCCGGTGAGGTACGTGGCCGCCTGGGTAATCGTTATGACACCCCACTTCACGTTGCCGTACACCTCCCAGAAGCGCACGCGCTCGGGATCTACGGGGAAACCACCGGCAGCCTCATAGTCGCGGAAAAACTGCTGGCGGTCGCCAACGCCGGCCATGGGCCTGGTGCCGCCGAACCGCCACGACTTCACCGCCAGCCAGCCGAGGTCTTCCATCGGGTCGCCCCAGTGCGCAAGTTCCCAGTCGATGATGCCGCGGACGCCCTCCTCGCCGAACAGGAAGTTGCCGAGGCGGTAGTCGCCGTGAACCAGGACCTGGTGCTCCACCCGGGGCAGATTCGCGCGCAGCCAGCGGAAGGCCAGCTCAAATACCGGGTGCGGATCGGGCGAGGACACGCGGAAGGCGCTTTCGTAATGATCGATCTCTGCCTGCGCCGGCGAGACCCCGGGGGCCGGGTGCGGCAAGTCGGCCAGTTCCGGGTGGTCATCGAGCCGGATGGTGTGGATTCGCGCGAGGCTCGTCGCCAGCTGCCCGGGCACGAGCCGCCGCGCTTCGCCGTATTGTTCGCCACGAATCAGGCGGCTCCCGAGGGTCTCGCCCGGGACGCGCCGCATCACGAAGAACTTCACGTCGAAGGTGTCGTCGCCATCCCAGAGGGGTTCCGGCACCACCACCCCGGCATCCCAGGCCGCCTTAATGAGGTGGTACTCCAGCGCCCGGCCCGGCATCGAGGGGACGCCCGGGATGGGGTCGCAACGGAAGATGGCTTCGATGCGTTCGCCTTCACGCACGGCATCAAACGACCATGTCTCGCGCGAGGCCCCGCCCGAAAGCCGGACAAGACCCTCGATGGCCCAGGGTTTCCCCGTTTTCGCCTCCAGGAAGCGCGCGAGGCCGGTCCTGACGGTGTCGGCGTCCAACGTTCAATCCACCTGGTCGAGGTATTCGCTCAGGCCGTACCCTTTGCGCTCACCGTCCAGCGTGTATTCGGTCATGCCTTCGCCGATGTGCGTGAACATCCCCGCGCGCCGGTTGCGAAGCGGAATGAACCCTTTGACCGTGCCCTCGATGACGTGGGTCTCACCGTTCGCCAGGGTGACCTTCGCCTTCAGCCCGTTGTGGTAGTTCGTGTTGCCCTCGTAGGAGGTCTCGAGTTCGGCGTCCTTGATCTGGATGATCTCGTCGGGACCGCGATGGAAGACGCCTCCAACGCGGCCGCCCACCACCGAGAGCACCATGCCAAGGTCGTCGCCGAAGTTCCCGGTTATCCAGCGGTACGACGGGGTCGACTGCCAGTAGCGGGGGCCCCACGAGTGGTCGCGCAGGCCGTGGCCGTTGATTTCGAGGACGGGTCCATCCTCTACCTGGAGTGTGCCGGTTACTCGCATGTGTTGCTCGTAGTGGGCCCGAGCGAACTCGCTCTGGGCGCCGCCGGCGCTCGGGTCGGAGACGTGACCATAGATGGCGCCAACGCCTTCGTGGAGGAGGTCCAGCTTGATCTTCTTGTGTGGGTTTTCCTTGAACGCCACGCTCGGCTCGCGCATCTCACGCGGGTCTTCCAGGTACACGACCGAGCCCTCGTACGTCGTACGAATCTTTTCACCGGGGACGAGCACCTCGACCTTCATGCCCCCGGCATTCCAGCCATCGTTGCTGGAGATTTGGGGGCGCTTGTAGTTGAAGAGGGCCGAGCCATCGGGCTGATACACGATCACGGTCATTTCCGCGTGGCCCTCATTGGCACGGTTGCCGATGCGCAGAAAGCCGCCCATCTGCTTCTCGCGGTCGAAGAAGTTGAAGTAGACCGACTCATTGAAGTTCTCTTCCGGGCCAAGCGGATGGGTGTAGTCGTCTTCAGGCTTGACGTTGCCGACGATGGTGACCATCTCTCAGTATCTCCTCGGCGAAGTGTGCGTGGCGCACGATGCGGCGGGATCATAGACCAAACACGGCGGCCCTGCCGCCCTACCCGGGGAGAGCCAATGCGACTCGCGAAGAACTGTCTGGATGTCGGCCTTTTCACGACGAACCTCGAACCGATGCTCGAATTCTGGCAGCACGAAGTGGGTCTGCCGTTCGAGGAGCTTCTCCCCGTTGGCGGCGGGGTCCACCAGCACCGCCACGGCATGAACGGCGCCGTGCTCAAGCTGAACCACGTGCGCGGCGACCTCCCCGGCGGTGAACCCTGCGGCTACCGGGAGCTCTATATCGTCCGTGAAGGGCGGCGTGTGCCCAGGCGGCTCACCGATCCCGATGGTAACCGGGTCGTGCTCGTGCCACCCGGGTTCGCGGGCATCGAGTCGGTTGCTGTCCTCATCGCGGTGAGCGACATGGCCTGGGCGACCAGCTACTACCAGGGGTCGCTGGGATGGGAGCCCGTGGACGAAGGCCGCTTTCGCTGTGGCACAACCCAAATCGTCCTCGAACACGACGAGGCGGTACGACCCGCTGGAGAGATGCGCGCACGTGGATTCCGTTACCTGACCGTGCAGGTGTGGGATTGCGACGCCGAGTACGCGACTGCGATTGCGCGGGGCGCCCAGGATGGTCGCGCGCCGATGACCCTCGGCACCACGGCCCGGATTGCGTTTGTCCGCGACCCGGATGGGAACTGGCTGGAGATCTCGCAGCGCGCCTCGCTGACCGGGCCGGTGAGCTGAACCCTACTGGTCGACCGGCGCAAAGGTCCGGAGGTAGTTGACCAGGTGCCAGATCTGCTCTTCGGTCAGCCCGGCATCTTTCCAGGCAATCATGGCCGTGCCGGGGAGCCCGTTGGCGATGAAGTTGTACAGCTGGCCATCGGGATGCTGCGGCACGTGCACTGAAAGGTCGAGTGGGTAGGGGTTTAGATCGAGACCCGGTGGCGGGACGCCCGTCCGGCCGTGGCACGACAGGCAGTTCTGTTCGTACAACGTTCGTCCGGTGGAGAGGGAGTTCGCGTCGGGGAACACCGGGTTCACCGGGAGCGAGGCATCGGGCTCATGCGCGTGGACGGCAAACAGCAGCAGCAACCCGAACCCGAACCCGGACATAGTCAGGC
>CAYUVT010000227.1:0-4739 GCA_964448165.1 uncultured Anaerolineaceae bacterium | reverse complement strand
GAGCGACCATGCGTGGCTGCCGGGCTCCCTCGCGGTGCTCCGCGAACTCGCCAGTCACCCGACGGGCTGATTGTAGCAGTTGCGAGTGGCAGGTTGCGAGTTGCGAGTAGAGGGTGGTGGCGTCCTCGGCGAGGGTGCGGCGGAGATTCCCAGTAGTTGCGAGCAACACCCCCGATGATGGCCCCCCGCAGCTTCGCCCTCTGGAAGGCGTTCGCGACCAATTCCATCAGGCCCTGATCGGGCTCGCGCCGATCACCGATTCGTGAGGCCAAGGCAACGTGCTCGTTCGTACAGTGCCGCGGGGTTGTCTTCGGCGAGGGCCGCCTCGACACGCTCCGGCGTTCGGTATGGGCGCGCGAGTTGTTCGCTCTTCGCGATGCGTTCGGCGCCGGGCAGGGCGAGCCACTCTTTGCGGGCGGCCTCGTTGGCTTCCTCCACGTACCGGCCGAGACGGCGCATATACTCCCGATCGCGCTCCGAGACGGTGAACTTCTCCGGCTGCGTCATACGATCAGTCTACCGCATCGCGATGCGGCCTATTCAGCTTCGCACTTTCCCTACCCGAGATAGGCGCCCACGGCGCGGAGTTTTGCCTGCAGCGAACCGACATCGAGTGCCCCGAGCGCGACGCCGTGCTGGAGCGCGAGCGCGGCGGCGGTGCCGGCAGCCTCGCCCGTGGCGAAACAGGCGGGGATCTCCTTGGTCGCGTGGTGGGCGCGGTGGTCGACCGAGATGCAGCGCCCGGCGGCCAGGAGGTTCGTGGTCTCCCGCGCCAGGAGCGAACGGAAGGGGATGTTGTAGATGGCGCCGTACTTGGTCCAGTTGCCGGTGACCGCGACCACATCGGCAATGGGCTGGTCCATCTCCTCGCGGGTGAGGATGTGGCGGCCAACCAGGCGGCGGGACTCGGTGATGCCGAGGGTGGCGGCGAACCCGGAGAGGTAGGCGCGCTCGAAGCCGGGCGCTTTGCCGCGCAGGCGGTCGACCTCGGCACGGACGAGGCGGCGGCATTCGACCTCGGCGTAGGTGAGGTCGTCGGGGTTTGTCGCATCGATGTCGCGATCGATGCGCTCGGCGGCACCCCAGGGGTGGAGGTAGCCGCCGGGCTGGACCGTTTTGTAGTACCCCGGGCGCAGGCCCGAGGCCTCGGCGGGGCCTTCATCCACGTTCGCGGTGCGGAACCAGAGCCAGGGGTGGACGCGCTCGCTGGCGACCTCCTCGCCGGCGAGTACGGCGATATCGGCGTCGCCTGTGGCGTCGATGACCACACCGCAGGCGATCGCCTCCCGCCCGGCCTTCGACTCGAAGATAACGTGCGTGATGCGGCCGCCGTCCTTGCGGACACCGGCCGCCCAGCGGTGGAAGCGCAAATCGACGCCGGCATCGAGGACCATCCGGTCAGACTCGACCTTGAACTCCTCGGGGTCGTAGGCGACGGAGTAGCGGACGACGTGGGGGCCGCTGCCCCAGACGAGACCGGCGCGGCGGTACTTTTCAACGAGGTCCGCATCGGGGGAGCCCCACTCCTCGCGCGGGGGGAAGAGGCACGCGTTGCGGGCCGCGAGGCGGTCGACCATCTCCTGGCAGAGCCCGGCGATGACCTGTTTGCCTCGCCCGTCGTCGAGGGTGAGCAGGAGGATGATGAGGCCGTTGCTGGCGAGTCCGCCGAGCGAGCCGTAGCGCTCGACGAGCATCGCGCGGGCGCCGCCGCGGGCTGCCGCGACCGCCGCGGCGATGCCGGCCGACCCGCCGCCGACGACAAGGACATCGGTCTCGGCGACGACGGGGATGCGGCGTTCGGGTTCGGTGATGTACTGCGGCATCGCGCCATTGTGGGGCGCACCGGCCGGCTTGTCAGGGGGCGGGAGCTCACGCGCGTTCGCCCCATCACCGGCTACGATGGTTGGCGATGCGTGTGAATCCGCTGATGGCTGTTTCGGCGGTGGGCACCGGCCTCGTGCTGGCGCCATCCCTCGCGCTCGCCCGCGTGCTCCACCAGACCGGCTTCAACCCGGAGCGCGACCGCCGCCCCGACCCGCTGGACCTCCAGGCGACGGCGATCGCCCCGGGACTGGTCACGCTGCGCCAGGCCACGAAGGAGCCCGTCACCCCCGCATCGGCGGCCGGCCACTACCTGCTGCGCGGCGCGCGGGGCTGGGGACACGCCGGGCCGGTGCTCGATGCCAACGGCGTGGTGGCTGTGCGCGAATTCCGCTTCGGCGCTGGCAACCTCCGCCCGGGCGACCATGTGCGCCTCGATGCGTTCGCGTTCGAAGGCGACCCGATGAGCGCCCACGGACTGCCGTTCGAAGACGTGCTCTTCGAATCGCCCCTCGGAGCGTTCCCTGCATGGCACGTGCCCGCCGGCAGCGAGACCTGGGCGATCCTGGTCCACGGCAAGGGTGCGAACCGCCGCGAGGCGCTGCGCATCATGCCCATCCTCGCCAGCCACGGTATCGACTGCCTGGCCATCACCTACCGGAACGATGAAGGCTGCCCGCCCGCGCCCGGCGGGCAATACGCCTATGGCCGCGACGAGTGGGAGGAGATAGAGGGTGCCGTGCGGTTCGCCCTCGAACGGGGAGCCCGGCGGCTGGTGCTCGCGGGGTACAGCATGGGCGGCGCGATTTCGCTCGCGTTCATGGGCCGATCCAGCCTCGCCAGCCACGTCGCGGCGCTGGTGCTCGATGCGCCAATGATCGACCTCGTGCGGACCGTCGAGCATCGCGCCCGGCAGCTGCGCGTGCCGGTTCGCGTGCTGCCGGTTTCGAACCGCGTGGCGGCGCGCCGGTACGGGTTCTATTGGAGGGACTTCGACCACTTCGAAACCGCCCGGCGGCTCGCGGTGCCCGTCCTCCTGTTCCACGGCGATGCCGACCCGACAGTCCCCGTTGCGACCAGCGACGCATTCGCCCAGGCCCGGCCGGATATCGTGCGTTACGTCCGCATCCCGGGGGCGGGCCACGTGCGCGCCTGGAACCACGACCCGGGTGCCTACCGTGATGCGGTCAGCGCGTTCCTCCGCGCCCACGTGGGGAACCGGTGAGGCAGCGTTTCCCCGGAGCTTACGCGTTTCGCGGCACCATGGTCCGGATGCCGGCCGCATCCCGCAGGCTGCCAATGATAGCCACGCTCTTCTCGCTCCCTTTCGTCGTCTGGTTGCTCCTGGTGGCGTGTGACGAACGGGGGGATGCGCCGCCCGGCGCATCGCAAACCCCGGCCGCGACGTCCACAAGCGCCAGTCCGCGGGACGCGACTGCCACTCCAGCCCCGGGTTCCCTCCCCGAGGTCTCGTTCGAGAAGGTGGCCGACGGGTTTGCCCGGCCCACCTTCGTAACCCATGCCGGAGACGGGAGCGGGCGGTTGTTCGTACTGGAAAAGGCGGGCCGCATCCGCATCATCGAAGACGGCCGCGCGCGCGCGGAGCCCTTCCTGGATATCACCAACGTGGTGAAGTCGAGCGGGAACGAGCAGGGGCTGCTCGGCCTTGCGTTCCACCCGGACTACGAGCGCAACGGGCGCTTCTTCGTCTACTACACCGCGCAGGACAACGACAATACGGTCGCAGAGTACCGCGTCACCTCCGACGCGAACCGTGCCGACCCGCGCAGCGGCAAGGAGGTGCTGGCGGTCGCCGACAAGTATTCGAACCACAACGGCGGGATGCTCGCGTTCGGGCCGGACGGTTACCTCTACATCGCGATGGGGGACGGAGGGAGCTCGGGCGACCCCGACGACAACGGGCAGGACCTGCTCGCATTCCTCGGCAAGATCCTGCGGATCGATGTCGATGGCGGCGACCCGTACAGCATCCCGGAGTCGAACCCGTTTATCGTGCGTTCGAGCGCGCGGGGGGAGATCTGGGCATGGGGACTGCGGAACCCGTGGCGGTTCAGCTTCGACCGGGAGACCGGCGACCTCTGGATCGCCGACGTCGGCCAGAACAAGTATGAGGAAGTGAACTTCCAGCCGGTCAGCAGCAAGGGCGGCGAGAATTACGGCTGGGCGGTGATGGAAGGCACGCACTGCTTCCGGCCCGCGAGCGGCTGCGACACCACCGGCATGACCCGGCCCATCTTCGAATACGACCACGGCGAGGGCTGCTCGATTACCGGCGGCTACGTGTACCGGGGGAGCGAGTTCCCGGCGCTGCGCGGGACCTACCTTTTTACCGACTACTGTTCGGGCAACCTCTGGGCGACCCGGCAGGTGGCGGCAGGCAAATTCGAGACGGAGCGGATCGGCCGGGTGCCGGGCGGCATCTCGTCGTTTGGCGAGGACGAGGCGGGGGAGCTCTACGCGGTGCGCGACAGCGAGGGTGCCGTTTACCGCGTCGTCGCAAGGTAGGGCAGGAGCACGGTACAGTAGGCTCCGCCCCCTCGCGGGGAGCCCACGCCGGAGCTCTTCGGATGAAACTCGCCCTCTACCTCGGCTACTCGGGAGGCCGCATGGAGCTCCCGGTCGAATCGGTCCTGGAGGCCGAACGGCTTGGCTGGGATTCGGTCTGGACCGCAGAAGCCTACGGCTCCGACGCCGTGACGCCGCTCGCCTACCTGGCCGCGCTCACCACGAAGATCAAGCTCGGTACAGGCATCATGCAGATCCCGGCGCGCACCCCCGCCATGACGGCGATGACCACGATGACCCTGGACGCCCTGAGCAAGGGACGGATGCTGGTTGGCCTGGGCCTGAGCGGCCCGCAGGTGGTCGAGGGCTGGCACGGTGTGCCCTACGGAAAG
>CAYUVT010000226.1:0-4750 GCA_964448165.1 uncultured Anaerolineaceae bacterium | reverse complement strand
CACGGTTGAGGCTCATCGCGCGGGGCGGGTAGGCTTGCCCCATGCCAGATGAATCGCTGCTCACCGATGAGGTGCGGGCCCTCATCGGGAAGGAGACCCCGCTCGGGCGCGTGCAGGTCACGCCGAAGCTCTATCGCCGTGCCGTGGAGGTGTACACCGGGCACGTCCCCGCCTCGGCACCGGCCGCCGGCGAGCCCGTGCCTGGCTACGTTATCGCGGCGCTCGACCCCGAGGCCGACTCCCCCGCCATGCCCGCGCTCCTGCCGAATTCGCTGCTCATCAGCAACGAGTGGCAGTTCGAGCGCCCCCTGCGCATGGGAGAGGAGCTCGAAGCGGTGTACTCCGTGGTCGGCATCACCGAGCGGTTCGGTGGACGCTTCGGCTACAGCATCGATTTCCGCACCCGGGTGACGTTCAAGGACGCTTCCGGCGCACCGGTGGCCAGCAGCGGCAACACCATGACCCAGTACTCGGCGGCCGACGCGCGCGATGGCGGTGAGGCATGACGCTCGATCCCGCCGCCCTGAAGGAGGGCGACGAACTCCCGGTCCTGCACCTCCAGCCTGGGCTGGGGCAGGTCATCCGCTATTGCGCGCTCCAGTGGGCCTTCCCGGCGTTCTTCTACGACATCGAAGCCGCGAAAGCGCACGGCATGCCGGGGACACTCGTGCCCGGGCCGCTCAAGGTTGGGCTGTTGTATCGCGCTGTCGATGAGTTGCTCGGCGGCGCGGGCTGGGTCTGCCATGTGCGGGCCGCCCACCGCCGGCCGGACCTCACCAACCGCCCCATCGATATCGCCGGCCGCGTGGCCCGCCTGTACGAAGAGAACGGCCGGCGCCGGGCCGACCTCGAGCTGGCGATCATCAACGAGGATGGCCAGCCCAGTGTGCGCGGGTTCGCGGTCGTTGAATTCCAGCCAGCACCGCAGGCCTAACGGCCTTCGAAGGCGACCTGGCCACGGCAGACAGTCATGCGCACGCGCCGCCCGGAATCGAGCAGCACCAGGTCGGCATCGAGCCCCGGTGCGAGCCGGCCTTTCCGCGCATCGGCCCCGATGACTCGCGCGGGGTTCGCCGCGCAGAGCTGGAATGCGGTGGGCATGTCGATGCGCAGGAAATCCATCGCGTTGCGGAAGTGCTGGTCCATGGTGGCCACGCTCCCGACGATGGTTCCATCAGCCTTCGCTGCCGTGGCCCCGCTCACGGTCACCTGCTCGCCCGCGAAACGCCCGCTCGCGGCGTCCACTCCCGCGAGGTGCAGGTTGTCGGTGACCACGACGGTGCGCCCGGGGCCGGCGACCGCATAGGCCAACCGCAGGAGCGCCGGGCTCACATGAGCGCCATCGCAGATGAGTTCGCAGGTTGCCCGCTCATCCAGCAGCGCCGCGACGACGGGACCGCCTTCGCGCTGGTGGATGGGCCGCATCGCATTGTAGAGGTGCGTCACATGCCCGATGCCAGCGGCGAAGCCCGCTTCCGCCTCTTCCATCGTCGCGTCGGTGTGGCCCATGGCAGCCACCGCACCGGACTCCCGGATGGCCTGCACGAGGTCCAGCGCCCCATCGAGCTCAGGTGCGAGAGTGGCCTGGCGGATGGCGCCGTGGGCCGCGGCCTGGAAGCGCTCCCACTCGCGGACCGAGGGCGGCTGAAGCATCGCCGACGGAAAGGCCCCGTGACGGGCCGGGTTGATGAACGGGCCTTCGAGGTGGAAGCCGAGCACCTCCGCGCCCGTGGTGCTCCCCACCGTTGGCGCCAGCGCCGAGAGGATCTCCACGGTGTCGTCGTGGCCGGTGCCAACCGTGCTCACGAGGAACGACGTCACCCCGTACTGCGGAGCCCACGCGGCATACGCCCGGATGCGCCGGGGATCCTTCGTGAAGAAGGAATGTCCGCCGCCACCGTGGACGTGGATATCGATGAAGCCGGGCCCCACGGTGAGCCCCCGCGCATCGATGACCCGTGCGCCTGGTGCCTCGAGATCGGGGCCAATCGCCACGATTCGTTCGCCCTCGCACAGGAGATCGGCACGGGCGAGGCCTGACGGCAGGGCGAGCACGCCGGAACGAATGAGCAACGGTGGATACACGTGCTTTACCCGCTTCCTTGACGCAGATTGAGTGGCGACCCTACCGTGCGGAAAACGCCGGGGCGAGGTACCCCACGTGCGGGCACGCATCACCCGGCGCCCGGTGCAGGTGGCGGCCATTATTGTTGCCACCCTGGGCGCCGTCTACCTGTCGCTCTACACCTACACGCGCATCGACCATTACCTCTTCCCCGGGAACGAGGTGAGCGTACCCGCGGTCCCGGCGTATGTGCCGGGCACGAACATCGGCGTGAGCGTCTCCCTTCCCGGCGTATCGACCGCGGGGCCAACTCCCTGGACCCCGGACGCCCGGCTGAACATCCTGGTCCTGGGACTCGACCGGCGGCCATGGGAACCGGAAGAATCATCGTTCCGCAGCGACACGATGTTTGTGGCCAGCATCGACCGGCACGCCGGACGTCTTCAGCTGCTGGCCATCCCGCGCGACACCTGGGCTGAGATCCCCTACGGCAACGAGCCGGGCACCTGGGCAGAAAACAAGATCAACGCGGCCTACTCCTATGGGCAGTTCTACAAATACCCCGGGGGTGGCGCCGCGGCGGCCGTGGCTGCCGTCGAGCACAACTTCAACATCGATATCCACCACTTCGTGGTCATCGACTGGGTAGGCTTCGTGCAGCTGATCGATGCCCTGGGCGGCATCGACCTCGTCGTCCCGGAGGACATTTCCGACTTCGGCACCGATGTCCTCGACGTGTTCCCGGGCAACACCGTGAAGGCGGGAGCCCAGCACATGGACGGGGCCCAGGCCCTGGGCTATTCGCGCGTCCGCGTCGATGGCGACATCAAGCGAATCGAGCGTCAGCAGATCGTGATCCGGGCGGTGGCCGATAAATCCATCAGCCTCGGGTACCTGACCAGGATCCCGGAGCTCTGGGAAGCCTACCGCAGCTCGTTCCGGACCGACGTGCAGACCGCGCAGATCCCGGGGTTCGCCCTTCTCGCCAGGCAGATGAACCTGCAAACGATCGAGACCTTCTCGCTGGCGCCCGCGCTCTACGGGGGCATCGCCGAGGACGGACAGCTCATCCTGCTGCCCAATCGCGACGAGATCTACGCGATCATCGACCGGTTCTTCGCCGACCCGCAGCTGCGGGACGAGTCGCCGGCCATCGCGATTGAGTACCCGGAAGAGCAGGAAGCAGCCGCCCGCCAGGCGCTCGCCCACCTGGAGACGTACGGTGTGCCGCGCGAGTTCGTCCAGCTGAGGAAGGCCGAAACCCCCGGCGAACCGGGAATCTTCGACCTTACCGGGAAGACCTACACCGCGGGCAAGCTCACCGTCCTGTTCGACTTGCGGCTCCTCAACCCGCCAGCCGGGCTGGCTGCGGAGGGGGTCGACGTGCTCGTGCGGCTGGGACCGGCCACGGCCCTCAAGAGCCCGTAGCCGCTACTCGGTGACGGTGATGGTTGCCTTCATCTGCGGGTGATACTCGCAGGTGATTTTGTATTCCCCGGCCGAGGGGAACTCCCAGATGAAGATGTCGTTCTTCTTCATGTTCCCCGATTCATCGACGCCGTTGATGGTCACGGTGTGGAGCGCGGTCTCGCTGTTCTTGAAGTACACCTTCTCGCCGGCCTTCACCGTGAGTTCCGTTGGGATGAACTTCAGCTTGTCCTGGTCGATGAAGGGAGCGCCCGCCGGGATTTCCGGGTCGCTGCCATCAGCGACGCCCGTCGGGCCGCTGCCGTCACTGTTCCCACCGCCGCAGGCCACGGCCAGCAGCGCGATCGACGCCACCAGCGCAGCCAGGAGCCAGGTGCGCCGAAGCTTCCAGAGTGTCATGTGCGAAAAAGCTCCCCCGCCCCGCGGGAGCGGAGCGCATGTGTGTTCTCATCCAGTGTGGCCGAACGTGCACAATCTGGCACTCCTTTCGAGCCCGGACAGGAGTAGTTTCGATGATGGCATGCATACGGCCTATCGCCAGCAATGGCGAAGGCCCCCGCTCCAGCGGGGGCCTTCCGTTCACGAGGCGGGGTGAGCGACTCGGGGACGACAGCGCAGTCGTGCCGGGCAAATCCCCGGGCAGTCCAAACCTGCCCCGAATCTAGAAGTAATTGCTAATGGTGTCAAGCGATTTAGCGTTTGCTTGACTCGAGCCCGCGCCCGTGGCGGAATGCATCCTGATGAGTGCCCCCGAGCTTCCGCTCCAACGGTGTGTGCGCTGTGGCGACGTTCTGGCCGACATCAAGGGGTCCCGCCTCGCCGTTTGCCGGCGTTGCGGTTACAAGGACGACTGCTGCTAAGGCGCGCGTCCTGTCCCTAGGCCGCCTTGTCGCCCCGGCCATCGAGCGCAGCGAGCTGTTCGCGCATGCGCCGGATCCGCCGCAACCGGTAGGAATTGGTCACCAGGGCCGCATCGTCGAGGAAGACCGGGCCGTCGCATCGGCCGCAGCGGATGGCCTCGTCCTGCCCGGCCACCGGGCCCGGGGAGGCGGCCTTCAGTCCCGCCGCGGTCAGGGGTGCGCCCTTGGGACCCACCCAGCGGCCGCTGATGAACCCGCAATGCAAGCACTTCACGTCGCCGATGACCAGCATGGCTGTCCTCCTATCGCGGAGGAGTATGGCCGGGCACGTCTGCCTCCCGTATCCGGGAAATCCCGGGCCGCGGCTACAGGTGTCCCTCGATCGCTGCAGCAGTTG
>CAYUVT010000225.1:0-4765 GCA_964448165.1 uncultured Anaerolineaceae bacterium | reverse complement strand
GCAGCAGCCCCGGCCGGAGGTTGCACGCTGGTGGGTTCCGAAGCAGCCGGGAGCGCGGCGGCGGGGCTCGCCGGGAGCAGCCGGGGAGCGCGCTCCGTTCCCGCCCGCGCCCGCGCCAGCACCAGCAGGCCGGTGCTCAGAAAGGCGAGGCCCGCCAGCGCGAGCGGAGTGTTGATGCCGGATACACGTGTTCCCCCGCTCGATGAGGCGCCGGGGCCCGCCGCCTGGGCAACGCTGGCGAGGATCAGCCCCGCGATGGCGGCCGCTGCAAGTGCGGCCAGGACTGGCCCCCGGGCGCGCGGCAAGGGCACGGCTCGCATCATCTGCACATAATGCTTTCCAATTGTGAACCGCACAACGGCCGTGCTGGCGGGCCGGGCAGCGGCGGCGTACAACGCAGGGAAACGGGCAAACGCAGCCGGAGGGAGTGTGACCATGGACGTTGGACTGATGGTGGAAGGGCAGAACGGCCTGACCTGGGAGCGATGGCTCCACATTCTGCGGATGGCCGAACGGCTGCACTTCCCGACGGTGTTCCGCTCCGACCATTACTTCATCGGGCCGCAGCAGGATTCGCTCGAGGCCTACCTCTCGTTCGCGGTGGCCGCGCGCGAGACCTCGACCATCCGATTCGGCCCGCTGGTCTCGCCGGTGACCTTTCGCTCGCCCGTGGATGTGGGGCGGATGGCCGCGCAGATCGACCAGTTGAGCGGGGGCCGGTTTGTGATGGGCATGGGCGCGGGCTGGAACGAGGCCGAGCACCGTGCCTATGGCATCCCGTTCCCGCCGGTGAAAGAGCGGTTCGACCGGCTCGAAGAGGCGATCCAGGTGGTGAAGAAGCTCTGGGCGCCGGGCCCGGCCAGTTTCGAGGGCCGCTACTACCGGCTCGACGGCGCCGATTGCCTGCCGAAGCCCACGGGCGGGCGCCCGCCCATCCTCATCGGCGGGAGCGGCGAAAAGCGCACGCTCAGGCTGGTGGCCCGCTACGCCGCCGAGTGGAACGCTGTCAACCTTCCGCCCGATGCCTACGCGGCGAAGGTACGCGTGCTGGAGCGACACTGCGAGGCCGAGGGCCGCGACCCGGCGACCATCCGCCGCTCGATGATGACCTTCGCCGTCATCGGGCCCGACGAACGCTCACTCGATGCTGCGACGGAGCGGATGATGCGCATGTGGGGCGCGCCCGCAGGCACCAGGCCGGCCGAATACCGCCAGCTGCTGCGCGGGCGCGGGCTCATGGTGGGCGGCAAGGACGAGGTGTTGCAGACGCTCGGCCGGTACGGGGAGATGGGGCTGCAGGAGGTGCAATTCCAGCACTTCGACTTCGCCGACGATACGGTGCCGGAGTTCCTGGCGGCCGAGGTCGCACCGGCCGCAAAGAGGCTCTGAACGCGCGCGTCCTCCCCGGTCGCGCGCGTTCCCCGGGTGTTCACTTTGGGGTGCGAATTGGGGCATTTTCGCGGAGGGGTTACACGCAGTTTGCATTCCAAACGGGGGGTTTCCGGCACTCTACCCGGCGTTCACTCAACAGGCCGCGATCACGCTGTCGGCGGCGGCCGGGGCGTCCGTTTTGAACAGACAAGATGAGCTACCTGCGTCCCGTGCCCAGGTCGTACGAAAGTGAAACCCCGGCTCGCGCCGTCACCGTGGTCTCGCCCGAGGCGCGCGAGGTGGTGTACCTGGAAGATGATGCCTCGCTGGAGATCATCACCGCGGCGCTCGAGGCCTGGGGCCTGAAGGTCCGCGCCGAGCGCGAAGCCCCGCCGGAGAGCGCCCCGGCCCGGACGCCACCCCCGGCGGTGGAGACCAGCTGGGAGACGATGCGGCCGGCCATCACCTCGCCCGGAAGGCTCGACAACGTGCTTTCGCCGCTGTGGCTGCCCATCCGCAAGCCGGTCACCGGGAGCGAGCCTGTATCCGCGTGGAGCTGGTTCGGGCGGGCGGCGTAGCGGTCAGGCAGTGGGCGCCGGCACGGGCGCCGCATCGTCGGCTGGCTTGATCGCGCGCATCCAGATGTGGGCTTCCTCCATGCCGACCCAGTTGCCCCAGAAGCGTTCGCAGAAGTACTGGGTGCGGACGCTGTGGTTGGCGAGGGTATCGAAGATCGAGCCGAGGATGCGCCGCCCCAGCTTGGGCTGCCACGTATCGGCGTTCATGTTGAAGTTGATGCGCTGCTTCACGATTTCGAACTTGGCCGGGTGGTAATAGCCCCAGGCGCGGCCGTCGAAGGTGTTGGGATCGAAGTACTCGAACGTTGCGAGAAGCACCCCGCGCCGGTGCGTCGGGTCCTTCCAGGTGACGTACTTCGATGAGCCGTGCGGAAAGCGGAAGTACACGAGAGCGCCCGGCTTGCACACCCGCCAGATTTCGCCCATGAAGGCCATGAAGTCCTCCACGTGCTCGATGATGTGCGATGCCTGGATTTCATCGACCGAGTTATCGCGCAGGGGCAACGGCCGCGTCACATCGCAAACGACATCGACCCCCGGGATGCGGGCGATATCGAAGCCGATGGCGCCGGGCTTCTTGCGGAAGCCGCAGCCCAGGTCGATCACGATGCGGCGCGGGGCGGGGGCGGCCATTGGTCCCGATTATCAACGAGCGGGCCGGGAAGGGCACGGCGGCCGCGGCTCAGATCTCCTGGAGGCTCCACGAGGCCGTGTTCAACATCACCCCCATCACCATGATGGCGAGCGTGAGGAGCAAACCGGAGATGCTGAGGAACATCGACTGCTTGCGCACAGCGCGGAGCTCCTCTTCGGTGACGTTCTCGCCGCGGGCCTGGGCTTCGAGCTTTTCGAGCTGGCGCGGCCCGAGCACGAACATGTGCAGGGCCACCACGCCCAGCATCACCATCAGCACCGTCATCTTGATGACGAAGACCACGCCGAAGCGGAGCGACATGAAGTCGACATCCGCGGGCACCGCGTAGCGGTCGCGCCAGTCGATGATCAGGTACGTGCCGGCGGCCATGGTGAGGAGCAGGCCGAACCCGCCGAGGTAGCCGAAGCGGCGCGTGATGGTGCGCATGGCGGCAACCCGGGTTGGCAGGTCGGCTATCTGGCGCGAGGCAGGAACCCAGGCCGCCGCCAGGAAAAACTGGGGCCCCACCCAGAGCGTGATCCCGAAGATGTGCAGCCAGATGAACGTGATGTGAAGCGTGTCCTGCACGGTCCCCCCGGTGGCCGGTTGTGGCGCACTGCGATCGATTGAAGCGTACCGGGGCCCACCGGTGAAGCGGGCCGCTTCGATGGGAGCCATTCGAAGAACGGCCCGGCTGGGCGAACAGGCCCGCTGGTTTGGGCCGTTGGGACGATGCCCGGGGCAGGCTCCCGGCCGATAGTGACGGTCGAGGAGCATCGACTGCCATGAGCGTCCCTTCACCAAGAGTTGAAGCCACAACGCAAGGGGCCGAAAGCGGGCCAGCCGACATGAACCGCGTGGACCGCTTCATCCGGGAGCATTCCGTCCTCTCCTATTTCGGCCTCACGTTCATCGTCTCGTGGAGCCTCTTACTGCTGATCGGCGGCTACGACCTGTTTTCGGGCGTCGACTGGGACGAGAGTTCTGTCTTCGGGCTCGCGATCATCGCCATGCTCACCGGTCCCACCTTGGCCAGCGTAGTTCTGACGTGGCGACTCGCCGGGCGGGCCGGCGTCCGGGATTTGTTCGGCCGGCTGGGTCACTGGCGGGTGGGCGGCCGCTGGTACGCGGTCGCGCTGCTCACGGCCCCGGTCGTGGTCCTGGCCGTCAATCTCGGGCTCTGGCTCACCTCGTCCGCGTTCCGGCCACCGATCCTTTCCGATGAGGCCAGTGCCGTCGCGCTGTTCGCCGGGCTGGGGGTGGGGCTAACAACTGTCCTGGAAGAGCTCGGCTGGACCGGGTTCGCCATCCCCCGGCTGAGGCTTCGGCACAGCGCCTTCACCACAGCGCTCATTGTCGGCGTGATCTGGGCAGCCTGGCATCTGATCCAGATTGCCTGGGTAGGAAGTTCGACTGCCGAGGGCATGCCCGTCGCGCTCTACCTCGCCCTCTACTTCCTCTTCGCGGTGGCGATGCTCACCGCCTACCGGGTGCTCATGGTGTGGGTCCACGACGCGACCGGGAGCCTGTTTGTGGTGACGCTGATGCACGCGAGCTACGCGGCCTGCACGATGCCCATCGGCCTGCTGCACCCGAAGTTGTCCGGAGAGCACCTCCTGGTGCAGGGCTGGGTGCTCAGCGCGGCGTTGTGGCTGGTGGTGGCTGCAGTTTCCCTGTCCAGGCGTCGTGAGCTCGCGCGGCAGGGTGCACCACGCCAGCTCGCCCCACCGGCCGCGGCCCGCTCCCTATAATCGCGGCCATGACTACCTCCTACGAACACCTCCTGATCGACCGTGTCGGCACGGATGGCCGTGTCGCCCGCATCACCCTCAACCGCCCGGAGAAGATGAACGCGCTCTCCCAGGAGCTGCTTTACGAATTCAACGACGCGCTCCACGAACTCGAGGCCGACGACTCGGCCCGCGTGATCATCGTCCGCGGCGCCGGGCGCACCTTCAGCGCCGGGTACGACCTGGCTCCTCCCCGCGGTGGGGCCGACGCCGTCGTCCGCCGCTACCGCGCCGTCGACGATCAGCGCCGCCGCCTGCTGATGGGCATCCGCACCGGCATGCAGCAGATCACCGATATCCACATGTACTTCTGGAACATGGCGAAAGTGACGATCGCGCAGATTCACGGTTACGCGCTGGCCGGGGGCTGTGAACTGGCGATGATGGCCGAC
>CAYUVT010000224.1:0-4790 GCA_964448165.1 uncultured Anaerolineaceae bacterium | reverse complement strand
CCGATTGAGCAACAGGGCAGCCAGGTGGCGGCAGACCTCCCGGCGCGCTCCGGTGGAGACAGCACCCTTGCCTATGGCGTCGGGAGCCGCGCCGATGACTGCGTCGATACCCCAGCGCCCTATGAGGGGTAGCGAGCGGGCACGGCCGGGGTCCGGCACGCCCTTCTTGCGTGCCGTAGGATGGATCCGGACGGCATGAGCGTCCGCGGAGGGGTGTGAGTGACCACGGCGGGCACCCGGAAGAAGCGGTCGGAGCGGACCATCGAGGAGTACCTCCTCAGCGAGCAACAGCTCGAAGACATGTACTACCACATGCTCCTGGCGCGGCGGCTCAACGAGCGCATGCTCGCGCTCAACCGCCAGGGCCGGGCTGCGTTCGTCATCGCGGGGGTTGGCCAGGAGGCGGCCCAGGTTGGGGCGGCCATGGCACTCAAGCGCGGCACCGACTACCTCGCACCGTACTACCGCGACCTGGGGATGAACCTGGTGTTTGGGATGACTGCGCGCGAGGCGATGCTGAACCTCCTGGCGAAGCGCGACGACCCGAACAGCTACGGCCGCCAGATGCCCTCGCACTGGGGCAACAGCGCGAGGAAGATCGTCACCCAGTCGAGCGTGGTGGCGACGCAATTTCTGCATGCGGCCGGGATCGCCCTTGGCGCGCAGCTCCGCAAGGACCCGATCGTGGTTCTGACCTGTTGCGGAGAGGGCAGCACGAGCCGTGGCGACTTCCACGAGGCACTGAACTTCGCGGCGATTCACCGTCTGCCCGTCATCTTCTACGTGCAGAACAACGGCTATGCCATCTCCGAGCGGAACGAGAAGGAGATGCCGGTGCCGAACGTGGCGGATCGAGCCCGGGCCTACAACATGAACAGCGCGATGGTTGATGGCATGGACGCTATCGCCGTCTACCAGACTGTACGGCCGGCGGTCGACCAGGCGCGTCATGGTGGTGGGCCGTTCCTCATCGAAGCGAAGTGCTATCGCCTCTGGCCCCATTCGAGTGACGACGACGACACCCGCTACCGTCCGAAGAAAGAGCTCGAGGAGTGGACCCGGAAGGACCCGATCACCTCGTTCCGGGCGCGGGTGGAGACCGACGGCATTTTCCCCAAGGCCGACCTTGACGAGATTGAGGCGCGGGTGGAGGAAGAAGTGCGTGACGCGGCGCAATGGGCCCTCATGCAGCCCGATCCCGAGCCCGAGGACGCCCTCGGTTTCGTGTACAAGGAGCTGTGAAATGGCCACGATGACCGTCATCGAGGCGATCCGCTCAACGCTCGACGAAGCGCTTGCCGCCGACGACCGCGTGTTCGTCCTGGGCGAAGATGTCGAGGCGGGCGGCGTGTTCCGCGCGACCGAGGGACTGGCTGCGAAGCACCCGGGAAGGGTGATCGATTCCCCGCTCGCCGAGTCATCGATCATCGGTCTTTCGATCGGGGCAGCCCACTATGGGATGCGGCCCATTGCGGAGATCCAGTTTGCGGATTTCATCCACGCCGGGTTCGACCAGCTGTGCAGCGAGGCATCGCGCTGGTGCTACCGGACAAAGGGCGACGCCCACCTGCCGATGGTGGTGCGCACCCCGTGGGGCGGCGGCGTCCACGGCGGCCAGCACCACTCGCAAAGCATCGAGGCCTATTACGCCCACATGCCCGGCATCAAGGTGGTCGCACCCTCGTTCCCGGCCGACTACCGCAGCCTGCTGCAGTCGGCAATTGCCGACCCCAACCCGGTGTTGTTCCTCGAACACAAGCGGACGTACCGGCTGATTCGCCAGGAGATCGATGGAGCGCCGGCCGAGACCGTCATCGGCCGGGCGCGAATCACACACCGCGGCAGCGACCTCACGATCTTCGCCTACGGGCTCATGCTCCACGAATCGCTGGCCGCGGCCGAGACACTGGCGGCAGAGGGCACCGAAGCCACGGTGGTCGACCTGCTCACGCTCAATCCGCTCGACCGCGAGACCATCCTGGAGGCAGCCAGGGCGACCGGAAAGGTTCTGATCGTGCACGAGGATACGCTCACGGGCGGCCTCGGCGGCGAGATTGCGGCGATCATCGCGGAGCACGCCTTCGAGTACCTGGATGCGCCAATCCGCCGGGTTGCCGGGCCGGATATCCCACCGATGCCCTACCACCACGCCATGGAGGACTTCTTCATGCCCAACCGGGAGAAGATCGCCGCCGCCGCGCGGGAACTGGCGGCGTACTGATGCACAGCTCGGGTGCTGCCACACGCACCCCCGGGGTTCGACCATGACTATCGTGAAGATGCCCCAGCTCGGCGAGAGCGTGACCGAAGGGACGATCCTGAAGTGGATGAAAGCCCCGGGCGACCCGGTGAAGCTCGATGAGGCCCTCTGCGAAATTGAGACGGAAAAGGTGACGGCCGAGTTGCCATCTCCCTTCGAGGGCACCATGGGGAAGATCCTGGTGCCACAGGGCGAGACAGTGGAGGTGGGCACCGCCCTTTGCGAAGTGATCGAAGCCGGACAGCCCGGTCTGGCCCCGGCGCCCGCCAACCAGCCCGATGGCAAATGGCTGGGCGGACCGATGGCGATCCCGCCGGAGGAACCGGCTGCGTCCCCGGCCCCCGTGCCGGTGGCCTCAGCCGCCGGGCGAACGGCCACCCGCTCGAAGCCTGACGAACGCGAACGGTTCTACTCGCCGGCCGTGATGCGCCTGGCACGGGAGCACGCCATCGACCTGAGCCAGGTCCCGGGGACGGGGATCGGCGGCAGAGTGACACGGCGCGACGTCGAACGGTTCGTTGCCCTGGGTCCCGCTACGGGTACCAGTACCCCGGCACCGGCCCCGCGCCCGGAGGCTGCGGCGCCACCGGCAGGCCCGTTCGAGGTGGTCAACCTTTCGCCAACGCGCAAGACCATCGCGGAGCATCTCTCGCGTTCGAACGTCGAAGCGCCCCAGGCCTGGACGATGGTTGAGTGCGACGTCACACGCCTGGTGGCGCTTCGCGAACGAGAGCGAGAGCAGTTCGCCCGCCAGGAGGGTGTCGAACTGACGCTCCTGCCGTACTTCACCGCCGCCGTTTGCGAATCGCTTCGGGCGTTTCCGATGCTGAACGCCCGCTGGGAGGGCGAAGAGCTCCGGCGGTACCGCGCCCAGCATATCGCCATCGCCGTCGCGACCGAGCGCGGCCTCGTGACGCCCGTCGTGCACGACGCGGGCGACCTCAGCGTCGCCGGGCTGGCGAAACGCATCGCCGACCTGGTGCAGCGCGCCCACGCTCGCAAGCTCCGGGTGGAGGACATCGAAGGAGGAACCTTCACCGTGAACAACACGGGAACGTTTGGTTCGATCGCCTCCAAGCCCATCGTGAACACGCCGCAGGTCGCCATCGTGACCATGGAGCGGGTGGTGAAGCGGCCGGTGGTGGTGGAAGGCGACGCCATAGCGGTGCGTTCCATGGTCAACGTCTGCCTGAGCTTCGACCACCGGGCGCTCGATGGCTACGAAGCGGGCGGATTCCTGGCCGATCTGCGGGGGCGGCTGGAGGCCTACGCCTGACGCTCGGCGAGGATGGCGAGCGTGCTGGATGAGATGGCGTAGACCCTCTCCGCGGCGTCGATGAGCCGCGCCTCCGCGACGGCCTGGGTGCGCCCCCGATGGACGACTCGGCCCTCGGCGAACACCTGCCCCGCATCGACTGTCACCGGCCGGATGAAGTTCACCTTGAACTCGAGGGTCGTGTACCGCACCCCGGCATCGAGTGTGCTCTGGACCGACATCCCCATGGCCGAATCTAGCAGCGTCGCGATGATGCCGCCGTGAACCGTGCCCATCGGGTTGTAGTGGACTTCGCCGGGGGTGAGCGCAAATGTCACCCGTCCTTCCTCGGCCAGCGGGATGGAGAGGTCCAGCAATTCTCCGAGTGGCGGCCGGGGTACCGCCCCGCTGGCGATGGCGCGCACGCCTTCGATGCCGGGGAGGCGGGCGAGTTGCTGCAGCACCGGGACGGGGTCTTCCCAGGTGACAATCAGTGAGCGGGGCGAAGGTTGAGTGATTGTTGGTTGCATCATGCAACTGACTGTGCCCGGTAGACATGCCGGCGTTCTGCGATGTACGTCACACAGGACAACGACAATTACCGGGGATTACCGCCATCGGATGGCGTCCAGGCTCAGCCTCGCTTGGGAAGCGCCTCCAGGGCCCGGCCAATCACCATCCGCTGGATCTGGTTGGTGCCTTCGAAGATCTGGAAGATCTTTGCGTCGCGCACCCACTTTTCCACCGGGTGGTCGCGCATGTAGCCCTGGCCACCGAGGACCTGGACCGCATCGACGGTCACCTTCATGGCCATATCGCTGGCGAAGCACTTGGCCATGGAGCCTTCGGCCTGGAGGTAGGGCGCATTGGCGCCGGCCATCCAGGCCGCGCGCCAGACCATGAGCCGGGCCGAATCCACGGCCATGGCCATATCAGCCAGCATGAAACTCACACCCTGGTTCTTGATGATCGGGCGGCCGAACTGCACACGCTCCTTCGCGTAGTCGAGCGCGTACTCGTAGGCTGCCCGGCCAATGCCCAGGGCGTAGGCGCCGACCACGGGCCGCGTGCGTTCGAGCGTCATGAGCGCGCCGAGCGCGCCGGGCCCGGCGCTCCCGCCGCCCTTGGAGGGGGCCCCGAGCTTGTACTCCGCGGGGATGCGGCACTCGTTGAGCACCACGTTGGCTGTGTGCGAAGCGCGGATGCACTTCTTCTTCCAGTTGGTGCCTTCCTCGAGGCCCGGCGTGCCGCGCGGCACGATATAGGCGCCGAGCC
>CAYUVT010000223.1:0-4910 GCA_964448165.1 uncultured Anaerolineaceae bacterium | reverse complement strand
GCGGTTCCGCAGCAGGTAGGCGATCGGCAGGATACCGGCCGTGTTCGCCAATGCGAGCACAGGGATCAACTTATAGTGCTTGAGCTGGACCGCCCGGCGGATAGCAACCAGCTTCCAGGCACCGTCCCAGATCATCAGGGGGAGGAGGATGCGGGGTGGACGGCGTTTGGCCTTCATGCCGCCATCCTAGCGCACTTGTGGGCGGCTCACACAGGCTCGAACGAGACGTCCGGGCGCTCTTCCGGGGTTGCGCCGCCCGCGATCGACAGGTGCCAGGTGAGCCGCCAGATGTGGTGAGCAACACGAGCCACCCAGAGCATAGCGTCGAGCTCACCGGCCAGGTCGACCGCGGTGCGCGCTTCGCGGGCGGGGGCAGCCCGGCGCCGGCGCAGGCGGCTTCGCCAGTCGCCAACTTCGCGCGTGATGTGCTCGACGACGGATTCTCCCGGCTGCGAGCGTGCGGCCTCTTCCAGCAACTCGCGGCGGCGCTCGGTGCGCCACGCGGCGAGCATGCCCGCGGCGAGCTCTGCCTCGCGAAGCGGAGGCGGAGCGTTTGACCCGGCGGCAAGCCACTGGCGGACGCTGGCGATGGTGCGGGGCAACAGCGCGGCGTCGTCGCCGAGGGCGAGGAGCGCCTGGCGGGCAGGTGGATTGCCGGCCAGCGAGACGAGCTGGTGGAGATGGTCGGCGGCATGGAGGAGGGCGAGATAGCGGCGGTGGTCTTCGCCGGTAGAGGCAGGCTCGATGCGGGCGATGAAGGCTCGGAGCTCGTCCATCGCGGCCCGCACATCGGCGGTACGATTGCTGCCAGGCCCGGCGGCGGCGAGTGCATGCACCTGGTCGAGGGTTACGGTGGCGATGGCGGCCTGGGTGCGGCGCGCGGCATCGATCCCGATGCTGGGCACCGCGGCGACGCGGGGGTCGAGGTTTGCGGTGAGCAGGGGCCCCCTCTCCGGCACGATCCGTGCGACGAACGCTGAGAACGTGCCGAGAACGGGCAGGAGGAGTGCGACGCCCGCCAGGTTAAAGACGGTGTGGAAGGCCGCAAGTGCAAGGGCAGGGTCTCCGTCTTCGGTCATGCCGGTGGCGATGCGGATGAAGAGCGGAAGCGCAGCCAGCGCGATGACGGCCGTCACGGCGTTGAAGAGTGTGTGTGCCACCGCCGTGCGCCTCGCGGCAGTGGATGCGCCCAGTGCGGCGATGATGGCGGTAACCGTGGTACCCAGGTTCTGGCCGATGACGAGCGCGGCGGCCTCGTTGAGGTCGATGGCGCCGGCGTTGAGGGCTGAGAGTGTCGTCGCGATGGCTGCGCTGGACGACTGCATTAGTACGGTGAGCGCGACGCCCACCCCAACCAGGAGCATGCGCCCCGCGAGCGTGTCGCCGCGGAAGGTGCCCGGGTCGATGTCGCCGGCGAGGTCCGCCATGCCCTCCTGGAGGAAATCGATGCCGACGAAGATGAGCCCAAACCCTGCGAGCGCGGTGCCCACGGCTGCCCTTCTGCCTGAGGTGAGCAGCATCAGCAGGGCGCCTACCCCGATGAACGGGAAGGCGATATCCGCGACATCGGTCTTGAAGCCGACGGCTGAAACGAGCCAGCCGGTGGAGGTGGTACCCACGTTTGCGCCGAAGATCACACCGACGGCCTGGGGGAACGTCATCAGGCCGGCGCTCACGAAGCCGATGGTGGCGAGCGTGGTCGCGCTGGACGACTGGACCAGCGCAGTAATGAGGGCTCCGGAGCCGGCGGCAGCGAAGCGGTTGCCGGTAAACCGGGCGAGAATCCCCCGCAGCGCACCGCCGGCGGCCACCTTCAGGCCGTCGGTCAGGAGCGTCATCCCAACGAGGAAGACACCCACGCCGCCGAGGAGTGTGAGTATCACTGGCGCCTCGGCGGCCAACGATACCGGGAGTCCCGGGGCCGGGGCTCAGCGCAGCTCAGCGTTATCGAGGAGGCGCGTGCGGCCGAACTTCACGACAAGTGAGAGCAGGGCCGGGCCGTTGGCGGGCCCTTCGATCTCCTCGAGCGTGGTGTCGTCGGCAAGCGAGACGTAGTCGATTTCGGCAAGCGGCTCGGTGCGGATGCGGGCCCGGACGGCGGAGCGGAGCGTCCCGGCGTCGCGGGTGCCGGTGGCCCAGAGCTCGCGCGCTTCATCGAGCGCCCGTTTGATGACCGGGGCGGCAGCCCGCTCGGCCGGGTTGAGGTAGACGTTGCGGGAGCTCATGGCCAGGCCGTCCGGTTCGCGCACGATTTCGCAGGGCACGATCTCGATGCCCAGGTCGAGGTCGCGCGTCATGCGCTGGATGACACGCAGCTGCTGTGCGTCTTTCTTGCCGAAGTAGGCACGATCGGGGCTGGTGGCATTGAAGAGCTTGAGGACGACGGTGGTAACACCGCGGAAGTGGCCGGGACGCGAAGCTCCCTCAAGCGGCTTCGTGACCTCCTCGACGTTGACGTAGGTCTGGTAACCGGGGGGGTACATCTCCGCGGCCGATGGGAGATAGACGGCATCGACCTCGGCATCGCGGAGGAGGTTGAGGTCGCGCACCTCGTCGCGAGGGTACTTCTCGAAGTCCTCGTTCGGGCCGAACTGCGTTGGGTTGACGAAGATGGAGACGACGACGTGCATGTTCTCGCGGCGGGCGCGGTGCACGAGCTCCATGTGGCCATCGTGGAGGTAGCCCATGGTGGGGACGAGGCCAAGGGTGCCCGGGTGGGATGCGCGCCAGCGTCGCATGGCCGCGGGTGTCGTAAGGATGGCGGGCGCGGGCTTCAGCGGCGGGTCGGGCGTGATCACGATGTAGTCCGAATCGGACGGCGCATGGGCCATACTGGTTACCCACCTCCTGTGGGGGAGCGGCGGCGGGCGGGGCCGGCGCCGCCGCCGGAATCGTGTTGCCGGCTAACCGACCTGCGCCAGCTCGGCGAGAGTCGATTCGTCCATTTCGAAGCTGTGCGCGGCGGTGGGGAATGCCGCCGACTCACCCTCGCCGATGTAGGCACGGACCGCTTCGCGGATGGTTTCGCCGATGACGGCGTACCGCTTCGCGTGGCGGAGGGTGCGCTGGTCATCGTAGATGCCGAGGAGGTCGTGGAAGACCTGGACCTGGGCATCGCAGTGGGGCCCGGCGCCGATGCCAATGGTTGGGATGGAGATGCGTTCGGTCACCATCCGGGCGAGGGGCGCCGGGATGGTCTCGAGGACGACGGCGAAGGCGCCGGCTTCTTCGAGGGCGCGGGCATCGTTCAGCAGCTTGGCGGCTGCGGCGGGCGTCTTGCCCTGGACCTTGTGACCACCAAACTGGTTGACGGACTGGGGGGTGAGGCCGAGGTGGCCCATTACGGGGATGCCGGATTCGACCATGCGCCGGACGAGCGGGGCGATGTGGCTGCCGCCTTCAAGCTTGACGGCAGTCGCCCCGCCTTCCTTCAGGAGGCGGCCGGCGTTGCGCATCGCCTCGTTCGGGTCGGCCTGGTAGCTCATGAAGGGCATATCGGCGACCACGATGGCCTTTTCGGTGCCGCGCACGACGGCGCGAGTGTGGTAGACGATGTCGTCCATGGTCACGGGTACGGTGGAGTCGTAGCCGAGGACGACGCTACCGAGGGAGTCGCCGACGAGGATGATGGGGATGCCGGCCTGTTCGACGAGGCGCGCCGAGGGGTAGTCGTACGCGGTGATCATCGCGAAGCGATGGCCCTGGGCTTTCCATTCCTTGAGCTTGTGGATCGAGATGCGTCCCATTGTCCCGTGCCCTCCGGTTGCTAGTGGGCTGCGACTGCTTCTCGCGGGTTGTGGGAGAAGCCATCGCCGTAGCTGGTGCGCTTGATGCGGTTGAAGGCATCGACATAGACCATGCGCGGGGCGAGTTCGCGCGCCTCGGCGTCGGTCATCTGCTGGTAGGCGATGATGATGACGATGTCGCCGCGGTGGACCAGGTGTGCGGCAGCGCCGTTGATGCAAACTTCGCCCGAGCCGCGTTCGCCCTTGATGGCGTAAGTCTCGAGGCGGGCGCCATTGGTGACATCGACGACGTGGACTTTTTCGTACGGAAGGATCCCGGCCCCATCCATGAGGTCCGGGTCCAGGGTGATGGACCCCTCGTAGTCGAGGTTGGCCTGGGTGACGGTGGCGCGGTGGATCTTGCCACTCATCATGGTTCGCACGGCTGCTTCCCTCTCGTCCCCCGAGCGGAACGAAAACCCCGCTCGGAGGGAGCGGGGCACACAAGGGGTGAACCGGGGTGGGCGCCAATACGCCCGCGTCCTGCTCAACGGCCTTGTCCGTACCGGCCACTCAGGGTCCAGGCGGACGACGTTTCGCGCGAGGGCTATCAAGCTCGCCTTCCCAGGGGATAGACGGCACCCTGATCGTAGACATCCTGCGGGGGTTGTCAATCCACTTTCACGTTTGTGGGCGGGATGAACCGCGTTTCGCGGCCCCGCCGGCGCTTATTCGACCAGTACCGTGCCACGCATGGTATCGGGGTGGATCGAGCAAACGACGCCATAGGTGCCGGCAGCGGGGAAGGTCACGGTGTAGGCGCCTTCCCTGGCGGGGTTGCCACTCGAATAGCCGAGGCTGTCAATCCTCACATCGTGGAACATCTCGCCCGACCACGCCCAGGTGACCGAGCCACCGGGCGCGATCGCGACCTTCGCCGGCGACCAGAAGTAGCTCCGAACACCCGTGACACCGACCGCGGCGCTGGCCGGGTTGTTGGCCGGCGGTAGGGGCGTGGCCGTGGCGGCAACCGTCGCGGGCGGCGGGGTGGTGGTTGCCATATGGCTGACCGGGGTGGTGCCGGCGCTCCCTGGGGTCGGGGTCGCGGGCACTGCCGTGGTGGGAGTGGCGGAGGCGGTGGCCGCGGGCGGTGTCGCCTCGGGCGTTGCCGCGGGCGTATCCACG
>CAYUVT010000222.1:0-4910 GCA_964448165.1 uncultured Anaerolineaceae bacterium | reverse complement strand
TCGGACGACCGGTAGTCGCGCGTGTGGGTAACAAACGCGACCTGGCTCCGGTAGCCCTCGTCGTAGCGGTCCGCCATAGCATCAACCCCCAAAGATTCCCCCGCCGGGCATACCGAAGGCCCCGGGGAAGTGTTGCCAAGCTCGCCCCGTGTGCCACGGCACGCAGGAGGGACGAGCGGCTGTCACTCACTATCTTCGGCAGAAACTTTCACCCTAATAGGGTGCTTTCAGGCGCAGAGTGACAGAAAAGTGTCGGAGCGGCAGACCCGTCAACCGGGCGCAAAAGGAGGAGGCCCGGAACCTGGTTCCGGGCCTCGGCGCGCGCTTCCCTCGGGTGACGGCGGGTATCGTCAGGCAACATCGCGGAGGAGCGCCCGGCGCAGGCGCTTGACCGCCTGGGCGTGCAGCTGGCTGACGCGCGTTTCCGACACCTGGAGGACGGCTGCGATGTCCTTCATCGTCAGACGCTCGACATAATACAGGCTAACAACGAGGCGTTCCCGCTCGGGGAGCGCCTGGACTGAGCGGGCAAGGTCTTCGTACAACTCGCGCTCCTCGAACGAACGGGTAAAGTCAATGTCTTCGTCGGCGGTCGGCATCTCGGCTGCGGGGAACGAGTCGCCGTCGTCATCGCGCTCGAGCATGCGGTCGAGCGACACCGTGACCCAGCGCGAGTTCGAGCTGGCATCGCGGTACTGCTCGATGCTGATGCCGAGGTGCTCGGCGGCCTCGTGCTCGTTCGGTGTACGCCCGAGGATGGCTTCGAGCTCGCCCTGAGCGCGCTGCACATCCCGGGCCTTCTGGCGCATCGTCCGGCTCAGGCGATCCATGCGCCGGAAGGCGTCGATCATCGACCCGCGGATGCGCTGGACGGCATAGGCGTGGAAGTTTGTGCCCTTGGATGGGTCGTAACGGCGGACCGCTTCGACCAGTCCGCAGGTGCCATAGCCAACGGCGTCCTCGAACTCCAGTAGCCCGGGGATCTCGAGGGGCAGCGAACGGGCGACGCGGCGCACCAGGGGTGCGTACTGCATCACGAGTTGCTGCTGCTCCTCGAGCGAGAGGCGGGTTGGTGCCTCAGGCGTGGGACCGGGATCAGGTTGAGATGACGACCATTGCATTTTCTTGCTCCCCCGAACAAGCACCCCGACGGCAACTCGTCTGACATGGTTGTCGATCAGGTGCAGCGATTGTTCAGAGGGCGGTGGTGACAGAACAACGCAAGCCGGGTGACGCATCCGTGGTGGTTGGGTAACAGCAGAGGACATAAGGGAATTCCCCTGGTTGCGAGGGGGTGGATCCCCTATGTCGTGAGCCCGGTCGACCTATCTGCGCTGCATAACTGATATAGTGCGAAGTTCCATCATCGGACCAGGACCTCTCTGTGATATAACCTCCCCCGGCAACATGACCGAGCCTTCGGACCTTCTCGCGATCGCTGGTGCGGACAGTGTGACCCGGATTCTGCGCAATCGCGGCGACGCGTGGGTCGATGCGGCCGTCACCACCGGGTGGTGGCCCACCTGGCGCCCCGGGCGGCGCGCCTATGCACTCTCGCGGGTTGAATCGCGCGGCGGCGCAGCGCACGCGGCGCTCCATCTCCAGGGTGTCGATGGCGGCGATGTCCCTGTCCCTGGCTCGTTGAGCGCACCGCCCGCGCTGATCGCCGAACGTGTTGCTCACTACGCCCTCTGGGACCCCACCGGCACCATTCTGTGTTATGTCATGCCTGCCGCCCGTTCCCTCGCGGCTCGAATCTGGCGAGCAGGAGAGGCCGAAGCAACGACACTGACCGCCGGTACGCCCATCTTCCCGGCATGGGCGCCCGATGGCAGCTTCCTGGTGTTGCACCACGGCCCGAACCTGACGCTGGTGCGGCTCGAGTCAGGCGAGCAGACCTCGCTTTCTTCGAACGCGACCGGGTTCCGGACTCCAGCAATCAGCCCCGATGGCCTCACGGTCGTCCACGCGGAGGCAAGCAGCGAGGGGACCACGCTGTACGCGTCGGACTGGCCCGGGCTCTCGCGCCGCGAGCTTGGGCGCTTCGCCGGTGGCGTGGCGCTCGCATTTCGGCCCGGGACCAACGAGTTGAGTGTCGCGGTGACCACCGGCGCCGAAGCGGGAGTCTTTCACGGGCTCTACGCGGTGGACACCCGGAGCGCCGGCGAACCGCGCGCCCTGGTGCGGGGGGCGCTCCTGGGCTATTGGTGGGCGCCGCGAGGCGATCGACTGGCCGTTCTCGTGCCGGCGTACACCGGCGACGGGCGCTACCAGCTGCGGTTCCACGCGCCAGGAGGACAGTTTCTCCGTGCCATGGAACCAATCACCCTCTCGCCCGACAGCCGGACGATGGTGAGCTTCTTCGATCAGTTCCAGCTTTCACACCGGCCATGGTCCGCCGATGGGCGCTGGTTCGCCTTTGGTGGACGGTTGCTCACCGATGGCATCCCGGCATCATTCGCCGATGGCCCACTCGATGCAGTGTTCCTCGCGGATGCCATCGATGGTGGGCCGTGGGTTCGCGCTGGCGCCGGGTTTGCCGGGTTCTTTCCGCCGGGGGAGGTAAACCGCGGGTAACCGGCCAAATTGAAGCGGCGGAAACGCCGCATGTACACTCAAACCAATCAGCGTGGCCGCACACCGCGCGGCAAAGGACTCCCATGGAAATCTCGCGTGAACAGCCCCGGCCGGGGCTCGGCGAGCGAGCCGCCCGGACTGCGGTCGTCGTCTTCCTCCTCCTGGCTATCGTCACACTGGCCTTCGGTCTGGGATGGGGCCTCAAGGACCTCAACGGAGATGGCAACGCGTCCCCTGCCGCCAGCAGCCCCGCCGGAGCCTCGGGAGGCGATTCGGTCGGGGCCGCAATCATCGACGAAATCGTTGACCTGCTCCAGAGCCAGTACGTCGATAAGGCGACCCTCGATCCGGAGGCACTCCGGGCGGCAGCGATCCAGGGCATCATCACTGCGCTGAACGATTCCCACACCCAGTACCTGACCCCGGCAGAGCTGAAGTCAGGTGCGCTCAGCCTGGAGTCCAGCTACGACGGCATCGGCGCCTCTGTCTCCGATACGAGCGGGCAGATCACGATCGTCACCCCATTCCGGAACTCTCCCGCCGAAGAGGCCGGCATCCGCCAGGGTGACATCGTCCTTGAAGTCGATGGCGAGTCAATGGAAGGCTGGACGACCCAGCAAGCCGTCGAACGCATCCGCGGGCCACAGGGAACCCAGGTGACGCTGAAGGTCCGCCATACCGATGGCGTGGAAGAAACCATCACCATCACCCGCGGCGAAATCCCGGTGGAGAGCGTGTTTACCGAGCCGAACCTCGAAGTCATCCCCGGCGAGAGCGGCACCGCGCTGGTTGACCGCGATGGCAACCCGGTGACCAACATCGGTTATGTGAACATCTCTCAGTTCCACGACCGGACCGTATCCGAGCTGAAGGCAAAGCTGGGCCAGGTGGAAAAGCAGGGGTATATCGGCCTGATTGTCGACCTGCGCGGCAACCCGGGCGGCCTCCTCCAGGCAACCGTCGAGGTGGCAGACGAGTTCCTGGACCGCGGCGTGATCATCTCTGAGGTTGATGCCGAGGGGAAGACGCAATCCTGGTCGGCCCGCCAGGGCGGCATCGCGACCAAGATCCCCCTGGTGATCCTGATCGATGCTGGCAGCGCTAGCGGCTCCGAGGTGCTTGCCGCAGCGCTCCGCGATAACGGCCGGGGGCAGATCGTCGGCGTCCGCAGCTTTGGCAAGGGCACCGTGAACCAGCTCCAGGAGCTCAAGAACTGCGGCGACCCAAATGGGTGCGGGGCGCTCTACCTGTCCGTCGGCCGATGGCTGACCCCCAAGGGCGAACAGATCGAGGGCCTGGGCGTGAAGCCCGACATCGAAGTGCCCATGACCTACGACGAGTACCTGGACCAGGGCGACATCCAGTTGTTCAAGGCAATCGAAATCCTGCAAGGGAAGTAACCGAAGCCGTACACTGGGAAGAGACCTTCGCGGCCCCGACAGGGTTACGTCGGGGCCGCGCTGCATTCACACCGATGGCTGATTCAACCGTTGCCCAGAACAGGCGGGCGCGCCACGACTACGAGTTCCTCGCGAAGTTCGAGGCTGGCATCGTGCTGACCGGGAGCGAGATCAAGTCCGTCCGCGAGCACAAGGTCCAACTGCAGGGGTCGTACGCGCGCATCAAGGATGGCGAGGTGTGGCTCCAGGATGCCCACATCGCACCATATGCGAACGCCGGCTACGCCAGCCACAACCCCACGCGCGATCGGAAGCTGCTCCTGCACAAGAAGGAGATCCGCAAGATTGAGGAGATGATGGCCGGCAAGGGGCTGACCTTGATTCCCCTGGCGATGTACTTCAAGCGGGGCAAGGCGAAGGTCGAGCTGGGTGTGGGACGCGGGCTCAAGCATTATGACAAGCGCCAAAAGCTGAAGGAAGCAGACCAGCGCATGGACATGCAGCGGGCGGTGAGGCGAGGGTAGTGATCGGCGTGCGAACAGGTGTGCTATACTGGGTGCATCACACGGGGACGAAGGGAATCGACAGGGAGCCAGGTAGCCGGGTAGCAGGCCGAGGTTGGGCGTCACCCTCGTAAATCAGGCGGCCAAAAACAAATGGCAACAATCGCCAACTCGCACTCGCTGCTTAACACCCAGTAGAGGCCGTCCCTCCCGAAGCCCGGCCTGGTAGCGTCGGGAAGGGGCGTCGCAAAAGCCAGGATGCCGCGAGCTCACGCCGATAGCGCTCGCGAAAGACTCATCGGCTGGCTGACGGACGTGAGGACCACCATCGCAGTTCGTTAGCGAGACCCCCATCGGTGGGAAAGCCTGTAGGACAATCCGGAGCCGACCTTCGCTGGACCGGGAGTTCAACTCTCCCGCGTCTCCACCA
>CAYUVT010000221.1:0-4923 GCA_964448165.1 uncultured Anaerolineaceae bacterium | reverse complement strand
TGTTCGATGCTCGAGGGGAGGGACTCGACCGAGGCCGCGGGGGCCGCCGTGGTTGGCGTGGGGGTTAACGCGGGCCGGCTGCCCTGGTCGGTTACCGGTGGGGTGGGGGCCGGGAGCTCGGGCGACGGCGTGGGGGCGGGTGGTTGGCTGACCGGGGACAGCGCAGGGATGGCAGCCGGTGACGCTTGGGTGACAACCGTTGGAACGGCGTTGGAAAGGACGGTGGATGCCGGCTCGAATGCCGAAATACGAGGTGCGGGCTGTTCGACCTCAATAGCCCCGGCGCTCATGCGGGTTGCCGCCAGTCCGGCGGCGGAGCAGAGGGCTCCGGCGGCGAGGAAGAGGGCGAAGGGCCGCGGGTGTCGCATACCTGAGAGGTCGGCAGGCGATGGCCGCCGAAACATTGGGGCGCGCACCGATGGGGAGGAAATTCGCTATGCAGGCAGCCAACGGCCGGACTATCCCCGGGCTTCCTCCGCTGGTAGGGACCCAGGTGGCGATCATTTCGCAGGGATTGGAACGCGCCTACGACCGTGCGCGGGGGCTGGAGTTCTCGGGCTACCGGGCGGTTGCGTGTGGCGACCCTGCCCAGGCGGCTGAATGCATCGAGGAAGCGCAGCCCGATGCCGTCGTCGTCGACATCGGGCGGGAACTGGGGTTCCCGGGAGATGTGGTTGCGCGCGTGCGCCATGTCACAAGCGTGCCGGTGGTCGTGGTGGGTTGCGCCGGGACTTCGGCGGAGATGCTGCGCTGCTACGAAGCGGGGGCAGACGATTACTGCCGCCCACGGTGCCAGACTGAGGAGATCGACCTGCGGCTCCGCGCCATCTTCCGGCGCATGGAGATGGAGTCGCCGGCGGCGCGGCAGGCCAACGCCCCGGAGCGCATTCGCGTGGGCGAGATCGAAATCGACCTGGCCGCGCAGACCGTCCGAAAGCACGGGCACGAGGTTCCGCTTTCGCCAACAGAGTTCCGGCTGCTGGCAACTCTGGCCGAGCACCCGGGCGAAGTCGTCCCCTCGCGGGCGCTGATCGCGAGGGTCTGGGGCAACCAGTACGCGGGCGAGACGCACTATCTGCGGCTGTATGTCCGGTACCTGCGGCAAAAGCTGGAGGACGAGCCGAGCAACCCGCGGTACATCGTGAACCGGTGGGGCTCGGGGTACTCGCTGGAGGAGCCAGAGCGTTCCGCGGCGCGGGCCGGGTAGACGCGCCCGTCTCGAACGGCCAGAATCGGCTCCCACCATTCGCCAGGAGCCAGCATGTCCACACCCCACGCCATCCTCCGCAGCTCGATGCGCTCGATGCACGCCCTGCTCGACAAAGCTGTCGAGGGGATGACCGCCGAACAGTTCAACTTCCGCCCCCGGGAAGGGGGAGTCAGTGCGTTCTTTAGCCTGTGGCATTACGTGCGCACGGAAGACAACATCATCAATTGGGTCGCTCAGCAGAAGCCGACGGTATGGATCGAGGGCGGGTACGACCAGGCGTTCGGGCTACCCCGCAACAGCCAGGGCACCGGGATGACGACCGAGGAAGCGAACGCCGTGCAACTGCACGACGTGGCAAAGTGGCAGGAGTACCAGCAGAAGGTGTGGGCGGCGACCGATGCGTACCTTGCGGCAATGTCGCCGGAGGAATTCGACCAGCGCCAGGTGACCATCAAGCCGCTCGGCCCGATGTCGCTCTGGGACGGCATCTACGGTGTGTGCCTGAGCCATGGCTACCGGCATGTCGGCGAGATTGAGTACGTGCGGGGCGTGCAGGGCCTGGGCGGACTGACGATCTAAGCGGGCGGCTCGTCCCGGCCGACGACAACGTAATCGTCGATGCGGCGAAACCCCATCTTCTGGTAAACGGAGAAGCCGAGTTCGGTGGCTTCGAGGCAGGCGGCCGTGGCCCCTGCCGTTCTACCAGATTCGATTGCCGCGGCGGTGAGGGCGGCGCCCAGCCCCTGCCGCCTGCGCGAAGGAGCCACGTAGACGTTGTGGATGCCGACGACGCCCTGGTGAACCACCGCCATCGAGCGGGCAACCGGCGCGCCATCGACCAGGCCGAGGTGCATGGTCACACCATCCATGGTCGAGACGGCCGTGGCCATGGCGAGCTGGAAGTCCTGGTCGGAGTACTCCTCCCGGTCGGCCTCGCAGTAGAGAGAACGGTCCTCGGGGGTTGTGACCACCCGGACTTCGAGCCCCGGCACCGGCGCGGGCTCCAGGGGCAGCGGGTGGAGCACCATGAGCGGTTCGCGCCACCAGAACTGGAACCCTTCGAGCATCGATGCGGCCAGGAGCGGGCCATCAACCGTACCGCGGAGATCGAGGCGGAGGTTCAGGCCACGAATCGCGTACCACTCCATGGCAGCGCGGAGGGCCCCGCGCGGATTCGTCACCGGTTCGACGACCACCGCGATGTTGAACTTCGAGACGCCGATGCCGGCGTTGATGCAGAGGAGCGGGCCGACGCGTTCGGCCTCGCCGCCCGGCCCGAGGTGAGCGACACGTTGGAGTGCGTGGACGTAGTTGGCGTGGAGCTGGGCCGGTGTGGGCTGGGTCATCGGTTCCATCGTAGCGGGGGCCGGCCGCAGGCGCCGGTTTAGGGGATAATGGCGTCGCAGACCCGGAGGTACGCAATGGAACAGCCGAGCCAGGAATCGATCGACAAGATGTGGAACTACGCGAGGAAGTTCGCCGAGAAATCAGGGACGCATCTTCATCCCGACCGTTTCATCACGGAGGGGGTGATCCTGGGGCTGGCATCGAACATCGACAACTACGGGCGCCCGCTTTGCCCCTGCAACTTCTACCCATCGAAGGACGAGAACGGGAATTGGCCGGAGGGCCTTTACCTCCCGCGAGAGGAAGAGGTGAAGCGCCGCACCTGGATCTGTGCCTGCGACGAGATGCAGATGTACAAGTACTGCCACTGCCTGCTGTTCGTGACGGAAGAGGGGCTGCCAATCACCGAGTACCTGCCCGAAGGCCACGAGGGGCGGGAGATCTATGGGCTGGTGAAGGACCCGACGCCGGGGCAGGGCCGCGCCCTGTGGAAAGCGCTGGAGAAGCAGAAAGAGCAGAAAGAGCACGATGCCGGCTAGCCCGGCAGGTCCCACCAAAGCGGCCGCGAGAACGATGCCATGCCCGAACGGCGATTGATCTCCTCCGAAACGGCCTATGCGGGCCGCCTTTTCAACGTCTCGCTCGACCGGATCGAGATGGAGGGCGGCGTGGTGGCTCTGCGTGAAACGATTCGCCACCCGGGGGCGGTGTGCATGGTGCCCGTGACAGCGAAGGGGAACCTGCTCTTCGTGACCCAATACCGGCATGCGGCGGGGCGGAGGCTGGTGGAGCTACCAGCGGGCACGCTCGAGCCCGGTGAGGAGCCGCTCGCCGCGGTGTCGCGCGAGTTGCAGGAGGAGGTCGGGCAGCGGCCGGGCAGGATTGAGCCGCTGGGCGGGTTCTTCGTGGCGCCCGGCTACACCACCGAATACATCCACCTGTATGTGTGCAGCGAGCTGGAGCCATCCCGGCTCGATGGGGACGAGGATGAGGACATCGAGGTGGAGGAGCGCACGCCAGGTGAGGCGCTGGCGGCCATCGAGGCGGGCGAGATCTGCGATGCGAAGTCGGTGATTGGCGTGCTGCGCTGGTTGCGGACGGTTGAATCAACAAATCGATAGGTAGGCCAACCTTCTATAGCAGGCATGAAGGGCTCCGCATTGCTGGCCCCATGGCGCGGTCGTAGGATTCCGCGTGGGGCAGCGGCATGGCCCGTCGCCAGCCGCCTGTTACGGGACCGGATCAGCAATCGCAGTCCGTTCTGGGAACGTCCAAGGAGGGTGGGCATGCTCACAGGTTCAGCAGCGCGCGGCCCAAAGCCGCTGCGGCAGCGGCGCGTTCGGCCGCGATTCTGGCTCCTCGATTTCTACGGGTCGGCGGTAGGGAAGAAGGCGGTGATGGCCATCACGGGCATCCTGCTGCTGGGGTTCGTCCTGGCCCACATGCTCGGCAACCTCCACCTGTACGAGTCGGCCGAGAAGATGAACCACTATGGCGAGTACCTGCGGGAAATCGGCTCGCCCATCCTTCCGCATAGCGGTGCGCTCTGGATCCTGCGGATCGGGTTGATAGTGGCGTTTGTGCTGCACATCCACGCGGCCGCAACGCTCACCATCATGAACCGGCAATCACGCCCGGTCGGCTACAAAGGTGGGCGCGACTACATCGCGGCGAACTACGCCGCCCGCACGATGCGCTGGAGCGGGGTCATCGTCGGCTTCTACTTGCTCTTCCACCTGGCGGACCTGACATGGGGCACCGGGGTAGCGGCGACGGACGAGTTCACGCGTGGCGAGCCCTACCAGAACCTTGTGGCCAGCTTCCAGCGCGAGCCGGTGGCCATCTTCTACATCATCGCCAATGTGCTGCTCGGGCTGCACATCTACCACGGCGCGTGGAGTCTGTTCCAGTCGCTGGGGTGGGCCAACCCGCGGTTCAACCACTGGCGGCGCGGATTTGCCATCGCCTTGGCGGCCGTCATCGTCATCGGCAACGTTTCGTTCCCGGTCGCGGTGATGACCGGGCTGGTCGAGTAGGAGCTGCCCCATGACACTCGATGCAAGGATCCCCGCGGGCCCGCTGGCCGAAAAGTGGAGCAACGCGAAGTTCGAGACAAAGCTGGTTGCGCCGCAGAACCGGCGCAAGTTCGACATCATCGTGGTGGGCACCGGGCTGGCCGGCGGGGCGGCGGCCGCAACGCTGGGCGAAATGGGCTACAACGTGAAGGTCTTCTGCTTCCAGGACAGCCCCCGGCGCGCTCACTCGATTGCCGCCCAGGGCGGCATCAACGCCGCGAAGAACTACAAGAACGATGGCGATAGCGTCCACCGCCTCTTCTACGACACCATCAAGGGTGGCGACTACCG
>CAYUVT010000220.1:0-4935 GCA_964448165.1 uncultured Anaerolineaceae bacterium | reverse complement strand
CGCCAGCCGAGGCATCGAGGGTAAGCCAGGCGGGGCGGAACTCGACTTCGGCGGCAAAGCTGGCGATCAGGGTGGTCTTGCCGTAGCCCGCCGGTGCCTGGAGGACGGTCAGGCCGTTGCCGATGCCAGCGTGGAGGCGTTCGAGGAGGCGTGGACGATGGACGAGCCGGCGAGGAAGCCGGGGAACAGAGATTCTGCCAGTTGCCGTCATGGCGGCCGCTCCGGGTTCGAGGTCAGTTGTGCGCATTCGACCCCGCAATACTACGCCTTTGGAGGCGGGCGTGCCACGTGGAATTTCTTGACCGGTGTCCGAAGTACGGTGTTATGGTGGCCTGGCCAGCGCCCCCGCGGTTGGTGGAACGTGAAGATTCGGATTCTGATCCTGGTTGGCCTTGTAGCCGGCGTGCTTTCGGCGGCGATCTCGCTGCAGGGGCCGGCGGCGAAGGCGGTTACGGGCCCCTGCGGCACGACGCAGGGAGATCTCAGCGGCCCCGAGGCAGAGCTCCTCGGCTTGCTCAACGCATGGCGGGCAGCAACCCTCGGCCAGCCTGCAATGGCGGCTTCGGCGCCGGCCAGCTGGGCGGCCCAGATCCATGCCGAGGCTATCGCCAACGGGCAAGCATCAGGTCATGCGGACTCGCAACAGCGACTTCTGGACTGTGGATACCCGAGTAACTTTCTCTACTACGGCAGTGGCGAAGCTCTGGCTGGTTTTGCCACCGCGCAGCCGGGGGGAAGCGCGGCGGACGCTCTCGCCTCCATCACGTCATCTCAACCCGGCCACCAGAACGGTGCCCAGGCCCCGGTTCCATGGGAGTGCGCGGGGGTGGGGTATGCCAGCTCTCAGTCGGGGCCGTTCAAGCACGTGTGGGTGGTGGTTGTCGCGACGGCCCCGTCATCCTCGGCATGTCCACAGTCGGTGACGGGGACCTTGCCGACGACGACGGCAACCTCCACGAACACCCCAACGGTTACTTCGACGCCGTCTCCCACACCTACGCCTTCACCTACGCCTTCGCCGACGCCATCACCGACTCCGACGGCGCGGCCGGGGGCCCCGGGCGTGTACCTGGGCGTGGGCTGGAACCTCGCGGTGCTGCCCGCGGGCCCGGTGCAGCAGGTGCTCGCCCGGGCGCACGGGTGCTACCAGGCGGTGTACCGCTGGGATGGGAGCCGCTGGCTGCGCTACATGCCCGGGGCGCCGGCCTACGCGAACAACCTGTGGACGCTCGACGGCGGCACCTTCTGGGTAGAAGGTACCGCCGCAAACTGCGGGCTCGTGACCCTCTGAGCCTGCTAAAGGGCGCCGGGCAGGTCGGTGAAGCCGGGCGAATTGGCGATCGCAACCCCCAGGGTCTGGAGGGCAGCGACGCACACAATGGCGATGAGCACCAGGATGAGCGCGTATTCGGCGAGGCCCTGGCCGGCTTCGCCCTTCCTGTTGAGTTTCCGCAGCGCCCTGAGCCGGGCAAATGTTCGCTTCATGTGCGTTGTGCTCCCCCGCGAAGGTCTCTCCCTGTTCCCAAATTCGGCAGCGATTGGGCCGGGAACCGGTGCCGACGGGTTCTGTTCCGTGTCGCGCAGGTGAAGAATTTACAGTCTGTTTACGGGGTGGTTGGCGAGGCGAGGGAGGCCGCAGCCCGAGCGGCAACGACCGGGGCATCGGTGATGACAGTCTGGACACCGGCGCGGTAGAGGCGGCTCAGGAGGGCGGCCGGGTCGGTTTCATTGGCGCGTAACGTCCAGGCCGAGAGTGCGACCCCGGACCTCTGGAGTTCTTCGCCGAGGTTCGACCCGAGTGCGCCCAGATGTTCGATCGTGGCGATGTCGACCATCCACTCGACTGCAGCAGGCAGCAGGCCGCGCAGGTCTTCGATCCGGCTGGCGATGTATTCCGCCGCTGTAACGTTCGGATTTGTGGCCAGCGGGGAGTCGTCCCACATCCCGTGGAGACCGGCGGATTTCGGGAACACGTTGCCGCGCCGCCCGGAATCGCTGTGCCATTGGAGGGTGGGATCGAAGGCGAGCGGGAGGCCCTGCAGGCGGCGAAGGTTCCAGTGTGCCTGGGAGCCGACGAGCACGTGGTCGCGTACCGGTGCAAGCGCGGTTTCCAGCGCTCGCGCGCGTTCGGCTGTGATCGCCCGCATGAGCTTGAGGTCGACCTGGAGGACGCAGCCGCTGCCGCGCGTCCTGTCGACCACCTCTTCGAGGAAGCAGAGGCCGGTGTGGTCCGCCTCGCGGTAGCGAAGGCGCCGGGCTGCGGCTGCGTCGAGGGCCTCAACCCGGCCGGTGCCGGTCGTTTCGTGGTCAAGGCGGCCGTCGTGAAAGACGAGCATGGCGTCGTCGGCCAGGAAGCGGACATCGATTTCAAAGCGGGGGACGCGGGCTGTGACGCACTCTTCGACGGCCGCGAGGGAATTGGGAACGTGGCGGCCCGAAAGGGTAGCGCGATGGCAGCTGAAGGTGCGCCGGCGGCCGAAGACGACCGGTGCGAGCGAAGGGCCGCTTTCGGCATGCACAGTGGGCCGCAGTGTACGCCGGGCCGCCGCAACGGGCAGGGGCATTGCAGAACGGGGGGCGGGGCAGTGAGGATGTCGGCAATGGACGATGAACTCGAGGCCGCCCGCTTCCGGATCTACGCGCTGCAGGACGGGGCGATACGGGCCCAGGCGCTCGCGCATGCGCTGACCATCGGCATTTTCGACCGGTTAGAGTTGGCCCCGATGACGCGAAGCGAGATCCAGGCCGAGTTCGGGCTGGCGGACCGCGTGGCGCCCGCGTTCCTGGCATTTCTCGCGAGCAACGGCCTCGTCGAGCGGGGCGCCGATGGCGCGTTTCGAAACACCAGGGCCGCAGCGACATTCCTGGTGCGGGCGAGTCCGCGTTACGTGGGCGGTCGGGGGCTGCTGTTCCAGGGTTTCTACGAGGCCATTGCGCACCTGCCCGAAAGCCTGGCGAGTGGGCGGGCCTGGACGCCCGCCGGGCAACACGACATGTTCGCGGGGTTCACCGCCGAGCAACAACGCTGGTTTGCCGATGGAATGTTCGCCAACGCGGTGCACGGCGGACGGAGCCTGGCGGAGATCGTCGATATCGGCAGGTTCAAGAGGTTGCTCGATGTGGGAGGAAACGCCGGGGGCTATGCGATCGGCCTGGCGCGTGCGAACCCGCACTTGCAGGTCACCATCTTCGATCTCGAACCGGTGCGTGAACTGGCGCAGGAGCGGATCGCGGCCGCCGGGCTGGCCGACCGGATAGGGTTCGTGGCGGGGTCGTTCTTTGATGATGACCTGCCGGCGGGGCACGACGCCCTGTTGCTTTCGAGCATCCTGCACGATTGGGACGATGCGGATTGCGCGCGCATCCTCGCCCGCTGCTACCGGGCGATCGAGCCGGGCGGAACCGTCATTGTGGCGGAGCCGATGCTATCGGAGGATGCGACGGGCCCCGACCACCCGGCGGCGAGCGGGTTGACGATGGCGTTGCTGGGGGGCGAGAACCGGACGAGGACGCGCATCGCGGAGATGCTGGTGCAGGCCGGCTTTGGGGGCGTGTGGAGTTCGCCTCTGCTGCCTCAGAACAGTGTTGTGACAGCTATCCGCGAAGGGTAAGTGCGGTATGGGGAGCGAAAAGGGAGCGATCCATGTCCCCTGTCGCATAGTGTCAATCACGTTATTATCGTTAAGTACAGTGAAGTTGCCGCGTAGCAAATGCCGCGTGATATACTCCCGCGCGTCCTGAGGGGGCCGCTAGCTCAACTGGCAGAGCAGCTGACTCTTAATCAGCCGGTTGGAGGTTCGAGTCCTCCGCGGCTCACCAGCTCCCTGTATCCGAACTGCGGGCCGGCTCCGGCGGGCCCGGCCACTTGTGGGGAAGTGTCGGAACTGGCAGACGAGCATGACTTAGGATCATGTGCCGCGAGGCGTAGGAGTTCGAGTCTCCTCTTCCCCACACACTCGAAAATTGGAATGCCGCGGCGCTTGGCCGCTCTGCCCGGTGGGATGGGCAGGCGAAAGGAGAAGGGATGGCGCTACTCGAGGTCAAAGACCTGCGGACGTACTTCTACACGCAGGAAGGCATCGTCAGGGCTGTCGATGGGACTTCCTACGTGGTGGAAGAAGGCGAGACGCTCGGACTGGTAGGGGAATCGGGGTGTGGGAAGAGTGTTTCGGCCCTCTCAATCCTTCGCCTCATCCCGCAGCCGCCGGGGAAGATTGTCTCTGGAGAAATCATCTTCCAGGGCCGGGACATCCTGAAGCTGGATGAAGATGAGATCCGGAAGATTCGCGGCAACGAGATCGCGATGGTCTTCCAGGAGCCGATGACGTCGCTCAACCCGGTGCTGACGATCGGCCGCCAGATGACGGAGGCGCTTGAGCTCCATATGGATCTCCACGGGAAGGCTGCGCGCGACCGCGCGGCGGAGCTCCTGGAGATGGTGGGCATCCCGGAGGCGCGCAACCGGCTCGATGACTACCCGCACCAGTTTTCGGGCGGCATGCGCCAGCGCGTGATGATCGCGATGGCGATGAGCTGCAACCCGAAGCTCCTGCTCGCGGACGAGCCGACCACGGCTCTCGACGTGACCATCCAGGCGCAGATCCTCGAGGTTATGAACCGGTTGAGCCGCGAGTTCGGCACGGCCGTGATCATCATCACGCACAACCTGGGCGTGGTGGCCCGGTATGCCGACCGGGTGAATGTGATGTACGCGGGGAAGGTGATCGAAACGGCTTCGGCGGTGGAGCTGTATCGCAATCCGAAGCACCCGTACACGGTTGGCCTGCTCAACTCGGTGCCGCGCCTCGATGAGACGCGGAAGGAGAAGCTGGTACCGATCGAGGGGCTCCCGCCAGACCTTGCTCACCTGCCACCGGGGTGTCCCTTCTACCCGCGGTGCTCGTGGCGCGTCGACCGCTGCACGGAAGAGTACCC
>CAYUVT010000219.1:0-4957 GCA_964448165.1 uncultured Anaerolineaceae bacterium | reverse complement strand
GTAGCGGGTCTCGGTCAGCAGCACAACGCGGTCATCGCGGATCGGGTCAGCGAGTTCCTCGAGGTCGCGCAGGCGCTCGCGGTACTGCTCCTCGACTTCGTCGCGAAGCTGCTTTTCTTTCTGCTGCAGGGGGTGGAGCTCGTCGTACAGGGCGGCCTTTGCATCGTCGAGGGCCGAATCGGCGATGAGCGCTTCCGCATCCTTCAGCTTCTCGGTCTCCTTGTCGAAGGCGGCGAGCTTCTTTTCGCCTTCTCGCACGACACGTGCAATGGCCGTTTGCGTGACCTTGACGCCGGCTTCGAGGATGGCATCGCCGAGCAGGGAGATTTCGGATTCGAGCGCGTTGCCTTTCGCAGCCTCGGCCTGCTCGATCGCGCGGGTGACGGCCGCCTCGAGGGCATCGCGGGAGATCTTGCGCTCCTCCTCGATTTGCTGCTGCCGTTCGAGGACTTTGGCCTGGAGTTCGGCGTTGGCCTGTTCCAGCTGCGCCTCGAGCTTTTCGCGCCGCGGGCGAACCTCGGCAACACGCTCCTCGACGACGTTCAGCATCTCGTTGCGGAGGTGTTCGAGTTCCCGGTTCCGGGCCTCCTCGTCGACCTCGATGATCATGTACTGGGCAAAGTAGAGGACGCGTTCGAGGTTGCGCGGCGACATATCAAGCAGCAGGCCCAGCTTGCTGGGTGTGCCCTTGACGAACCAGATGTGGCTGACCGGGCTCGCGAGCTCGACGTGGCCCATGCGCTCGCGGCGAACCTTGGCACGGGCAACTTCGACGCCGCACTTGTCGCAGATGATGCCCTTGTAGCGGACGCGCTTGTACTTGCCGCAGTAGCACTCGAAGTCCTTGGTGGGGCCGAAGATCTTCTCACAGAAGAGCCCGTCCTTTTCCGGCTTCAAGGTGCGGTAGTTGATGGTCTCCGGCTTGGTGACTTCGCCATACGACCAGGAGCGAATCTGCTCGGGGCTGGCGAGGGCGATGCGCACCTGGTTGAAATCATTGACTTCGAGCATTGAACAGGTCCTCCGCTTCGAAACCGGAAAGGTTGATCCCCAGTTCCGGCATGTCGCTCGTTGTGTCTTCGATAAACGAGACACTGCCGCCTTCGTCGTTCGAGACCTCGACGGACAGGCCGAGGCTCTGGAGCTCCTTGACGAGCACCTTGAACGATTCGGGCACGCCCGGTTCGAGCACGTCCTCGCCCTTGACGATGGCTTCGTAGGTCTTGACGCGCCCGACGACGTCGTCGGACTTCACGGTCAGCAGTTCCTGGAGGATGTGGGCGGCGCCGTAGGCTTCGAGCGCCCACACTTCCATCTCACCAAAGCGCTGGCCACCGAACTGCGCCTTCCCACCGAGCGGCTGCTGGGTGATGAGGCTGTAGGGGCCAGTGCTGCGGGCGTGGATCTTGTCCTCAACCAGGTGGATGAGTTTGAGCATGTAGATGTAGCCGACGGTGAGCGGCTGATCGAACGGTTCACCGGTGCGTCCGTCGCGGAGCGTCATCTTGCCGAAGAGCGGTGGCGGCACGTTGGTTTCGCGGTAGACGGCCTGGGCCATCGACTCGAGCTCCTCGCGGCTGTGCTTGCCCCTGGCGAGCGGGGCCTGGCCATCGGCGGCCCGCTTTTCGTTGAGCCAGATCTCGAGGCAGGCGCGGCTGGCGGCTCCATCCTCTGGCTGGTGCAGGATTGGCGCCGGGTCGTAGCCCTTTTCGCGCAGCCAGGCGTCGCACACGCCAATGTCGAAGCCACGGTCGCGCGGGTCGACGTAGTAGACGGCGCCCGATTCCTGGGCCATCCAGGCCCGGGCAAGCGCGTCGTCGATCTCGTGGTCGCGGGCGCCATCGAACACGGGCGTGATTGCCCGGAAGCCGAGCACATTCGCCGCCCAGCCCAGGTGCGTCTCGAGCACCTGGCCGATGTTCATGCGGCTGGGCACGCCAATCGGGTTCAGGATGATATCGATCGGCGTCCCATCCTCGAGGTAGGGCATGTCTTCGCGCGGGAGAATCCGGCTGATGACGCCTTTGTTCCCGTGGCGGCCGGCCATCTTGTCGCCCTCGGAGAGCTTCCGCCGCTGGGCGATGCTGACGCGGACGAGCTTGTTGACGCCTGCCGGCAGGCCCTCGTGGTTGTTCCGGTCGAAGACCTTCACATCGATGACCTTGCCCCGCTCGCCGTGTGGCACGCGAAGGCTCGTGTCCTTCACCTCGCGGGCCTTTTCGCCAAAGATGGCGCGGAGGAGCTTCTCTTCGGCGGTTAGCTCGGTCTCGCCCTTGGGCGTGATCTTGCCGACGAGGATGTCGCCGTCGCGGACCTCGGCGCCGATGCGGATGATGCCATCCTCATCGAGCTGGCTCAGGCTTTCCTCGCCAACGTTCGGGATGTCGCGGGTGATTTCCTCGTCGCCGAGCTTGGTCTGGCGGGCCTCCACCTCGTGCTTCTCGATGTGGATGGAGGTGAACTTGTCCTCGCGGATCAGGTTCTGCGAGATGATGATCGCATCCTCGAAGTTGTAGCCTTCCCAGCTCATGAAGGCGACGAGGACGTTCTGACCGAGTGCGAGGTCGCCGCCCTGGGTACTCGAGCTATCGGCGATCGGCTGGTCCCGGGTCACGCGTTCGCCGCGGACGACGATGGGCCGGTGGTTCAGGCAGGTGCCCTGGTTCGAGCGGGTGAACTTGGTCAGCGGGTAGGTCACCTCGCCCAGGTCCGGGTCGTCGTAGCGGATGACGATACGGTTGCCGGTGGCCTCGATGACCTCGCCGTCGCCCTCGGCTGTCTTCACATGGCCGCTATCGACGGCGGTGCGGCGTTCCATGCCGGTGCCGACGAGCGGGACTTCGGGGCGCACCAGGGGCACGGCCTGGCGCTGCATGTTCGCGCCCATGAGTGCGCGGTTCGCATCATCGTGTTCGAGGAACGGGATGAGCGCCGTGGCCACGGAGACCATCTGCTTCGGTGAGACGTCGATGAAGTCGACTTCTTCCGGGTGGACGGTCTGGAACTTCTCGTAGATGCGGATCTCAACGCGCTCGCTGACGAAGTGGCCGTCGTCGTCGAGCACGGTGTTCGCCTGGCCGACCTTCCACTTGTCTTCCTGGTCGGCGGTCAGGTAGACGATTTCGTTCGTGACCCAGGGGCGAATGGCCACGGTGCGGCCGGCAGCGGCGAGCTTTTTCGCGAGCGCCTCGTCGATGCGGTCGCCCGCCTTGCCAAGCACGTTGCCATCGTCGTCGAGGGCATCCTGGCGGAGGAAGCGGCCCACGAGGTTCGGGTCATCGGAGACCATCTCGCGGACAACGCGGCGGTACGGCGTCTCGATGAAGCCGAACTCGTTGAGCCGGGCGTAGGTTGCAAGCGAACCGATGAGGCCGATGTTCGGGCCTTCGGGGGTCTCGATGGGGCAGATGCGGCCGTAGTGGCTGTGGTGCACGTCGCGCACGTCGAAGCCTGCGCGGTCACGGGAGAGGCCGCCGGGGCCGAGCGCGCTCAGGCGCCGCTTGTGGTTGAGCTCCGAAAGCGGGTTCGTCTGGTCCATGAACTGGGAGAGCTGGCTTCCGCCGAAAAACTCCTTCATGGCGGCGACGACGGGCCGGATGTTGATGAGGGCGCTGGGCGTTGCCTCTTCCGGGTCGGTGATGGTCATGCGCTCCCGGACAACACGCTCCATACGCAGGAGGCCGACGCGGAACTGCTGCTGGATCAATTCGCCAACGGCGCGCACGCGGCGGTTACCGAGGTGGTCGATATCGTCGCCATGCCCGCGGCCGTTGTTGATGTTGATCTGCTCGCGGACGATGCTGACCAGGTCATAGGGGCGGAGCCAGCGCTGCTGGGTGGGGTCCTCGAGCTCGAGCCGGGTGTTGAGCTTGTGACGGCCCACGCGGCCCAGGTCGTAGCGGCGCGGCTCGAAGAAGAGGGTCTTCAGGAGATTGCGCGCGTTGTCGTGGGTTGGCGGGTCGCCGGGGCGGATCTTGCGATAAAACTCAAGGAGCGCGTCGTGCTTGTCCTTCACCAGGGGGTCGCGGGGCTCCTTCGAGATCGTGGTGGGCACAAACTGGTGGATGTCGCTGGTGTCGACTGCCTCGAACATGGCGAGCAGGCGCTCATCGGTGCCGAGCTCGGTTTCGAGTTCGCGCAGCGCGGCCTCGCGGGCGCGATCTTCGCCCGATTCGAGGGCAGCCCAGTACTTGGCGAAGCGGCCGTTTTCCCGGTCGCCGGGGAGCAGGCCCGGGACGTCGATCGCCCGGATGAGCGTGGTTACTGGGATCTTCCGCTTGCGGTCGACCTTGACGTAGAGCACGTCGCGGTTCGATGTCTCGAATTCGAGCCAGGCGCCACGGTTGGGGATGAGCTTGGCATGGCAGAGGCGCTTGCCGGTGGCCGCGTCGGTTTCGATCGTGTAGTACACGCCGGGTGAGCGCACGAGCTGGCTGACCACAACACGCTCGGCGCCGTTGATGATGAACGTCCCCCGGTCGGTCATGAGGGGGAAGTCGCCGAAGAAGAGGCGCTGTTCTTTAATTTCGCCGGAGTCCTTGATGCGCAGCTCAACATCGACGAACAGCGGGGCCGCGTAGGTGAGGTCGCGCTCGCGGCATTCGTCCATGGGGTGCTTGGGCTCGCGGAATTCGTAGTCGCCGAAGATGAGGTCCATCTTCGAACCGGTGAAGTCCTGGATGGGGGATATCTCATTGAGGAGTTCCCGGAGACCTTCCCGCTTGAACCAGTCGAATGCGTCGATCTGGATCTTGATGAGGTTGGGGAGGTCGAGGACGTTGGGGATCTGTCCGTAGGTCTTGACTTCGAGCGGGGTAAAAGCCCCCCCTCGCACCACGTCACGCGTAGTGGTCATCCTGTGGCAACTCCTTCAGGACTAATGGGGCGAATGACACAAAGAGGCAAAGTGCTGTGGGCCACCGATGAGTGATAGAGCGATGGGCATAGCGAGCCGACT
>CAYUVT010000218.1:0-4964 GCA_964448165.1 uncultured Anaerolineaceae bacterium | reverse complement strand
TGCCAACTCGAGCCGTTCAGCGACAGGACGAGATCCTGATCACCCGCGGCGCCCCCGCAGCCGTGGCCCGCGCGATCCAGCGCCGCGCCCGTTCCGGCGAACTGGCGAAGATCGCGGAAGGCATCTACGTGCGGGAAAAGGACCGCGACGGCCAAGTCGCGATCGTGAGGCGGCATTGGGCGCCGATCCTCGGAGCGCTCGTCCCCAACGCCGTCGTTTCCTACCGAAGCGCCTTTGCCGGCGGCCCGACCGAGGACGGCGTGGTCTTCCTCTCACACCCGACAATCTTCAATCGACGCATTACCCTTCCGGGGCTTCGAGCGGTGCTGGTCCAGGGGCCGAGCGCGCTCGCCGGCGACATGCCGCTTGGCGGCGAGCATCTCTTTTACGCCTCGCGACCACGCCAGTTCCTCGAGAATCTCGCGCCTCAACGCGGCGCCCGCGGCAAGTCGGCCGGTGCCAAGGCGGTCGAGGACCGCCTCATTGCCACCCTCAACGCGTCGGGTGAAGCGGAACTCAATCGGGTGCGCGACGCCGCACGCGATCTCACAGGGCCCCTCGGCCTCGAGGCCGAGTTCAAGAAACTCGACGCGATCGTCGGTGCGCTGCTCGCAACGCACGAGGCAGGCGTCCTGAAGACGAAGGAAGGGCGCCTCGTCGCCAAGGGCACGCCCGTCGATAGCGCGCGGCTCAACCGGTTCGAGATTCTTGCGTCGCGACTGCGCGTGGAGACCCTGCCGCGCCGCGAGGCCGTCGCGACAGCCGAACCAGCGCGCTCGAACTTTGCCTTTCTCGAGTCTTACTTCTCGAACTACGTGGAAGGCACCGAGTTCGCGATCGAGGAGGCGCGCGACATCGCGCTGCGCGGCCGGATCATCGAAAGGCGTCCGAAGGACTCGCACGACGTGCTCGGCGTCTTTCGCCTGGCGCTCGAGTCGCCCTCGCGCGATACGGTGCCGCCGTTCGGCGCCGATTTCCCGGCAGAGCTCGCGCGACGCCATGAGCAGATGCTCGCGCAGCGACCCGAAAGTACCCCCGGCCACTTCAAGCGCGAGCCTAACCGTGCCGGCGGGACGTGGTTCGTCGACCCCGCCCTGGTGCGCGGCACGCTAATCGAAGGTTCGCGAATTGCCCGCGGCGTTCCGGAGGGGCTCGCGCGCGCGATCTACTACGCGTTCCTCATCTCGGAAGTCCATCCCTTCGTGGACGGCAACGGACGCTTATCGCGGCTCGTCATGAACGCGGAGCTCTCGCGTGTCGGCGAAGCCCGCATCATCATCCCCACGTTGTTCCACGAGGAGTACGTGGACTGCCAGCGCCAGCTTTCGCGTCAGGACGATCCGACCGGATTCGTCCGCGCCGTGCCGCTCATGCAGGCCTGGACGGTCGCCCTCGATTACACGGATACGGACGCGCTGATTACGGCCGTGACCCGCACAAACGCGCTCGAGCGCTCCCGCGCGCAGTTCAGATTGCTGATGCCAGACGGGTCGCCGGTGAAGCTCCCTGGCCCGGCTCCTGGAGTATGACTTCGCTGGTTCGGCCCTCCTGACGAGTGGTGCAGTGCCTACCTCGCGGCCGGGACGGCTACCGAGGCACCCCGGAGGCACCCCGGGGTGCCCTGGACGCCGACCGTCGCAAGCTATCGGGCTTCCGAGGCGCCCGCGAGGCACCCGGGGGTGCGTCGATCGGAAAGGATGTCACCGGCAGCGCACTTAAGCGGTCGGCTGGGTCTCGCGAGAGCGGCTCATGTGTGCCAACAAACAAAGGGCTGTTCTTTCCCTCCGCGCGCACGACCTCGCGGTCATTTCAGTGCTCACTGCGACTTTCGCGGCCCGAGCGGAATCGCCAGCGTCGCGAACACCGCAGTGCCCTTGATGCGGTTCTCCGACCAGAATTCCCAGTAGCCGCGCAGGTTCGCATACGCCGGCAGCCCGCCGATGGTGAATGCGTAGCCGACCTCCGGGCCGATCGCGGCGACCTTCGACTCGAAGGACCCGAGCTTCGCGCCCGAGCCGCTATCGCCGGTGAGCTGGTAGTACACGTACCCGACCACACCCACCTGCCAGTTCGCGGACAGGAACTGGGAGGCCGCCCAGTCGAGGTGCGAGTCGATGCCGTTCTTGTAGTTCGTGCTGGTGTTCTCGAAGTTGTAGGTCAGGCCGGCGACAGCGGAGAATTCCCGACCGGTCTGCTGGTTGAAGTAGGTGTACCCGCCGCCCGCGTCGATCGCGCCATGACCGAGGCCGATGTTCGACAGCCGCTTGCTGTCATAGGCTCCGACCGGTATGTCGCCGGTGAGATAAGTCATCCAGTTGTGAACCCCGCTCGACCACGCGAGGCTCACGATGGGGTAGAGGTCGGTGAAGCCCGACACGCTGTCGCTTCTGGCGAGCTCGGTGCCGCGCCGGGAGACGGCGATGTCCACCTCCGTCGTGTTCTTTCCGTAGCCGAATCCGACGCCCAGCGCCAGCTGGCCGCCGAGCACTTTCGCCTCGGGTGCGTAGGTGGGCTGGGCAAGGATCAGCGACGTGCGCGACTTGAGCCCGGCGGTGACGCTGTCGCCGCGGGTGAACGATCTGCCGCGGGAGGCGCTGCCGTCATAGTAGTAGGCCTGCATCGGCAGAGACCACCCCGGCGTGGCGGGCACTGCCGCAAGGCTCGCGTACTGCCCCGAGAACCAGAACGGCACCCCGCCTTCGTCGGCGCGGGCGGCGGCCCAGGGCAGAACTATGGCGACAAACGTCAGCAGCGCGCTCGCCCATCTGGCGCTGAATCCGCTCGGCCGTCGCGGGGTTCGGCGGCCCGCGCTCATGGCAAGGCCCTTACCTCCTCGGATCGCCCTTGAAGTCCGCGCCCGGGGTAATGTTCGGGTACTCCTTCACGCTCCTCTCGTACGCACCTATGGTTTCCAGCATCGGCAGGAAGACCCAACCCATGGTGAGCGTGGTGCTCCAGAGGTTGAAGTTCTCGTGCGGGTCGCTCGACAGATCGAAGAACATCGGCAGCTGCGGCGTGACGTAAGGGTTGTTGATGGCTTCCAGCGCTGGGCCCGGCGCGTAGCGCATGACCATCTTGTAATACCTCCACTTCACCGACATCAGCTCGCCGTCCGTGCCGAAGAACATGTAGCTGTTGCGCCCCGTCGTTGGGCTCTTGCCCAGCATGAAGGCCGAGGCGTCCTTGCCGTCGATGGGCCGGTCCTTGGGCACCAGGTTGGATGCACCCGCGATGCCGGCAAGCGTCGGCAGCCAGTCCACCGCCGCGAGCATCTCCTCGGTGACCGCGCCGGCGGGGACTTTGCCCGGCCAACGCACGATGGCGGGTACCCGCATGCTGCCCTCCCACGGCGTATGGAAGAAGTTGCCACGCCACGGCCCACTGGAGCCCCCGCCAGCGCCGGCGCCACCCGAGAGCCCGTCGCCCGCGTTGTCGCTGCTCAGCACGACGATGGTGTTGTCCTCGACGCCGGCTGTCTTGATCGCGTCGAGGACCTGCCCGACCCTGTGGTCCATTTCGGCGATGCAGTCGGAGTACATGCCCCCGCGCAGCGGGGACTTGCCGACGAATTCCGGGTTGCACACGATCGGCGGATGCATCTCCGAGTAGCCGAGGTAGACGAAGAACGGCTTCTTGGCCGCCGCCTGACGCTTGATGAAATCGACGGTCTTGGGGATCAGATAGTCGCCATCGACGATGGGCCGCACCTTCATGTCCAGAGGCATCACGACCTTGGACGGCTCGCCCTTGCGGCCCTCCAAAATATGGGGAGGCAAAGTGAGCAGCTCCGGCACCTTTCTCTCGGCAAGGACGTCTTTCACCAGCAGGTTGAACATGGGGTACTGCGTGTACCCGGCCTCGTCCCAGCTGTCGGGAATGCCCCACCACTCGTCGAAGCCCTGGTCGTTCGGCAAGCGCCCCTGGATATTGCCCAGATGCCACTTCCCGTAGAGCGCGGTCGCGTAGCCGGCACTGGAGAGCAATTCGGCGATCGTGTATTCCCAGGGTGCCATCCCCGCCGGGCGTCCCGGTGGCGGCAGGACCGAGTAAGTCCCCGAGCGCACCGGGTGACGCCCAGTCATGATCGCCGAGCGCGACGGCGTGCACTGGACCTCGACGTTGTAGTTGTTGAAGCGGATGCCCTCGCTTGCCAGTTTGTCGATGCGCGGCGTGGGCGTCGTGCCGCCGTAGACGCTCCAGTCGCCCCAGCCGACGTTGTCGACCAGGATGAAGACGATATTGGGCTTCGCGTCGGCCGCCGCACCGAGCATCGGCAACAGCATTGCAGCCACTGCACCCAATGCCACAGCCATCACCTCGATCGCTCGTTTCATGTGCATTGTTTCCTTCATCTTCACAACTACGAGGGACTGCTCACTGACTCGTTACAGCGGCAGGGCTAGCGTCTCTCTGGCTTGTTTGATCAGGATCCACAAAGGGGGCGGCGTGGTGATCTCCGGAGGGATCCCGGCGGTCGTTTGTGCCGAAGTCAGGGGAGGAAGCGACAGCATGGCGCAAGCGACAGCATGTCGCAAGCGACAGCATGGCGCTAGTCGCGACTACCGGAAGAAATGCAGTGCGTGGTTTCATTGCTTCGATCCCATCAGTTGCGACGGGGACGATGATGCGGATGGATCAGGTTCCGGTCCCTTTCTTCGGTCAATCCGCCATCGGCGGCGGCCTGCATCCGACTGGGCGGGGATGTTACCGGTGGTGCTGAAAAGGTCGGTATTGGACCTTGGTTCCATTGTGGAGGGTCCGCTTTTCTCGCGAATGACCGGCAGCAACGGGGCCGGAACCGGCCCTTTGGGACGGTTGCGCCAGTGTGGGAAGATCGTGGTGCTTCGGCGGGCTTCTGCACGTTTTGGCGAGTGAGGGCGGGCCAAATATCAAGTAGTTGCGTTAATCGATCCAGCTCATAATCCCTTGGTCCCTGGTTCGAATCCAGGCGGGCCCACTTCAAG
>CAYUVT010000217.1:0-4983 GCA_964448165.1 uncultured Anaerolineaceae bacterium | reverse complement strand
CGCTGTCGTCCCCACACGCGTGGGGGTGAACCGTCAGTCCCAGTAAGGGGTTGGTCAAACCAGCGGTCGTCCCCACACGCGTGGGGGTGAACCGCCAGCGAGCGTTTTCCCGAAATCGGATGCCGAGTCGTCCCCACACGCGTGGGGGTGAACCTAGCATGCGGCGGCATCCCGACCGGCCGTCGAGGTCGTCCCCACACGCGTGGGGGTGAACCGAAAACTCGCCACCCGGATCGAGAATCGAGTTCGTCGTCCCCACACGCGTGGGGGTGAACCGGTCACTGACTGGGAGCTGAAGGCGGCCGTCGAGTCGTCCCCACACGCGTGCGGGGACGACCGGCTGCTGGTCACCATCCCTGAGCGGCGCCTGCGCATCCTCTGCCAGCGGATGTCAGCCTCACTCCCTGCAGGCGCGCCGGGCCGCCTGTACCAGGCCTTCGGTGACTCCGGGATGCCAGGCGACCATCGCCGCCACTTCGTGCACCGTGACTTCCGCCTGCATAAGCCCGGCTGCCACGGCGATGACTTCGGCGGCCTCCGGTCCAACCGCATGAACGCCGAGGAGCTCTCCGGACTCGGCATCCACAACAACCTTGACGAGCCCGCTGCGTGCCCCGAGCGTCACCGCCCGCGCATTGAACGACAGGTCGTAGGTGCCGCACCGGATAGTGCGGCCGGCAGCTCGCGCCGATTCTTCGGTCATTCCCACCCACGCGATCCCGTGGGGGCCATGGAGCAAGCGCGGAATGGCCGCGAGCCGGGTAATGGCGCTGCCACCTGTGGCGTTTTCGGCGGCGACCTCGCCCATGTGAGAAGCGGCGCTCGAAAGCATCGCTCCGCCCGTCACATCGCCTGCCGCGAAGACGCCAGGAACCCGGGTCGCGCAGTCCCGGCCAACGGAGACGGATCCCTCTTCGGGTATTCCGGCAGCGCCGATCCCCAGGCCGGTGGTGAACGGGCGCCGGTTGTCCGCGGCGACTATCAGTTCGGCCGCCACAGTGGTAGCGCCATCCGCCGTATGAATGACCACACCGGCGGTGGAGCCCTCCACTACCCGGGCACTTTCGAACACCCGAATGCCCAGGTCTGTTAGCCCCACCCGGACAGCCGGCTCCACATCGGCATCCAGGTGCGGCACCAGGCGGGGCCCGGCGGTCACCACGCTGACTTCCGTGCCGGCGATGGCGAGGAGTTCGGCGTATTCGATGCCGAAGGGGACGTCTCCGGGGCCATCGATGAGCACCACGGCCGACCGGGGCAACTGTGGGAGAGACTGGACGACGTCGGCTGTGGCTACCCGGTCGGCGGGCCACCCGGGGATGACCGGCGCCTCCCAGCGGCTACCCGTTGCAATGATGATCGCCTCGGCATCCAGGACGGTCACCTCTTGTGCACCCTGCACCGAGACGACGCGATGTGACTGAAACGACGCACGCCCTTCAATGAGCCGCACCCGCGCCATGCGGAGCGCGGTTCGGATTCCCTCGGCGAGCTGCCCGACGAGCGTATCTTTGCGGGCGACGGCGCGGCCGAAGTTGAACTGCTCCCCGGCCTCGAACACGCCCATCACGTTGAGCTCGCGCGCCTCGATGTGCCGGATGGCCGGCTCGATGAGGAGGTTCGTTGGGATGCACGTGTGATGCACGCAGGCGCCACCCGGCTTCTCCGCCTCGATCAGCGCCACCGATGCGCCGAGTTCGGCTGATCTCAGCGCGGCCGAATACCCGCCCGGCCCGCCGCCAATCACCACCACGTCGAAATCCGCCATCAGATGAGCAGCCCATACGGAGATTCGAGCAGTTCCCGCACCGTGTTGAGAAACGCCGCGCCCGGCGCCCCATCCACTGCACGGTGGTCGATGGTAAGGCTCAGCGTCATCTGTTGTTGCTTCACCGGGCGATCGCCTTCCCAGGCGACACCGTCGCGGATACGGCCAACGCCCAGGATGCCCACATTGGGAGGATTGATGACGGGTGTGAAGAAGTCGATTCCCGCCATCCCGAGCGCGGTCACCGAAAACGTACCGCCCGCCATATCGTCGAGGCCCAGCGTGCCGCTTCGTGCCGCCTCGGCCAATCGTGACGATGTCGCTGAAAGCTCCTTCAGGGTCATGCGGTCGGCATCACGAATGACTGGGACCAGCAGTCCGTCGTCAACGGCGACCGCCATCCCCACGTTGACCTGCCGGTGCAATTCGATGGCGGCGTCGCGCATGGTCGCGTTGAGGCGAGGATGCCGAACCAGCGCCCGGGCCACGGCCTTGATGACGAGGTCGGTGTAGGAGGGACGAATCCCCTCGGGCTCCCATTCAGCGACCAGGGCCGACCGTAGCTTCACCGCTTCGTCCATCACCACCTCCATCGACATGGTGAGCTGGGCCATGTCGCGGAGGCTGGCGTGCATTCGCTCGGCGATGACCTTGCGCATGCCCCGGACCGGGACCAGCTGCGCGCCGGTGGCTCCGCCAGGAACTGGCGGTGGCGAAATGGACGGCTCCTTCGGAGAAGAGCTCATGGCAACGAACCCCTCGACGTCCTCCCGGGTGATACGACCGTTGGGGCCGGTACCCCGCACCAGCCGCAGGTCGATCCCGTGCTGCTCGGCCAGCCTGCGGGCCAGGGGTGACGCGGCGACCTCTGGCCGAGGGGTGGCTGGCGGCGGCGCCGCGCGGCTCGCGAGGAATGCCCGAACGTCGGCTTCGGTGACCCGGGCGCCGGGACCCGTGCCCGCGATCGACGACAGCTCCACTCCCGCGTCAGCGGCCAGGCGGCGGGCAATCGGCGAGCTGGGAACCCGCTCCCTGTCACGCGCTCGATCTGCGCCGTCGGGTTGACGGTTCCCTGCACCGGGCGCACTGGCCGGGAGCGAGGACGAGAGGCCGGCTGGAGGGGCTTCACCGGGTGCAAGGATGTAGGCGATGAGTGCGCCTGGTGGAAGCGAAGCTCCTTCTGGCGCCACATGGCGCACGACGCCCGAGGCCTCTGCCTCGACTTCCAGTTCGATCTTCTCGGTCTCCATGCGATAGAGCGGCTGCCCCTGCTCGACGGTTCCGCCGTCGGGCACATACCACTCGGCCACCGAGCCTTCGGTCATCGTCATTCCGGCCTTCACCAGCAGTACCTCAGTCGCCATCCGTTTCCTCACCGGCTGTTCTCATGAGCCCGCGTTCCGCCGCCACCATCATCACTGCGTTCACATCAACAACCCGGGGCCCATCACGCACCACCGAGAGTCTCACTCGCGTGCCCGGCCCAACCCGCCGTTCCCGCTCACCGTCGAGCGCGAGAACGCCGGGACCTTCGACTTCGACCACCTCGCCCGGCTCGATCCTCCGCCAACCGGCAACGGGTACCCGCGTGTGGAGGCCCGGCGCTATCGGCGCAAGGAGGCTCTCCCCGCCGGCGCCCACATGCACCACCACTCCACGATCGTCGCTCTCCGGTGTGGGACAGAGGAGGCCACCGATCGCCGACAGTCCGACAACCGCGGGGTCGGCGCGCGCCAGCACCACCGTCCTCAACCGCGCCGGGCTCCATATGGCCTTCGCGCCGAGGAACGCCCCGTCGAGCAGAGCCGCATCGATGAGGGCCAGGTCGTCGGGTTCCCCATCGATGCTCACGTGGACCACTTTGGCCTGGCGGCTCACTCCACCCTGCCTGACCGCACCCGAAGCAACCAGGCCGGCGGCTGTTCCCGCGACCGTGCCTTCGACCATCCGGGGGAAGACGTTGTTCGTGCCCGTCGAAATCGCCACCACGGGCGCATCACGCCAGCCAAGCGCGAACGCCCGGTTGGTGCCGTCGCCGCCGAGGGTGATCACGCAGTCCACGCCCAGGTGCCGCATGTGCTCCGCCGCCCGGGTCGTATCGAGCGCGCTGTCGGTAGCGGGCGACTGGAGAGGCTCGAAGCACGCCTCCTGGCGGAGGTCCTGCACAGCTGCCTGGACGATGCCATGCGAGTCAGTCATGTAGACAAAGCGGTCGATGCCGACGGCCATCGCGCCGAGCACCGCGCGGCGGGCTATGCTCTGTTTTTCGCGATTGTCGAAGACCGAAGCGCCCGCAACGAGCCGACGGATGTCCTTGCCGGACGCTGGGTTCACAATGAGGCCGACAACACCCGTCACAAGCTCACGCCTGTCTCCCCAGGATGCGGCGGACTTCCGCGGCAATCTTCTCCGCGCCCGGGAGGTACTCGCGTTCGAGCACGGGGCTGAAGGGAACCGGGGTGAACGGCGCCCCTACTCGCCCCACCGGCGCGTCGAGGTAGTCGAACGCCTCCTCCTGGACCTGCGCGGCAATCTCGGCGCCGATGCCCCCAAAGCGGACCGCCTCGTGCGCGACCAGGGCGCGGTGCGTCTTCCGAACCGATGCGACAACCGTAGCGGTGTCGAACGGCTGAAGCGTCCTGGGGTCGACCACTTCGACGTCGAGTCCCTCTGGAGCCAGCAAGTCCGCCGCCTTCAGGCTTTCGCTCACCATCCGGCCGGTGGCAATGATGGTGAAGTTCGTACCCTCGCGGACGACGTGAGCCTTCCCCAGGGGGATCTCGTACAACTCCCCGGGCACGTGTGCCTTCATCCCAAGGATGGTCTTGGTATTCACGACGATCACCGGATCGTCATCGCGCACCGCCGCAACCAGTAATCCCTTGGCCTCGTAGGGACCGGAAGGCATCACCACCTTCAGCCCCGGAACGTGGCAGAACCATGCTTCGAGGCTCTGGCTATGCTGTGCCGCCATGCTGGTGCCGGCGCCCGCCATGGTGTGGATGGTGAGCGGGAGACGGGCCTTGCCGCCAAACATGTACTTCATCTTGGCGACCTGGTTCACCACCTCGTCCATACACACGCCGAGGAAGTCCATGAACATGATGTCGATGATTGGCCGCAGGCCAGTCGCGGCCGCACCAAGACCCAGGCCCATGATCGCCGATTCGGAAATCGGCGTGTCAACCACTCTCTGGGGCCCGAACTGGTTCAGC
>CAYUVT010000216.1:0-5011 GCA_964448165.1 uncultured Anaerolineaceae bacterium | reverse complement strand
GACCCGGGGGCGCTGGCCGTCGCTCTGAAGCGCCCATTGCAGAAGCGCGGTCCTGTAGAACTCGTACGATGGGGCGGTGTCCGCCCCATCGCCGACGAGGACGGCGACGCGGGCGGGAACGCCGGTGGCGGAGAGGTGGTCGGCGAAGGCGCGCAGAGCAGGCTGACGCCACCAGCGCATGCGGGCCCCGGCCAGCAGCGATGGTGGGTTCCACCATGGCGCGATCGCCGTGGAGACGGGCAGTCCAGCGGCCGCCAGCTCAGCCGCCAGGGTCTCGCTGAGGCCGGTGATACTGCGCCACTTCGCCCCTTCGAGGGGGCCGACAACCATGACCGGTCCGGATTCAGACACGCAGGCATCGTAGGCGGGGACGGAAGTAGCGGACAGGGAGGAACCTAGCGGGCGCGTTTGTTACCATCGAACGTGCCGGTTTTCCGGTTCCGGGGGCGGGCGTGGCGTAATGGTAGCGCGCGACCCTTCCAAGGTTGAGGCGCGGGTTCGATTCCCGCCGCCCGCTCCATCTGTATTCCAGCAATCCCACGAACTGCGTCTCCCGCCAGTCCCGGCAGCCGGGGCAGGCGGCGGGGAGGATCGTGCATGACCACTCTCCAGGCCGAAGAAACCCCGTTCCTCACCTACCCTGGCGCCCGGCGCCCCAACCGCCATCGCTGGGTCGATTCCTACGGCGTCAATATCGCCGTTTGTGAATGGGGCCCACACGATGGCCGGCCCCTGTTCCTGGTCCACGGCGGCTCGGACTTCGCCGGAACGTTCGATGTGTTTGCCCCCATGCTTGCGGAAGCCGGCTGGCGCGTGATCTCGTGGGACCACCGCGGCCATGGCGATTCCGACCACGCACCCCTGTATAGCTGGGATGCCGACGTCCGCGATGCGCTCTCCGTGCTCGATTCCACCACTCCCGACCCCGTCCCGGTCGTTGCTCACTCCAAGGGGGGCGGCATGATGCTTCAGCTCGCCGAAGCCCTCCCCATGCGGATGTCGAAGATCGTCATCATCGACGGCCTCCCTTCGCCGGAACCCCACCCGGACGTCTCGGACCACGAGCAGCGGCGCTTCACCCGGAAGAACCTCGAACAGTGGCTCGACCACCGCCGCTCGGCCGCATCCACGTTCCGCAAGCTCGGGACCATCGACGAGCTCGCGAAGCGGCGCAAACGCATGAACCCCCGGCTCTCCGACGACTGGCTGCGCTACCTGGTGACCATCGGGGCAAAGCGCGACGCCGATGGCTGGCGCTGGAAGCTCGACCCTGCCATCCGCTTCGGCGGCTTTGGCCCGTGGCGGCCCGACTGGTCGCTCGAACGGCTTCGCACGCTGCGCGCCCCTCTGCTCGGGCTCACCGCAACCGTGGAAGAGGAGATGGGGTGGGGCACAAATCACCGGGCGCTCCTGCCGTTCCTGCCCCCGGGCGCCCGCCTCATCCCGTTCGAGGAAACGGGCCACTTCATCCATATCGAGCACCCGCGTCGCGTTGCCGACCTCGTCCTGGAGTTCCTGGAATGACCATCTTCCTCACCCACAACCGGGTGAAGCTGGCCCTCCACCAGCTGCGCCGGGGCGATGGCAGGCCGCTGCTCCACCTCCACGCGCTCGGCGAGCACTCCCCGGACCACGTGGCCGCCGATATCCAGGCCTGGCCGGGCCCGGTGTTCGCGCTCGATTTCACGGGCCATGGCGCCTCTACCGTGCCGGGTGGCGGCGGCTACACGGCCGAGGTGCTCATGGGCGATGCCGATGCCGCCCTCCAGATGCTCGGCGCCGCCACCATCGTCGGGCGTGGGCTGGGCGCCTACATCGCACTCCTCATCGCCGCCGGCCGCCCGGAGCAGGTGCGCGGCGCGATCCTCTGCGACGGCGCCGGGCTCGTTGGCGGGGGCGATGAACCGGGCCCCCGGGTCGTCCGCGGCGTGCCCGGCAAACCGGCAGCGCCGGATCCGTTCGCGCTTGTTGAACTCGCCTCCGACCTTCGCCCGCCGGATTATGTGGTGCGCTTCGCCGAGATCGCCGCCGAACACGCCGGCATCCCCCGGCCCATCGCGGTGGCCGCGAAGGCCCGCCCCGACTGGCTCAAGGCCGTGATCGACCACCCCGGCGTTGCCGTCGAACCGCTCGATGCGGCGCTGGCGCGGTTCGCGAGGGTCTGATTCACCGGCGGGCAGCAGGGAAAACGAAAGGCCGGGCCATTGGGCCCGGCCTGGTTCGCGTTTCGAGGTGATTCGCTACGCCTGGGACTTCACCAGCGTCCGCAGGCAGCGTGTGCAGATGTTCAGGCGGATCGACTCCCCGCCAAAGAAGATCCGCTGCTTGCTGATGTTGGGCTTGAAGGTGCGCGACTTCTTGGTCGCCTTGCGCTCCCAGCGGCCCCCGTGGGTGTGGCGGATGTGCCGCCCAAACATTGTTGTCTTCGCGCAAACGTCGCAAGCGCCGCTGGCCATGCGTCAATGCCCCTTCCGTGGCAGAATCAGAACCTCCATGCTAGCACCCGGATTCGATTACGGCCAAACGGGCGCCCGCGGAGTGCGCCAGTGACCGCAGCGCAAACCGCCGGAGACCTCATCGATGGCGCCTCGTTGCGAGAGCTCTTCATCGCCGCGGCCAATCACCTCCGCCAGTCCGCCGCGGCCATCGATGCAATCAACGTCTATCCCGTCCCCGATGGCGACACCGGCGCCAACATGTCGGCCACACTGCGCGAGGGCGTGGACCGCTCCCTCGAACTCGGAAATCACCCGGCTGCAGCCGAGGTCCTTCACGCCATCGCCCGCGGCGCGCTCTACGGTGCCCGGGGCAACTCCGGCGTCATCCTCTCGCAGGCGTTGCGCGGGTTCGAAAGCGGTGTCGGCCCGGCCGAGATGCTCGATGCGCGGGCGCTTGCGCGCGGACTCGAAGCCGCCGCGGCCCAGGCCTACCACGCCGTAAGCAAGCCCCAGGAAGGCACCATGCTCACGGTCCTTCGGGAAGCCGCCGCCGAAGCGAACCGGGCAGCCAGTGCCTTACCCGCCGGGGGCGAGGGCTTCGGCTGCCTTCCGGTATTGACGCGCGCGGTGGCAGCGGCCGATGCCGCCGAGGAGGCCACCATCGACCAGCTGCCCGCCCTGAAGGAGGCCGGCGTCACCGATGCCGGCGGCGAGGGCGTATGCGTCATTCTGGAAGGGCTGCTCGCTGCCCTGACCGGCGCCACACCACGGCCAGCCGTGCACAAGGCTCACCGCCCCATCGCCATGGTCGAAGGCCACGGCAAGGACGAATTCGGCTTTTGCACCGAGTTCCTCGTCGAGGCGACCGGCAACCCGCTCGACCTCGAACAGGTTCGCGCCCTCGCGGAATCCGGCGGGAACCGCTCGGTGGTCGTGGTCGGGGACGATACCCTCGCCCGCGTTCATGTCCACACCACCGACCCTCAGCCGCTCCTGGATGCCGCGGGCGCACTTGGCACGGTGTCGCGGGTAAAGGTGGAAGACATGGGCGCCCAGCACGAGCGCTTCAAGGCCAGCGGCTCCGGGGCGGGAGCCCGCATCGCGGTCCTCGCGATGAGCCGGGGCGAAGGATTCGACCGGGTCTTCGAGAGCCTCGGCGTGGCAGTCACCGACCTCGGGCTCATCGAAAAGCCACCGGCCGGGCGGATCGCCGACGCGGCCGACGCCCTCCGCATCCCGGACGTCATCGTCCTGAGCAACCACAAGAACGTCCGGCTCGCCGCCGAACAGGCAGTATCACTTGCCACGTGCACCATCCACCTGGTGCCGACCACTTCGCTCCCCCAGGGCGTGGCCGCCGCGATGGCATTCGACCCCGAGGAGAGCGCCGCGGCCAATGTGGCGGCCATGACGGAAGCAGCGAAGCGCGTGACGACCGTGGAGGTAACCATCGCCGCCGCGAGCCGCACCGCCGACGGGGTCGATGTGCGCGAGGGCCAGGCTATCACGCTGCTCGACGGCCGCCTGGTCGCCGCATCCGCGACGACGAGGGAGGCCCTGCTGGCCGGGCTCCAGCTGGCCGAGCCCAATCCCGGCTCGCTGGTCACGATCTATGGCGGCGAGGACACCCCACCCGCCGAGCTTGATGCTGCCCGCGCCGCGGTCGAGGCAACGTTCGACGGCGTCGAGGTGGAGGCGCTCTCCGGCGGCCAGCCGCTCTACCCCTTCATCGCATCGGTCGAGTAGCGGAACATGCCGGGCATGGACACCAGGACACGGCTCCTTCGCCTCCTCGCCTGCGTGATGGCAGCCGGTCTCTTCGGCGCCGCCTGTGGCGACGGCGATGGCGGCCCCACGGTCAGCCCCACCCCCTCCGATGCACCCATGCCCGCCGGGGGCATCCCCGCGAACCTCCGGACCATCACGGTCAGCGACACCGGCTTTTCGCCGGGCGCCCTCCAGGTGCCCATTGGCACCGAAGTCTTCTGGCAGTGGACCGGGAAGCAGGAGCACCAGATTACCGGCACGTTCAAGAGCAACGGCGGCGACATCCCGGTCGAATCCCCCCGCCTGAAGGGCTCGGGCACGTTTTCGTACGAGTTCAAGACCAACGGGCTGTTCGAATACCACTGTGCCGTCCACGGCGAAGCCATGTCGGGCCAGGTCATCATCAAGTAGCGGATTCCGGCCAATCGCCCGCGTTTACGTTCCGGTGATGGAAACGGCACGGGCATCCGTGGTATGACATCCCCGGCACTCCGAGGGCGGAGCGGCCGGAGGGTATAAATGGCAAACTCCATCGCATGGCCAGCCCTGGTTACGGGGATCGCAATGGCACTGGCTGCCGGAACGGCCCTGGCAACGGTGAGGGGAGTCCTGTCACCACGCGCGCCCGCCCGCGTGAGCTGGGTGTCGCCAGTCGTCCTCCTGGTGTGCAGCCTGCTGCTGATCACCGGGGTTCTCCTCGCTCTGTGGGCACTCAATCTTCGGGGTACGCTGGGGCGTTAGGAGACACGCTCCGCGCACATTCCCCCTGCGCTCCTCCGATCACCGCACCGGGGGCCTTCCGCTCC
>CAYUVT010000215.1:0-5041 GCA_964448165.1 uncultured Anaerolineaceae bacterium | reverse complement strand
GGAGGTGTCGCCATAGCCGCCGCACAGGGAACCGGGAAGTGGACGCCGGGAAGGCCCGATTACGCCCTCCTCGCGCTGACCACCATTCTCACCATCACCGGCATGGTCGCCGTCTACAGCTCGAGCTTCGTCATCGCGCTCGCGAAGTTCGGCGACCCCTACTACTTCGTCATCCGCCAGGCGATCTGGGGCGCTATGGGCGTCATCCTCCTCATCGGCCTTGCCCGGACCGATTACCGGCGCCTGCGCCCGCTCGCGGTGCCGATCATGCTGGCCACGATCGGAGCGCTCATGGCGGTGCTGGTGGTCGGCGTCGAAGGCGGTGGAGCCCGGCGCTGGCTTGGCGTCGGCGAGCTCACCGTCCAGCCTGCCGAGTTCGCGAAGCTCGCGGTCATCATCTACCTGGCGGCATGGCTTGCTTCCAAGGGCGAGTCGGTCCGCTCGCTCGAACACGGCCTCGTGCCATTCGTCATCATCATCGGCGCCGTCAGCGTCCTCATCATGCTCCAGCCGAACCTGGGCACCACGGTCATCATCCTGGCTATCACCGTCACGATGTTCTGGGTGGCCGGCGCATCGTTCGTCCAGATGGTCGCCCTCGCGGTTACCGGGCTCGGGACCATTGCAGTGCTTGCCACGGCCGCCGGCTACCGCGCCGACCGCCTTTCGGCGTTTTTCGATGCCGAGACCGACCCGCTCGGCAACGGCTTCCAGACGCTCCAGTCCCTGATCGCCATCGGAAATGGCGGCATTCACGGGCTCGGCCTCGGCGCAAGCCGCGCCAAGTTCTTCTACATTCCCGAAAGCCATACCGACGGCGTGTTTGCCATCATCGGCGAGGAGATGGGGCTGCTCGCCACGCTCCCCATTGTCATGCTCTACATGATCCTGATGGTCCGCGGGTTCCAGGTCGCGCGGCGCGCCCGGGACGAGTTCGGCCAGCTCATCGCCACTGGCATCACCACGTGGATCACCGTGCAGGCCCTGCTGAATATCGGCGGGATCACCCGCGTCATCCCCCTCACGGGCGTGCCGCTGCCTTTCCTGAGCTACGGGAGCAACGCGCTCGCGGCTGTCCTCCTGGCCATGGGTGTCCTCATCAGCATCTCGCGCTACGGAAACGACCGTGGCGGTTACATGGACCAGCACCCCGTGCGCAAGCGGCGGATCATCCGGAAGCGGGAGCAAACAGAATGAGGCTCGCGCTCACCGGCGGCGGCACAGGGGGCCACATCTTTCCGGCGCTCGCTGTCCTCGAGGCTGTGCGTGCGGCCTCGCCTTCCGCTGTCGAAGTGTGCTTCTTCGGGCCGGAGAATCGCGGCGAGCGGCCCCTGGTCGAGTCTGCCGGCGTGCCCTTCGAGGCGGTGTCCTCAGCCGGGCTGCGCGGCCGCGGCCCGCTTGGCCTCACCAGGAGTGCATGGAGCCTGTTCGTGGGAGTCGTTGCAGCGATTCGAAAGCTCCGGCGGTTCAGGCCCGATGTGGTGTTCAGCACCGGCGGCTATGGCAGCTTCCCGGCGAGTGTCGCCGCCAAGCTGCTGCGGCGCCCGCTCGTGGTGTACCTGCCGGATGTCCGGCCGGGTTGGGCAGTGAAGGCGGAGCGCCTCCTTGCCACGCGCATGACCACCACCACCGAGGCTGCCCTGCAGTTCCTCCCGGCAGGAAAGACAGTGGTGACTGGCTATCCGGTGAGGGAGACCTTTTTCACGGTCTCGCGCGACGAGGCCCGCGCCCGGCTGGGCTTCGCTCCCACCGAACGGGTCGTTGTCATCGCCGGCGCGTCGCAGGGGGCGCGTGCGATCAACGCCGCCGTCTTCGATGCCCTGCCAGACCTGTGCCGCAAGGCAACGGTCGTCCACGTCACCGGGGAGGCCGGCTTCGAGGCCGCGCAAAGGGTTCGCGATGCGCTCCCGGCTGATGTCCAGGCGCGCTACCAGCCATCGCCGTTCCGGGCCGACCTTCCCCTCCTCATGCTGGCGGCCGATGTGGGTGTCTTCCGGGCCGGGGCATCGGTGCTGGGCGAAGTGCCCGCCGCGGCACTGCCCGCCGTGCTCATCCCTGGCGCCTTCGCCGGCGGCCACCAGCGCAACAATGCCCGCTGGCTCGCCGAAAACGGCGCCGCCGTTGTCCTCGAAGAGGAGGAGATCGGCTCCCTCGGCGCCCGCCTGGGCGAGCTCCTCGACGACGACGCTGGCCGCGAGGCGATGCGCGTGGCTGCGCGGTCGCTCGCACGCCCCGGTGCCGCTGCAGCTATCGCGAAGGTCGTCATGGAGGTCGCCCGGGAATGACCGAGATCCGTGGGCCGGTGCACCTGGTGGGGATCGGTGGCATGCATATGTCCGCCATCGCCCTGCTGCTTCGCGCCCGCGGCGTCCCCGTCAGCGGCAGCGACCTTCGCCCATCGGACCTCACCCGCAAGGCCGAAGCCGCCGGGGCGCGCGTGTTCACCGGGCATGCGGCCGGGAACGTGCCCGCCGATACCGCCCTCGTCGTGACCACCGCCGCCGCCCAGGACGACAACCCGGAGCTCGCTGAGGCCCGGCGCCGGGGCATCCCCATCCTGCTCCGTGCTGAAATGGTGGCCCGCTTGATGGAAGGCAAGCGGGTGGTCGCCGTCGCGGGGGCACACGGCAAGACCACCACCTCCAGCCTCATCGCGCACATACTCGTGCGCGCGGGCAGGAAGCCCATGTACATCCTCGGCGGCGAAAGCCCGGACCTGGGCGGACACGCCGCCTGGGGAGAGGGCGACGTCTGCGTCGTCGAAGCCGACGAGTACAAGCGCGCCTTCCACGAATACACGCCTTCGATTGCCGTGATCACAAACGTCGAGCCCGACCATCTCGACTACTACGGCACCCCGGAGGCCTACCGCGAGGCATTCATCGAGTTCGGCAGGAAGGTCCTCCCCGGAGGCATCCTCCTGGCTTGCGCCGACGACCCCGGCGCGCGCTACGTCAGCGACGTCCTTGGCGATGACCCGTTGCGCCACGAGACCTACGGGACCGAAGGTGTGCGGTTCTGGATGGCCCGCGACATCGTCATGACCGAACGCGGCGCAGAGTTCGTCGTCACTCGCGGCGGAGTGCCCCTTGGTTCGGTCCGCGCATCGATTCCGGGCATCCACTTCGTCCGGAACGTCCTGGCGGCGACAGCGGTCGCGCTTCACCTCGATGTCCCATTCGGCCAGGTAGCTGATGCCGTGGCGGCGTTCCACGGGGCCAGGCGCCGCTTCGAGACGGTCGGCGAGGCCCGGGGTGTGCTGGTGATGGACGACTACGCCCACCACCCGACCGAGGTTCGCGCCACCATCGCCGCCGCCCGGAAAGCGTTCCCGGGGCGCCGCCTGATTGCGATTTACCAGCCGCACACCTACTCGCGGATCGCGTATCTCTGGGATGAGTGGCTGCAGTGCTGGGATGGGCTCGACAGCCTCATCGTCCTGGAAACCTATGCCGCCCGCGAAGCGCCGCTTCCCGGCCGCTCCGCTGCAGACCTTGCCGCGGCCATCACCACACCGCGTGCCAGCTACGCGCGCGACTTCGATGACGCGGTCCATCAGGCCGCCGCGCTCGCCCGGCCGGGCGATGTCGTGTTCACCATTGGTGCGGGCGATGTTGTCGAGGCCGGTCCACGCCTGCTGGAGGCGCTGCGATGACCGCCCTCGATCGCCTCGCTGCCACCCTGGCTCCGCATGGTGAGCTCCGCCGCGGCGAGACGCTGGCCCGCCACACCACGTTCGGCATCGGCGGCCCGGCCGATCTCTTCCTCACGGTCCGTTCCGCCACGTCGCTCGCCGCCGCGTTGAACGCGGCCCACGATGCCGGCGTTGAAACCTTCGTGCTTGGCAGCGGGAGCAACATCCTGGTGGCCGATGCCGGCATTCGCGGACTGGTAATCGACAACCGCTCGCGGGCCGAAGAGGCAGACTCAACGGGGCTCCGGGTCAGGATCGAAAGCGGCGCCAGCTTCGCTGCTTTCTCCCGGAAGATGTGCCGCCTTGGGCTGGATGGCCTGGCCTGGGCCGTTGGCATCCCGGGCACAATCGGTGGCGCTGTCGTCTACAACGCTGGAGCCTATGGCGGTTGCCTCGCCGATGTGCTCCGCCGCGTACGGCTGCATTCGCGCGGCGATGGCGACCACTGGGTCGAAGCCTCGGAGCTCCACCTGGTATACCGCGGCAGCGTGTTCACCCGGGGCCAGCTCTCCGGTAAGGCCGTGCTCGAGGCCGAAGTCGAGCTGGCGCCGGGCGATGCGAAGGCGCTGCTGGCCCGCGCTGCCTCGTACGACGAAAAGCGCCTGGCCGCGCAGCCCCGTGGGCGCAACGCGGGTTCGACGTTCAAGAATCCTCCCGAATCGCCCGCCTGGAAACTCATCGATGCCGTGGGAATGCGTGGCATGCGCCGCGGCGGCGCCGCCATTTCGGAAAAGCACTGCAACTTCTTCGTGAACGAGGGCAACGCGACCGCATCCGATGTCGCCTGGCTCATCGCCGAGGCCCAGCGCCGCGTCAAGGAACAGTTCGGCGTCACCCTCGAACTCGAAGTCCAGCTTGTGGGGGCGTGGTGATGGTGCGCCAGCGCGTGGCGGTCATCCTCGGGGGGCGCTCGGGCGAACACGAGGTGAGCATCGTGAGCGCTCGCAGCGTGATTGCGGCGCTCGACCCAGTTCGCTGGGAGGCCGTGCCCATCGGCATCTCCCGCGCCGGGAACTGGCTCTCCCCCCGCGAAACGCGTGCGTTGCTCGATGGGGGCGCACGTGCCTTCCAGGATGCCGGGACACCCGTGCTCCATGCCGGCGAGGCGCTCGCCGCGCTTGATTCGTGCGACGTCGTGTTTCCGCTGGTCCACGGGACGTTTGGCGAAGACGGGACGCTCCAGGGATTCCTGGAGATCGCTGGCAAGCCCTACGCCGGCGCCGGCGTGGCCGCAAGTGCGATCGGGATGGACAAGGCGCTCATGAAGGCATTGTTCCGGGAAGCGGGAATCACCGTTGCACGCTATTCCGTAATCCGATCATGGGAGTATACACTTGCCCAGAATGA
>CAYUVT010000214.1:0-5046 GCA_964448165.1 uncultured Anaerolineaceae bacterium | reverse complement strand
CGTCGCGGGCGCCGGAGCTGCTGGCAGCGCCGCAACCGGAGCCGGTGGCGCTGGCGCCGCCGGGGCTGTCACCGGCGCCGGGGCAGCAGGACCAGCCGTGAGCGGCGCAGGCGCGGCAGGTCAGGCCGTACCCGGCGCGGGAGCGATGCCCGGCGCGGGCGCAGCGGGACAGGCCGTACCGGGAGCGGGCGCCGCAGGACAGGCCGTACCCGGCGCGGGCGCAATGCCGGGCGCGGGCGCGGCAGGTCAGGCCGTACCTGGCGCGGGAGCAATGCCCGGCGCGGGCGCGGCACCACCTCCTGGCGCTCCGCCGCCGGCCGCAACGCCACCAGCTGGAGCGCCCCCGGCCACCCCTCCTGGCGGTATGCCCACCCCTCCGGGGCAGGGCTGGACACCCACCTCGAGTCCGCTCGGCACCCCCTCCGGCGCGCCGCCCGGCGCGCCCACGGGCCCCGTGACTGGCGGGGCGCCACCCGCTGGTGCAGCGCCGGGAGGCGCACCACCGGCCGGTGGCTGGACCCCGTCATCCTCGCCGCTCGGTACCCCCTCGGGAGCCGCCCCGGGCGCGCCTGCGCCTCCAACCCCCGGTGCGCCACCGCCCGCCGGTGCGGCACCTGGTGGCGCGCCACCGGCGGGTGGCTGGACCCCGGCATCCTCACCGTTGGGGACACCCCCGGGAGGCGCCCCGGCCGCGCCGCCGCCACCACCGCCGCCGCCACCACCACCCGTCCAGCCACCGGTGAGTGCGACCCCACCGTTCCCCGCGCCGGTCCCGGGAGCGGCCGTCCCGGGCGCCGTCCAGGGCGGCACATCGATCCTCACCTGGATCACGCGCATCCTGGTTACGCTCGTCGGCCTCGCGGGGGGACTGGCCGTCCTCATCGGCATCCTCATCGCGACGGGGGACCCCGCCGCCTGCGTGGATCGCCGGTCGGCGGTAAGCCAGGACGCGGTGGATTCGCTCCAGGCCAAGTGGGATGACTTCAAGGCGGCGGGGCCCGGCGCGGCGATGGCCATCACCGAACCCGAAGCGACATCCCGCGGCGTTGCCTACCTCGAAGAGCGCGATGTGCCCATCAAGGACCTGCAGGTCTACTTCTGCCCCGATGGCATGGCCGAGGCGAAGGGCAAGGTCAATGTGCTTGGTCGCGATGTCTCCATCGTCGTCCGCGGGTACCTCGATGTCAGCGGCGGCCAGAACCGCATCGTCGTCGACGAGCTCAAGGCGGGGAACCTCCCTCCATGGCTCGGCACCGCCGTGGTGAACCAGGTGATCGACCGCAACAACGTCCGCGATCTTCCGCTTGGCCTGACGCTCTCTTCGAGCACCAGCACCGATGGAGTGCATACGCTCCGGCGCTGACCGCGAACCTCGCCGCCCGGGCCACGAATGGGGGTGTCCGTGTTCTTCGTCCAGCTCATCTTCGAGAACGTCTACACGCGCAAGATGCGGACGGTGCTCACGGGCCTCACCATCGCCGTCACGATCATGACCGTGGTCGCGATGGGCATCCTTACCCACAGCCTGCGCCAGACCGCCATTTCCATCCTCCAGACCGGCAAGGCCGATTTCAGCATCGCCGAGAAAAATGTGAGCGACGTCCTCAACAGCTCAATTGATGAGAAGGACCTGGCGGTCATCCAGCAAGATCCCGCGGTGAAGAGCGCGGTCGGCATCCTGGTCGAGCCCATTTACCTCGATGCCGACCGGCCGTTCTTCCTTCGCATCGGCATGAAGCCCGAGGACACCGAGCCGTTCGGGGTGAACATCATCGCCGGGCGAATCTACGAGGCGAACGCGCCGGATGAGCTGATCCTTGGCTACCGCGCCGCCCGCGACCTGGACAAGAAGATCGGCGACACGCTCCTCCTTGGCGAGGACGCATACCGGATCGTGGGGATCTACAGCACCGGCCAGGTCTTTGGCGACGCCGCCTCGATGTTGCCGCTCGTCCCCTTGCAGGCGGAGCTCCGGAAGCCGGGCACCATCACCCTGGCATTCGTGCAGGTAGAGGACGAGACGCAGATCGAGGCGGCCCGGGCGCGCATCGAGGCGGCCCTGCCCCAGCTCGCCACCATCCGGACGGAATCCGATTTCGGGCAGGTAGACCGGAACCTCGAATTGCTCCGGGCGGCCAACACGGGCGTCTCGGCGCTGGCGCTGATCATCGGCGCGGCGAACGTCCTCAACATGATGAGCCTCTCGGTATTCGAACGGACGCGCGAATTCGGGGTCCTGCGTTCGGTGGGCTGGTCGCGCCAGCGCGTTCTCATCTACGTACTTGCCGAGGCATTCATGGTCACCATGGCGGGCGCCATGGTGGGTGTCGCCCTGGGGTTCCTGGCGGTGCAATTCCTCCAGGACGTGCCCACGCTGCGCGGAGTGTTCTCGCCGTCGTACAGTTCCGATGTGTTCGGGCGCGCGTTGTCGATCACGTTTGGGATGGCGATCCTCGGCGCGCTCTACCCGGCCCTGCGCGCGGCGCTCCTGCGGCCGCTGACGGCGATCCGCCATGAGTGAGCCCTCGAACGTGCCCGCGATTGAGACACGCCACCTGACCAAGGTGTACCCCGACTCGAACATTCGCGCGGTCGATGATGTGAGCTTCGCAATCAACCCGGGCGAGTGGGTCGCGCTGACGGGGCCATCGGGCTCGGGGAAGTCGACCCTCCTGCACCTGCTGGCCGCGCTCGACGAACCGACTTCCGGCGAGATCCTCATCAACGGTCGCGATCTGCGGTCGTCGGGCAACCTCGATCACTACCGGAGCCACGAGGTGGGGCTGGTGTTCCAGCTGCACAACCTCTTGCCGAACCTGAGCGCACTCCAGAACGTGCAGGTCGCCATGGTGCCCACCCGCGTGGGCCGCCGCGAGGGCACCCGGCGCGCCCATGAGTTGCTCGAGAGCGTCGGCCTGGCCGCCCGCACCGGGCTGCGGCCGCCGGAGCTCTCCGGGGGTGAGCGCCAGCGTGTCGGCAGAGCCCGGGCGCAGGCGAACAACCCGTCGATCCTGCTCGCCGACGAGCCCACCGGAGCACTCGATGCAGCGGCCGCGGAGAGCGTGATGGACCTGTTCGACCGGCTGCGGGAGGAGCGTCACCTGACCATCCTGATGGTGACGCACGACCCGACCGTAGCCGCCTGTGCCGACCGGGTGATCCATATGCGCGACGGCCGGTTGCTGCCGGAAGGCGAGGCCGCGCCGGCCGCGCGCGTGCTGATTCCCCCGCGCGAACGCGCGCGAGCCGCGATGGGGGATTGAGCCTGCTGGCACTGGTGGTGCCAGTTGGCGTTGCGGGTCTGTCGCCCCGGGCGAACAATGGGCTGATGCAAGCGCGAGACCCGGCAACAGGGCAGGAGCAGCGAGTTGATGGTCGCCGTGCATCCCGCGAACGCAACCGCCTGGCCGTGGTCGATGCCCTGCTCGACCTCTACGCCGAGGGGAACCTGCGGCCCGGCGCAGAGCTGGTTGCCGAGCGATCCGGGGTGTCGCGCCGTTCGGTCTTCCGCTACTTCGATGACCGCGACGACCTGGACCGCACGGCTATCGAACGCCAGCAGGAGCGCGTGTGGCACCTCGTCGAGATTGCCAACGTGGGCGAGGGCCCGCTCGACCACCGCATCGCCAGCATCGTTGAGCAGAGGGTGGCGCTGTTCGGGGCGCTCGGGCCGGCCGCGCGCGTAGCCCGGCTGCGGGCGCCGTTCTCCCCGGTCCTGGCGGGCCAGATCCAGGAGAGCCGCCGGCTCTACGCGCTCCAGGTTGAACTGCAGTTCGCCCCCGAGCTCGACGCCCTCGAACCGGCGGCCCGGTCCGAAGTCCTGGCCGCCGCCGATGCCGCCTGCTCGTTCGAGCTCTACGACCTGCTGGTGGCGCGCGGGCTGGATGACCAGGCCATCCGGGGGGTGATGCGCCGCATGCTCAGCGGCCTCTTCACCGGTTCAACCCCGGGCGGATGAGGCCAGGCGCGCGGCCTTCAGTGACTCGTGCGTCGGGGCATCCGGGATGTCGGCGGGACGCCCCCTGGCGTTGAGCTTCCGCAGGGCCGGGACGATTTCTCCGCCCAGGATCTCGATCTGCTCGAGCACGGTCTTGAGCGGCAGGCCCGCATGGTCGACCAGGAACAGCTGGCGCTGGTAATCGCCAACGTGTTCGCGCATGGCCGCGTAGCGCTCGATGACCTGCTGCGGGCTCCCCACGGTGAGCGGCGTCTTTGCGCTGAACTCTTCGAGCGAGGGGCCATGGCCGTAGACGGGCGCATTGTCGAAGTACGGGCGGAACTCCCGGACCGCATCCTGGGAGTTCGGGCGGACGAACACCTGGCCGCCGAGGCCAACGATGGCGTGGCTTGCCGGGCCGTGGCCGTAGTGCTCGAACCGCTCCCGGTAGAGCTGCACCATCCGCTTCACGTGCTCGATTGGCCAGAAGATATTGTTGTGAAAGAAGCCATCGCCGTAGTAGGCCGCCTGCACCGCGATCTCCGGGCTTCGAATCGAACCGTGCCAGACGAACGGCGGGATGCCATCGAGCGGCCGGGGCGTGGAGGTAAAGCCCTCTAGCGGTGTGCGGAAGCGCCCCTCCCAATCGACCACGTCTTCGCGCCAGAGCCGGTGGAGGAGCGCGTAATTCTCGAGCGCGAGCGCGATGCCATCCTGGACGTTCTTGCCGAACCAGGGGTACACGGGGGCGGTGTTGCCCCGGCCCATCATCAGGTCGACCCGGCCGCCCGCGAGGTGCTGGAGCATCGCGTAGTCCTCGGCGATCTTCACCGGGTCGTTGGTGGTGATCAGGGTGGTGGCGGTGGAGAGGATGATGCGGCTGGTCTTCGCGGCGATGTAACCGAGCATCGTGGTCGGCGACGAGGGCACGAAGGGCGGGTTGTGGTGCTCGCCGGTCGCGAACACGTCGAGCCCGGCCTCCTCGGCCTTGAGGGCGATGGTGACCATGGCCTGGATGCGCTCGGCCTCGGTCGGCGCGCGGCCGGTGGTCGGGTCGGGTGTGACATCGCCAACCGAAAAGATGCCGAACTGCATGGGTGGGTCCTCCG
>CAYUVT010000213.1:0-5077 GCA_964448165.1 uncultured Anaerolineaceae bacterium | reverse complement strand
GCGCCGCTGGGCTGGCCCGAGAGGAAGCTGATGTTCGTGAGCAGGATCACGCCGCTCGGTATCACCGCAAGCCACGCGTTCTGCCACCGGTAGAGGCACCAGGCCGCGAAGTACGTCGCCAGGAAAATCAGCGCCTGTACCAGCGTCACGAACGGCAGATTGTCGTTGCTGATGTCGCCAGCCCGGACGACGGCCCACCATTCCTGCATCCGGACGCGGAAATCGGCGAGCCGGTCATTGAGGGTCGCGCCGTCGGCGTACGTCTGTGCCACCAGCACCACGATGACCGCCCCAAGCGCCAGTCCGATCGGATGGATCGCCGCCGCGTAGAACTTGATGCGGGCGGCGAACATCCCGATCAGCAACCCCAGCACCGCCGTGGGGACGAACGGGGGCATCTCGTCTACCCAGTTCGCCTGCTCCAGCGAAACAGCAACGCTTACGAAGGTAATCACTGCGGCACCGAACGTGAGCCAGTCCTCCCAGCTCATCACCAGGCGCGGCGCCTGCAGCGCCGCCATGCTCACACGCCGCCCGGCCGAACGTCCCAGCGGGGGATTTATGCTTGCCATGCGCCTGCTCCCGTCGCGGTTGGGCTCAGTGCCAGTCCCAGGTCGTCACCTTTGCGGACAACATAAGTCATGATGTCGCTCGCCGTCAGCTGGCCGTACATCAGCAATGGCGAACGCTCGCTCCCGAAGGTCGAAGGGTCCATCAGCACGACCGCCGCCCGTACCCCGCGCTGCGTGAGCGACTGGATGGCCGTCAACCAGTGATCGTCGGTCGCCGAAGTAACGACGACGAGCGTGGTGTGCCGCCCGAATCGCCGCTGCTCTTCCATGAGCAGGTTCCCAAGTGGCGCATCGCCAATCGCAGAGGCGGTGGCCAGCGTCTCCAGAATGCGCGTCAACTGCTGCTGGCCGCGTTCCGGCTCCAGCACGCGCAGGTCGCGCCCGAACGTCATCAGACCCACAGGGCGGTTGTTCACGATGTAGTGCCGCGCCACGCTCGCGGCGATCCGCACGCCGTACTCTTCGGTGCTCTCCTCGTCGCGGCCGGCGTTGACGCGCCGCTCCATGTCCAGGATCACCCAGATGTCGCTGGCAGGATCGAGCTCAAACGTCTTCACCATCAATTCGCCGGTGCGCGCGGTGCTCCGCCAGTGGATCCGGTTGAAGGCATCGCCTGGTGCGTATTCGCGGATGCCCGCCGCGTTCGGGGTGATGTAGTGGGTTCGCTTCCGGAAGCGTCCCTCGCCGGGGAGGTTCGCGGGTGGCGCCTGGAAGTGCGGCAGATCCACCACCTGGGGGTACACCAGGATCTGCTGCTGGCCGCCCACCTCGCGCACCCGCCGGAAGAGCCCGAACGGGTCGACCGCCGTCAGCCGCAGCGGCCCCAAGTCGAACAGCCCCCGGCGACGGAGCGGCGTGTTCACCACCCAGTTCCGGCTTCGCCGCGGTGGAATGATCACCACCCGCTTCGAACGGTGCCCCGGCAGGTCGCTGGGGTCTTCCACCTCCAGCCAGACTTTCGGGAGGAACGATTTGTTCCGGACCTCGATCACTTCCTGGGCTTCCTGGCCCACCTGTGCCCGCGCTGTCCGCCGGTCCACCTCGGCGTCGATGTCGCGGGTGTTCCACCACACCAGCAGCCACACCGCTGGCACCGCCATCGCGATGATGTACACCAGCCGGAAGAGCAGCCAGAAGCCCGTGCCATAGGCCACGAACACACACGTCAGCAGGATGAGCAGCACGAGCGTCAGCGTCCGCCGCTCGGGAGCGAAAAGCGATCGCGCTGCCTGCCTCATAATCCGGGCCTGCCTAGACTCGCGCTCGCGCGCCGGGCACCGGCACGCGCTGCAGGCATTGCGCGATGACGTCGGCCTGGGTCATGCCTTTCACCTTCGCCCCGGGGCTCACGATCACCCGGTGCGCCAGCGTAAAGAGCGCCAGTTCCTTCACATCGTCCGGGGTTACAAAATCCCGCCCCTCGAGCAACGCCTTCGCCTGCGCCGTGCGGAACAGTGACAGCGATCCTCGCGGGCTTGCCCCCAGGTACACCGCCTCGTGCTCGCGCGTCGCATTCGCGAGCTGGACGATGTACTGCTTGATCAGCGGGTCCACGTAGATCTCCTTCACCGCTTTCTGCAGCTGCAGGATCTCGTTCGCATCGGTCACCTGCTGGAGCGACTCGATCGGGTGCCGCGTCTGCTGCTGGTCGAGCACCAGTACTTCATCGGTGGGGCTCGGGTACCCGAGGTAGATGCGGATGAGGAAGCGGTCGAGCTGCGCCTCGGGCAGCGGGAATGTGCCCTCGTACTCGATCGGGTTCTGCGTCGCGAGCACCATGAACGGCTGCGGCATCCGGTGGGTGACGCCATCGACGGTCACCTGGCGCTCTTCCATCGCTTCCAGTAAGGCCGATTGCGTCTTCGGCGTCGCGCGGTTCACTTCGTCGGCCAGCACCACCTGCGCGAGGATGGGCCCGGCCCGGAACTCGAAGTCGCCCGTCTTCTGATTGAAAATCGAAACGCCGGTCACGTCGCTCGGCAGGAGGTCCGGGGTGAACTGGATGCGGCGGAACGAACACCCGGTCGAAACGGCGATGGCCCGCGCCAGCATCGTCTTCCCCACGCCGGGCACGTCCTCGATGAGCATGTGCCCGCCGCAGAGCAGTGCGGTCACGGCAAGCCGCAGTTCACGCGACTTCCCAACGATCACGTGCTCGACATTCGAAATGATCCGCTCCGCTACTATCTTCGGGTCTTCCACGAAGCCGTCTCCCAGTCGCACCCGGGCCCAGCCGCCACGCCAGTCGCATGTCCCGGCAGTCCCGTGTCAGATTCGCGAAGTATAGCAATCTCCAATTCCGGCCCGGTTAAGCCCCCATTTGGTGCCATCTTTCCCGCGCGTTCACCAGTTCAGGCCTCCGGGATGATTGCGCGTTCTCCCGATCGTCCCGTAAGGTGAATTAGTTCAGGCTTTCACAAAGTCGTTCCGGAAGGTGATGCACGACGTGGCTCAGTTGAATGGTAGGCGCTCCCCGCTCGCAGCCTGGGCACGATTCACGCACCGCCACCGCGGCTGGGTCATCGCTTCCTGGGTGGTGGTCCTCGCCGGCCTGGTCACAGCACTCACCCGCTTCGGGGGCGAGTTCTCCACCGAGTTCAGCTTGCCCGGCTCTGAATCCCAGCGCGCCTTCGACCTCCTGGAGAGCCGCTTTCCCTCTCGCGCTGGTGGCGAGGCGGACCTGGTCTTCGAGGCTCCCGGCGGCATCGATGCCGCCCGGGCGGATATCGAGGCAGTCCTCGCCGAAGTCGCCGCCCTCCCGGATGTGGCAGATATTGAGTCCCCCTTTGAGGGACCGGGCTTCATCTCGCCCGATGGAACCATCGCCCGCGCTGTAGTGCACCTGGACCTTCCCGTCCGGCAGATTCCACGTTCGACGGCGGAATCCATCCTGGCGGTTACCGGCGAGCGGAGTACTCCCGGGCTGACGGTCGTCGCCGGCGGCCGCCTGATTGAATTCAACGAGCAGCCCGAAATCGGCTCCGAGATCTACGGGCTTATCGCCGCCGTCTTCATCCTGCTCATTGCCTTCGGGTCGGTGGTCGCCATGGGATTGCCCATCGCCGCCGCGCTGTTTGGGCTCGGCGCCGGCTTCGCCATCCTGGGGATTCTCTCGCGCTGGTTCGGCTTCCCGGATTTCAGCACCCAGTTCGCAGCGATGATCGGCATCGGCGTGGGCATCGACTACAGCCTTCTCGTGGTCACACGTTTCCGGGAGGGCCTCCACGCCGGGCGCTCCGTTGAGGATTCGGTCGTCATCGCCGTTACGACCGCGGGGCGAGCCGTCATTTTCGCCGGCGCGGTCGTCGCGCTGGCCTTCCTGGGCCTGTTTGTGATGGGGCTGCCCTTCGTCGCCATGCTCGGCACCGCAGGGGCCATCGTGGTTCTCCTCGCCGTGGTCGTCGCCATCACGATCACGCCCGCCGCCCTCTCCCTCGTTGGCCACCGCATCGACAGCCTCAAGGTCCCGTTCCTGCATCAGACCGAGGGCGTGGACGAATCGAGCATCTGGTTCCGGGTGAGCCGCGCCATCCAGCGCCGCCCGCTGCTCTATGCGGTTTCCTCGTCGGCCCTCCTGATCGGCCTCTCCGTCCCCATCCTCTCCATGGACCTGGGGTTCACCGACGCTGGCAACGGTAGCCCTCACCTCCAGAGCCGCAAGGCCTACGACCTCCTCGCGAAGGGCTTTGGGCCGGGCTTCAACGGCCCGCTGCTCATCGTCGCCGACCTTACCGCCGGCGGCCAGGATTCCCTCCCGGCCGTCGAGGAAGCCGTCGCAGCCACGCCGGGTGTCGCCCGGACCTTCCCGGCTGTACTGAACCCCGCCGGCGATACGGCGGTCATCACCATAATGCCGACCACCAAGCCGCAGGACGACGCCACAACCGACCTGGTGAAGCGCCTCCGGGGGCCCGTCCTCGATCGACTGGAGACTGGCGGCGGGAAGTACTACGTTGCCGGCTCCACCGCCGGGAATGTCGATGCCGCCACGCGCATCGGCGAGCGGATGCCGCTCCTCTTCGCAGGCGTCATTGGCGTGAGCTTCCTTCTCCTCACCGCCGTGTTCCGCTCGGTGGTGGTCGCCATCAAGGCAGCAATCATGAACCTGCTTTCCATTGGCGCCGCCTACGGCGTGATCGTCGCGATCTTCCAGTGGGGCTGGTTCGCGGGCATCGTCGGGGTCGATAAGGGGCCGATCGAAGTCTTCCTCCCGATGATGATGTTCGCCATCCTCTTCGGTCTGTCGATGGACTACGAGGTGTTCCTCATCAGCCGGATCCGGGAGGAGTACCTCCTGACGAAGAACACCGAGATCGCGGTCGCCAACGGCCTCACCGCGACCGCGCGTGTCATCACCGCCGCCGCAGCCATCATGGTCACCGTGTTCCTGTCGTTCGTGCTCGGCCCCGACCGCGTCATCAAGGAATTCGGCATCGGCCTGGCGACGGCGATCTTCGTCGATGCCACCATCGTCCGCGTCTTCCTCGTCCCATCGACGATGGAAC
>CAYUVT010000212.1:0-5103 GCA_964448165.1 uncultured Anaerolineaceae bacterium | reverse complement strand
GACGCTGGGGCACGTGCTCTACCAGGACCAGGTGCTGCAGATCTCCTGCGCGGTAGCGGGCTTCACGCCCGGGCAGGCCGACCGCCTGCGCCGCGCGATGAGCCGGAAGCGCTCGTCCGATGCCATGCAGGCGCTCGCGGCCGAGTTCTACGCCGGCGCGGAGCGTATGGGGGTGAGCCGCGAGGCGGCGAGGGTGGCGTTCGACAAGATGGCCGCCTTTGCGGCGTTCGGGTTCCCGAAGAGCCACGCGGTGGCGTTCGCGCTGCTGGCGTATGAGTCGGCCTGGCTGCGTTACCACTACCCGGCGGCCTACTACTGCTCGCTCTTCAACGCCCAGCCGATGGGGTTCTATTCGGTGGAGGTGCTGACACAGGACGCGGCGCGGCACGGGATCGCCACGCTGCCGCCATCGATCAACGCGAGCCGTGCGGGCGCATGGCCGGAGCGGGGCGATATCCGCCTGGGGTTGCAGCAGGTGAAGGGCCTGGGCGGCGGCTGGCAGGATATCCGCCAGCACCCGCGCGGGCAGGGGTACATCACGCTCCCGGAGCGCATCGTGGCCGAACGCCAGGCGAACGGGCCGTACCGTTCGCTTCGCGACCTGCTGGTGCGTGCGCGGCTGAGCAAGGAGCAGGCGGAGATGCTCATCCGGGCCGGGGCGCTGGCGGAGTTCGGGTTGCCCCGGCGGGAGCTGCTCTGGCAGCTCGGACTGCTGACGGAGGCGGCCGTGGCCAGGAGTGATGCGGCACGCGAGAACCAGCTCGCGCTGCCGCTGCCGGTGGAGCAGGACATGGCCGAGTTGCCCGCGCTTTTGGCGTGGGATGAGCTGGCCTGGGACCACGAACGGCTGGGGCTGAGCCCCGGGCGCCACCCGATGTCGCTGGTGCGGCCGCTGCTCCACGAGGGGCTGATTACGAGCCGGCACCTGGGTGGGGTGGGCAACCCGAACCGGCTCCCCCAGGGGATGATCGTGGAGATGGCGGGCATGGTGGTGACCCGGCAGCGCCCGCAGACGGCCAGCGGGGTGATGTTCATGCTGCTGGAAGACGAGTTCGGGCTGGCGAACCTGGTGGTCTACACAGCGCTCCAGGAGCGGCAGCGCGAACTGGTGCGGGCCACCCCGTTCGTCATTGTGCGGGGGCGGGTCGATAACGAGCAGAGCGGGTTCCCGAACATCATCGCCGAGCACTTCCGGCCGTGCCCGCTGCCTGGCTTCATCGAGCGGCCCGAATCGCACGACTTCGGGTAGGAGCTACCGGCTGGCGGCGAGTTCCTCGGCGATAGCGTCGGCGACGACCGAGATGGCGCGCTCGATGGTGGCCGGGCCGGCGGCGGTGAAGTTCATGCGGAAGGTGTGCTGTTGGCCTTCCGGGTTCACGTAGAAGTACTTACCCGGTACGAAAGCCACGCCGCGTTCGAGGATGCGGTGCTGGAGCGCTTCGGCGTCGAAGCCGGGCGGGCCTTCGACCCAGATGAACATGCCGCCTTCGGGACGGGTGAAGCGAAAGTCCTCGGGAAGGTGGGCGGCGAGCGCGTCGAGCATCGCCTGCTGGCGCGGGCGGTAAAGGTCGATGATGCGCGGGAGCTGGCGTTCCAGGTAGCCTGCGGCGATGTATTCGGCGGCGAGCGCCTGGGCGAACGTGCTGGTATGGAGGTCGACGCCCTGGCGGGCCGTAACCATCCAGCGCTGGATGGGCCCGGGTGCGACGCAGAACCCGACGCGCAGGCCCGGCGCGAACGTCTTCGAGAGCGTGCTGGCGTAGACGACGTTTTCGGGGGCGAGCGACTTGATCGGGGGCACCGGGGTGCCGGTGTAGCGGAGGTCGCTGTAGGGGTCGTCCTCGTAGAGCAGGGTGTCGTGCTTGCGAAGGATCTCAGCGACGGCGCGGCGGCGTTCGAGCGAAAGCGTGCGGCCGCTCGGGTTCTGGAAGGTGGGGACGAGATAGACAAGCTTCACGCGCTGGGCAGCGAGGACGCGGTCGAGGGACTCGGGGATAAGGCCGTCGGCGTCGGTTTCGATCTCAACGTAACGGGGCTCGTAGGGGTTGAAGGCCTGGAGCGCGCCGAGGTAGGTCGGTGCTTCGACGGCAACCACGTCGCCGGGGGAGATGAGGATTTTGCCGATGCCGTCGAGGATGCCCTGGGAGCCGCTGAAGATGGTGATGCCATCGGCGGTGGCCTGGACGCCGCGAGCAGCGAGGTGGGGGACGAGCGCCTCGCGCAGGGGCATGAAGCCCTCGCTGGCGTCGTACTGGAGGGCCTGGGCGCCGTATTTCGCGAGGACGGCGCCGGTGAGCTCTTCCATGATCTCGAGGGGGAAGCTCTCGGCGGCGGGCAGTCCCCCGGCGAGGGAGACCATGCCCGGCGAGGAGGCGACCTTGAGGATTTCGCGGATGGCGCTGGCCTGCATGGTGTGGGTGCGGTGGGCGAGCAGGCCTTCGTAGTCCATGGGTGGATAAGGATAGCACCGGGAGGGCTGAGGCTCTGTGGCCGTTGACCGTTGGCCGTTGGCTCCGCGAACAATCAGTGGCCCAGCGGCGGGCAGTTGTAGCTGATGCGACGCCGCAGCGCGCCACGACCGGCGCGCCTCGGACAGGCCGGACGTGGCGTTCGGGGGGCGTTCCAGGCTACCGGCTCACCCGGCGCGGCCGCGGAGGATGGCGCCGCCTGCGCGGGGGCCTTCGTAGGACTGGGCGTACCAGGTGCCGGTCACGAGGTCGCAGAAGAGGGTGAGGCGTCGGCCGGATTCGAGTTCGATGACGAAGTAGCGGCGGGCGATCTCGTCGCGCCACCACTCGTCGTCGATGCGCCAGCTATCGGCGATGGCGCGGACGCGCTGGTAGCGGCCCTGCCAGACGACGGCGGCGGGTTCGCCGGCGGGCGTGGCCTCGACGGCGGCCGGTTTGGGCTGGTTCAGGAGCCGAAGGCCACCAGGGCCAGCTGGCGTTCGGGGATTCTCGACCATGGTTGCACCTCCACGATGCGGTAGACCTGGGGGCCGCCGGTGCGTGCGGCAAGTTGCGCGATCGCCTGTTCGAGTTCGCGCTGGCGGCGGGGGCCAACCTGCCAGAGGTTGGCCTGGTGGGCGTATTCGCTGCAGATGCCGGAGAGGGTGACGCCCACGCTGATGGCGGCTGCAGCGAGGGTGAGCCGTTCGAGCTTGCTCCGCAGGACGAAGAGCATGTGGCCGGCATCGCTCGTGGGTTCGCGGAAGACGACGCGGCGGGCCACCTGTTCGCCGCTTTCGAGCCCGAGCCACCAGTCGAGCCGGCGGATGGCCTGGCCGCGGATATCGGGGTGGGCGATGGCACGATGGAGGAGCGCTTCGGTACCGGCGATGAGCGGCTCGATAGAGGCAGCGGGAGCGGGGAGATCCATCTCTTCAGTGATCCGCGCTTCTTCGCGGCGGGCGATGATGCGGGAGTCATCACGGCCGTTGGCGAGGTCCCAGGCGCGGCGGCCGTCGGGGCCGAACTGGGCCTGGAGGGCCGAGAGCGGGATGGCGGCAACCTGGCCGACCCGTTCGAGCCCAAAGAGGCGCAGGCGGACGTGCATCACGGGGTCGACCGGGAGGACTTCGACGGGCAGGTGGGCGAGGAAATCGCGCTCCTGGCCCGGCGGCACGAGCACCCAGCCGCTTTTGGAGGGGGAAGCCGGTGAGCGGAGTTGGGGAGCAGTAGCGCCCACCAGGGGAAGGGCGGTTGCCGCGGCGTGGGCCGGGAAGACGGTGGTGGCGGCGCCCAGCCATGCGCCCAGCCCGGTCTCGGCCTGGACGGATTCGAGGAGTTCGGCGAGGTACTGCTCATCGCTCATCCGGGCGAGGCGGGCGAGGCCCCGGACCTCGAAGTGGATGTGGCCGGGGGCGATGAGCTCGACCAGGGGACTGCGGGCCAGGACGACATCGGCCAGGCGCGCGGCTTCGGCGTGGGCGAAGGATTCCTGCAAGGGGAGGAAGACGGCGTTGGGGCAGAGCGCGAGCGCCCGCCGGAGGGTGGCGCCGATGGTGACGCCGGCGGCGGCAGCCTCGGCGGAGCAGGCGGTGACCTGTGCGTGCTCCTCGGGGGCGCCGCCAACCACGACCGGGCGCCTGGCCAGATCGGGGTGGTCGCGCCGCGCGAGCGCGATGAGGAAGTTGGGCACCTGGAGACAGGCGGCATCCATCGGATCTGCGATGTTAGAACAAACGTTCTAATCTCTCCAGATCCGAAGTGTGAAGATTTCGCCGTGGGTCAGTCGAGTGGCGGGGCCCCGGCGAGAGCTTCGGTGTCGCCCGGTGAGGCGGGACTGACCCCTGCCGCTGCGAGGGTAGCTTCGAACGAGGCGATGGCCACTTCGATCTGGCTATCGTCGGGGACCTTTGTGGTGAGGGCCTGGAGGGCGATGTTGGGCATAAACATGGCGTGCACAAACCAGTTGCCGCCGTAGCGGGCGCCGCTCCGGAGGATCTCATAGCTGATGCCGGCGACGAGCGGCATGAAGACGATGCGGGAGGCTGTCCGGATGACGAGGCCTTCATCGACCAGGAGATCGAAGACGAAGAAGGTGATGAGCGCGACGAAGACGACGACGAGGAGGAAGCTGGTGCCGCAGCGCGTGTGCTCCTTCGGGAAGGGACGGACTTCGCCAGGCGTGAGGGGGCGGCCTGCTTCGTAGGCGTGAATCGTCATGTGCTCGGCGCCGTGGTACTGGAACACGCGGCGGATATCGGGGATGAGGCCGATGAGGGCGATGTAGCCGACGAACAGGACCAGGCGAAGGACACCCTCGACGGCGACGATCCAGAAGCGGTGGACATCGAAGGCCTCGAGGAGGTTGGCGAGGAGGATGGGGCCGGCGAAGAAGACGCCGACGACGAAGAGGATGGCCAGGGCCATCGTCCCCCAGAGCACCTTCTCCGGGAACTCGACCTGCTCGCCGTTATCGTCTTCCTCTTCGAAGGCGATGCGGGAGGAGTAGTTGAGGGCGCGCATGCCGAGCGCCATTGTTTCCCAGAGGACGACGACGCCGCGGAGGAAGGGGATGCGGCGGGAGCGGCCGGTGTAAATGCCAGTGAGGCGCTCCGAGTGAGTAGCTGCCGCTCCCCGCCGGAAAGGGTGTTGAGAG
>CAYUVT010000211.1:0-5167 GCA_964448165.1 uncultured Anaerolineaceae bacterium | reverse complement strand
GGAACTCTTCTTCGAGATCCAGCGCAAGAACGCCGAGAAGATGCACTACATCCCGCACAATGCCGGCGCGGGCACCGGCTGGGCCGCCTACCAGGGCTGGGTCAAGAACATCGACATCCAGACCATCCCCGGCGCCTACAGCGGCGCCACCGAGGAGCTCCCGTACATCTGGCTCGATAAGGCCTGATCGCGCACTCCCCGGCAACGACCACCATCAAGGGGGGTGGACCGCACTGCCGGTCCACCCCCTGTTGCTTCGCGCGGGCGCGCTCCCGGCGAGCCACGGGCGGTTCCTCGCGGCCCGGTCCGGCGATTCACCCGGCCAATCCCATCGAGAGGAAGCGTAAACCGGCGGCATCCGGCATAATCCAACCACCCTGGGGGTGGGTCCGCCCGCGAGTGGATCTGCCCCCCATCCTGTCTCTGGAGTCGGTCACATGCAGCGTTATCTGATCCGCCGCCTCCTTCTGATGGTCCCCACACTGATCGGGGTCTCGTTTGTGGTCTTCGTCATCGTCCGGGCCGTGCCCGGCGATGTCGTCGACCTCATCTCGGGAGACTTCGGCGCCGCCGACCCGGCAGTGAAGGAAGCCATCCGGAAGGACTTCGGCCTCGAAGGCAACATCGTCAGCCAGTACTTGCGCTGGCTCGGCGATATCGTGCAGCTCGACATGGGCAAGTCGCTCATCAGCGGGCGCACCGTTACCAGCGAGCTCAGCAACCGGATGCCTGTGACCTTCCAGCTCGGCATCATGGCCATCTTCTTCTCCTGCCTCATCGCCATCCCGATCGGGATCATCTCCGCCATCCGCCAGGACACCTGGGCCGACTACGCCGGCCGCAGCTTCGCCATCGGCCTGCTCGCCGCGCCCGGGTTCTGGATCGCCATCCTCCTCATCAGCATGGCTGGCCGTTACTTCAAGTGGGGTGTCCCGCCGGCCACCTATATCCCGTTCACCGATGACCCGATCGGCAACATCAAGCTGATGCTGGTGCCGTCCCTCATCCTTGGCGGCGGCCTCTCCGGCAGCGTGATGCGATTCACCCGCTCCACCATGCTCGAAACGCTCCGCCAGGATTACATCCGGACTGCCTGGTCCAAGGGCCTTCGCGAGCGGGTCATCATCATCCGCCACGCTATGCGCAACGCCCTCATCCCCGTCGTCACCGTGGTCGGCCTCCAGCTCCCCATCCTCGTCGGGGGCACCGTCATCATCGAGTCCGTCTACTCCATCCCCGGCATGGGCCGCTACTACGTCGCCGCCATCGACTCGAAAGACTACCCCGTCATCCAGGGCATCAACATCATCGTTGCCCTCGTGGTTGTCTTCGCCAACCTCGGAGTCGACATCCTCTACTCCGTCATCGACCCCCGGATCAGGTACTCCTAAATGGCCACCGACGCAGCAGTCCTCGAAGCCTACGCCCTCCGCCCCGAAGTCTCCTTCGCGGCGCGCCTCCGCCGGAGCGTCGTCAACTTCATCAAGCACAAGCCCCTTGGCACCTTTGGCGCCGCCGTGGTCATCCTCCTGATCGCCATGGCGCTCGTCCCGGGCATCTTCACCACCCTCGACCCGAACAAGAGCGCGATCCTCGACCGCTACCAGGGCCCTTCGGCCGCTCACTGGTTCGGTACCGACCAGCAGGGCCGCGATCTCTACACCCGCATCATCTATGGGGCTCGCAACTCCATCATGATCGGCTTCGGCGTCGTCGCCATCAGCTCCACCTTCGCCCTCATTTTGGGCGTTGTCTCCGGCTACTACGGCGGCTGGTTCGATACGATCATCCAGCGCCTGGTCGATATCGGTATCGCCCTCCCGGGCCTCATCTTCATCATCCTGGTGGTCACCAGCCTCCAGCAGATCCCGGTGAACATGCGCATCGTGCTCGCGGTTGGCACCTTAACCGCGCTCAGTTCGTCGCGCGTCATCCGGGGGGCCGCGATATCGGCGAAACAGAACCAGTACGTCGAGGCGGCCCGCGTCATCGGCGCGAGCGACTTCCGGATCATCTTCCGGCACGTCACCCCCAACGTGTTCCCGATCCTCATCATCGGCGCCTCGATCCAGGTCGGCAGCGCCGTGCTGGTGGAATCGTCGCTCGCGTTCCTGGGCTATGGCGTGCAGCCGCCCACCGCCTCGTGGGGCCGCATGCTCAACGAGGCCCGCGAGCGCCTGGTGCAGTTCCCCCACCTGGCCATCTTCCCCGGGCTCGTCATCTTCTTTACCGTGTACTCGTTCAACATGCTTGGCGATGCACTGCGCGACGTGCTCGACCCGCGCCTCCGCGGATCGCGCTAACCAGCCCACAGAGCCCGTCTTCCCGGGGGCGCCCTTCGCATCGAGGGCGCCCCTGGCGTTTCGGGGCTGGCGCTCAGGCCGCGTCTTCGGCGAGCACGCCCGGCGCCGCGCGCCCAACGCGCACCACGGGCGAGACCGCCAGCAACCCCGCCGAGGCGAACATCAGCCCGGTGGCGGCAAAGAGCCCCGCCCGCGGCCCGGCCGTCGCGCCGAGCGCCGCCGCCACACCGGTCCCCACGAGTGCCGCGCCGAATTCCATCAGCCGGAAGTTGGCGAACATCCGCCCCTGCACGCGCTCCGGCGTAATCGCCTGGCGCAGGCTCACATCGTGGATGTTGAACATGGTCCAGAACGGGTCGGTCACCAGCTGGTTCGCCACCAGGAAGCTCACGCCGAGCCAGCCGGTATCTACGCAGAGCGGCATGAAGAGCGCGCCCCCCGCACGGAGCAGCGCCGAAACCACCAGCGTGGGCCCCACGCCGCCGAAGAGCAGAATCCCCCGGTTGGCCACCCATGCCCCCGCCACCGACGTCACCCCGCCAATCGCGAAGATCATGCCCAGCACGCCCGGCTCGAACCCCACCTCGTCGCTCAGGTACAGCAGGAAGAGCACGCTGATGATCTGCGAGGCGAGCGCCTGCACCGCCGTCGCCAGCGCGATCGGCCGGAGCAGGCGGTCGGCGAAGACCACGCGAAAGCCCTCGATGGCCTCCCTGGCGAACCCGGACCGCTCGCCCGGCGGCGCTGGCGCTGGTTCGGGCGTCCGGATGCGCCAGACGAAGAACGCCGACCCCACGAACGAGGCGGCATCGACCGCGACCGCGCCGGGCGCGCGCAGGGCCTGCACCAGCCAGCCGCTGATCGAGAAGCTGACCACCTCGATCGCCGAGCTGGCGCCCTGGATCTTCGCGTTGCCCTCGATGAGCTCTTCCCGCCGCACCAGCGTGGGCAAGTACGACTGGTAGGCCGCATCGAAGAAGACGGAGAGCGCGCTGATGGCCAGCCCGGCGGCGTAGAGCTGGGGCATGGCCAGCGCGCCGGCTGCCGCGGCGATGGGGATGCTGAAGAGCGCCACCGCGCGCCCCAGGTCGGCCGCGATCATGATCGGGCGGCGCCGCAGGCGGTCGACCCAGACGCCGGCGGCGATGCTCACCAGGAAGCCGGGCACGAGCTGGCAGGCCGCGAGGGCCGCCACCTCGGCCGCCGAGGCCTCGAGCCAGAGGATCGCCGTGAACTGCAACGCCAGCCCGCCAATCAGCGAGCCGAAGGTAGAGATGGAATTGCCCGCCCAGAGGCGCACAAAATCGGGGTGGGCCCACAGACCCTTCAGGAAACGCGAACGCACGCGGGAAGTCTCCTCGGGGGGTAGCGCCCCGGGGCGGGCCCGGAGCGGGCGCCGGCCAGGGCATGCATCGAACCGGCGGTTTGGCCGGCGCGCAAGAAGGCCTCCCCCGGCTCGCTGCCGCGGGGCCCTGCTCGAAGCGAGCTATCTTGCGGCCGTTATGCCGCGGCGGGAATGAGGCTGGTGCGTTCGCAGACCTTCATGGCGTGACCTGGAGGGTTATTGTAGAGGATTCAGAGCTTACGTCGATAGCAGTATTGATGGCATACACTCGCAGATTCGAGAAGGCCGCCCCGGAAGGGTGAAGAAGGGCGCTTGCCATTTTCTTTTAGCCTCGATACGCGACAGAATGCGCTTGCTGTGGCGGCGGAAATGGGGAGCCACCGCACAATCTTTGAGCCGACCAGGCCAGGGAGCGCAGCTTTTGCACGTCAGGCATCTCATCACAGCGGGCCTGCTGTGGGTCGTGTTGACCGCGGTGGGCGAACTCCTTGTTATCGCCGACCTCTATCCGACCGTGGGTTCCCACGAGGCAGAGGACTTCGACGACATTTTCCGGTTCCTCCTGCTGCTGGGGGTGCCGGTGATGACCTTCGTCTTCGCCACCATCATCTACGCGATGCTGCAGTTCCGCATCCGCACCGCCGAGCCGACCGAAGATGGCCCGGTGATGCGCGGCCAGGGCTGGGGCCCTCGCATCTGGCTCGGCGTCACCGGTAGCCTCGCCATCTTCATCATGATCTACCCGGGCCTCACCGGCCTGGCCAAGCTCCAGAGCGACAAGCGCGCTTACGGCTGGGGCGAACGCGACGCCGAGCTCGTGATCAAGGCCACCGCCTTCAAATGGCAGTGGGCCTTTGAATACCCCGACGGCACCCAGGTGAGTGTCGCCCAGGGCAAGGAGATCGTCCTCCCCGTCGATACCTCCATCCGCTTCGATGTGAACTCGATCGATGTGGTCCACTCGCTCTGGATCCCCGCGTTCCGCATGAAGATCGACGCGATGCCGGGCCGCACGACGTACATGACCGTCAAGCCCACGAAGACCGGCGCATACCAGGACGACCAGGCCTACCGGGTCCAGTGCGCCGAGCTCTGCGGCATGGACCACGCGACCATGATGTTCCCGATTCGCGTTGTCGAGGCGGATGAGTTCGAAAGCTGGCTCGCCAGCCTGAACCAGGGGGGGAAATAGCCAGATGTATGCTCTGAAATCCGTGGGCGGGGCGCTCGGCCTCGGCCTTATCTTCTTCTACCTCGGCCTCGGCTTCGTTGCCGTCCTCCGCGCCATGCTCGGCTATCCCGATGCCTGGGGCGGCGAAATCAACATCGTTGGCGGCTACGTCTTCGGCGTCATCGGCTGGATCATGGGCATTGGCATGTGGGGCCTCTGGGGCCGGGAATGGTTCGGCCTCAAGACGTACCCGCGCTACGCCCCCGGCTGGCAGCGCTACTTCACCTTCAATACCGACCACAAGGTCATCGGCATCCAGTACCTGGTGACCTTCATCATCGTCTTCCT
>CAYUVT010000210.1:0-5192 GCA_964448165.1 uncultured Anaerolineaceae bacterium | reverse complement strand
CTGTCCTGTGGTGCTGAGGCCCAGATTCGAACTGGGGACACCGGCATTTTCAGTGCCGTGCTCTACCAACTGAGCTACCTCAGCACGGAACTCTCATCCTAGGTTCGGGCCCATGGTGGGTCAAGGAGCACCGTGTTGGACGGCGCCGCCCCGCTGGCTATCATTCGCGAATGCCTCCCCGACCATTTGCCATCCACGTCCCCGACGCCGTCCTCGACGACCTCCGCGAGCGGCTCGACCGCACCCGCTGGCCCGAACAGTTCGCAGACGCCGGCTGGGACTATGGAGCGAACCTTCCCTACATCCGCGAGCTTTGCGAGTACTGGCGCACCGGCTACGACTGGCGGTTGCATGAGGGCCACCTCAACCGCTACCCCGGGTTCCTGTGCGAAGTCGATGGGGTCGATATCCACTTCTGGCACATCAAGGGGAAAGGGCCGGCGCCGTTCCCGTTGCTGCTGATCCATGGCTGGCCAGGCTCAATCTTCGAGTTCTACTTCCTCATCGACAGGCTCACCGATCCAGCCGCGCATGGCGGCCGCGCGGAAGATGCGTTCGACCTGGTCATCCCCGCGCTGCCGGGATTCGGGTTCGGAGGCGCACCGCGAGACCGGGGCTGGGGTATCAGCCGCATCGCCGCGGCGTTCGATACCCTCATGACTCGTGAACTGGGTTACTCGCGCTACGGCGTCCAGGGCGGCGATTGGGGCGGCATCATCAGCGCGAAGATGGCGTCGGCCTACGGCGATCACATCGCGGGCGCACACCTGAACTTCGTGATTGCCCCACCACCCGCCCAGCCGGCCGAGGCAGACCGTGCGGCCATCGCAGCCCGCGATGCGTTCCAGGCGGCTGAGACCGGCTACAGCAATGTGCAATCCACCAAGCCCGATTCACTCACCGTTGCCCAGGCCGACTCGCCGGCCGGGCTGGCGGCCTGGGTGATCGAGAAGTTCCACACCTGGAGCGACCACCCGGGCAACATCGAGGCGACGTTTCCGAAGGATGTCCTGTTGACCAATCTGATGTTCTATTGGGCACCCAACAGTGTCGCCAGCGCCGCCCGGATTTATTACGAAGCGCGGCGTGACCCGGGCGCGTTCATGTATCCGAAGGTCGAGGTCCCCACCGGAGTTGCCGTTTTCCCGAAGGAACCCTGGCGCGTGCCGAAAAACTGGGCCGAGCAGCGCTTCACGGTCACCCGGTGGACTGAGCTGCCGAGAGGCGGGCACTTCGCAGCGCTCGAACAGCCCGGCCTCCTCCGGGAGGAGATCGTCGAGTTCTTCCGGACTGTGCGCTGAGCCGCGTGGTCAGGGCAGGTTGTGGGTGTACACCTCGTTGAGGGCGATCTGGTCGCCATCGAGGAGCACCAGGTCGAAACCTCGCATCTTCCGCTGGCTGCCGTCCGGGAGGGAGATGGTGCAGATCCAGCGTCCGCAGAACCCACCCGGGATGGGCCACACCTCGTCGGGCGTGTATTCCATCGGCGGCGTCATCTTGAACAGGTTGTCGAGGTACGCCCGGAGCGCATCGTGACCACGGATTCCAGCCGGCACCTGTCCGTCCCGGTACAGGGTCTGGGGATGGTAGAAGGTGAGAAGCTTCTCGGTGTCCTTGTCGGACCATGCACGGAGCCACGCCGCGTTGTATTCGCCGATATCCATTCCGTCTCCCGCCGGGCCGGCAGTTTCGCAGGCGAGCGAGCCAGCCCCTGTGGTGGGGGAGTCTAACGGTTGGCGGGCGTGACCGGCGACGACTACCGCGGGCGCTCCAACTCCACCACGAGGGTGGCGCGCTCGTTGTCGATGGCGTTGATTGAAACCCGGGCCACACCGCCGAGCTGCGACAGCCGCTCCTGGAAGTCGAGCAGCTCGCCGAAGCCCGACCCTTTGACATCGACATGGATACGCGCCGGCCGTGTTGTGGCCGGAGGCCGCTCGGCCGCCCCGCCGGGACTAGCCTGCACTTCAGGGCGGCCGGTCGCGGTGTGCTGGCCCTTGAATCCGGAGGCAAGCCCCTCGAGGCCTGACACCACCGATTGGATGCTCGCCACGGCCGCGAGATAGTCGTCCCGCAGCCGGAGGAGCGGGGCTGCGATCGCCTCCGCCAGGATGGATGAGGCGCCGGCAGCCGGCGGTGGCTGCGTGGCGCGCTCTGCTGCTTCGTTCAGGCGGTCTTCGAGTTCGCCGAGGCGGTCGAGCAGGCGCTCGTAGTCCTCGCGCAACAGGTCGTAGCGGCGCCTGAGCTGGCGAACGGCCGCATCACCCGAAGCGGCTTCCTGCAGCCGTTCGAGCAGTGCGTCATCCGGATGGTTGCCAGTGTCGCTCACCAGTACTCCCGGGAGGCCATTGGCGCCCGGGAGCCAGGATGCCTACGCGGTGTGGATTGCCACCGTAGCCGGGCGGGCCGGTTTCCCGCCTTCGAGCCGGTAGCCGAAGCCCCGGACCGTGACCAGGTACCGTGGCTCATGCTCGACGGGTTCCAGCTTCCGCCGGATGCGTCGCACATACACCTTGAAGACATCCTGTGCTTCCCGCGGGAGATACTCGTAATCGGCCGTCACGGCATTGAGAATCTCATGAGGGCGGAGCACACGGCCGCTGTGGCGGGCCATGTACTCCACGATCCGGAACTCCGATGCCGTGAGGGCCACGTGCGCTCCCGCGCGCTGCACCTCGCATCTATCTACATCGACGGTTAAGTCTCCGACCTGAAGCAGGCCGGATTCTTCCGCTGCCCTTCCATCATACGCTCCATGGCGGCGCAGCACGGCCCTCATCTGCGCGACGATGACGCGGGCATCAGCAGCGACATCGAGGCACGCATCGGCACCGGCGAGAAGGCATTCAGCGATCAGCTCGGCGGAGCCGCCAGCGTGGACGGCGACGGTGGGGATGCCCGCGGCAGCCAGTTCCACGATTGCGAGAGGAGCTGTGGCAGAGCGAGGATCGACAAACCAGACGACCGCGGAAAACTCACCGGAGCAGCCAAGAGCGAGTGCCGGCTTACCCGGTTCGCGCTCGAGAACGGCCATGCCGCCTTCGTGGAGCGCTCGCACAAAGCCGCGCGTGGAAGCCTCGTACGGCGCCACGAGCAGGCAACTTTCAAACGATGAGCGCGGAATCTTCACCAATTTCCCACCCGGGCGCCACCATCCCGGAGCGTGGACGCTGATTATAGACATCTTTGTCAAGAGGGGAAGCCCCTATTTATGCCAACCTTGTCCCTGAGACTCCCCGGCAGACGGTAGGGAAGCCTCAGGAAGGGATCCGGGGGGATGCGGAGTATTCTCGCGACGCATCCGGCCGAACATACTCATATGGGACACGCAGAACGCATTCACACCTACGACGACGAGCTCCACGAGCGCCGGCGGCGGCTGGCGATTGTTCGGGACCCCATCGACTTCGAGGCCGAACGGCTCAAGCGCCTGGTCGATAGGGCCCGGGACACGCGCGACCCGTAGTCACCGCGGTTTGCCGGGCCAAGCCCGGGCCGCCTATACTTCGGGCCAGAAATGCCTGCTCTCGAGGGCAGGCCTCCATGCGTCCCGGAGTCTCCACATAATGCCAATCACCTCCAAGCGCGAGTGGCTGCAGGGTCCCTACGCGAAGGCCATCGAACGGGCCCCGGAGCGGGCCAAAGTGTTCGAAACCACGGGCAAGATGCCCATCGAGCCCATCTACACCCAGGACGATCTTCGCGACTGGGATCCGGCCACCGAACTTGGCTTCCCGGGCGAGTTCCCCTTCACGCGTGGCATCCAGCCCACCATGTACCGCGGCCGCTTCTGGACGATGCGCCAGTATGCCGGCTTCGGAACCGCCGAGGAATCAAACCAGCGTTACCGCTACCTGCTCAACCAGGGCCAGACCGGCCTCTCTGTGGCCTTCGATCTGCCAACGCAGATCGGGTACGACTCGGATGACCCGATGGCGGCGGGCGAGGTTGGTAAAGTTGGTGTCGCCATCGACTCGATCGAGGACATGCTGACCCTCTTCGAGGGCATCCCGCTCGACAAGGTCACAACATCGATGACCATCAACGCCACGGCATCGATCCTGCTGGCGCTCTACGTCGCTGTCGGCAAGCAACAGGGAGTCAGCCCCGACAAGCTGGGAGGCACCGTCCAGAACGATATCCTCAAGGAATACATCGCGCGCGGAACGTACATCTATCCGCCGAAGCCCAGCATGCGGCTCATTACCGACATCTTTGCCTACTGCAAGGATGTGGTTCCGCAGTGGAACACGATTTCGATCTCGGGCTACTACATGCGCGAGGCGGGCTGCACGGCTGCCCAGGAGATCGCCTTCACCCTCGCGGATGGCATTGCTTACGTCGATGCGGCGATTTCGGCAGGGCTCGATGTCGACGACTTCGCCGGACGTCTGAGCTTCTTCTTTGCCTGTCACAACAACTTCCTCGAGGAAGTCGCGAAGTTCCGTGCGGCCCGGCGGCTCTGGGCACGGATCATGCGCGACCGGTTCAATGCGAAAAGCCCGCGCTCCCAGATGCTGCGATTCCACACGCAGACCGGCGGCGCCACCCTCACGGCCCAGCAGCCCGAAAACAACATTGTCCGCACCGCCGTGCAGGCGCTGGCGGCGGTGCTCGGCGGCACACAGTCACTGCATACGAACTCCATGGATGAAGCGCTCGCGCTGCCAACGGAGAAAGCCGTGCAGATCGCGCTCCGCACCCAGCAAATCCTGGCCTACGAGAACGGTGTTGGCGACGTTGTCGATCCCCTGGGCGGGTCGTATTTCGTCGAGGATATGACCAACCGCCTCGAAGCCGAAGCGCGCGAATACATCGACACCATCGACAAGCTCGGGGGCTCCCTGGTTGCGATCGAAAAGGGCTTCCAGCAAAAGGAGATCCAGGAAGCCGCCTACCGCTACCAGATGCAGGTGGAGTCGAAGGAACGTGTCATCGTCGGTGTGAATGATTTCGTCGTGCAGGAAGACGCTGCCCCCGAGCTCCTCCGGGTGGACCCGTCCATCGGACAACGCCAGGTGGAGAAATTGCGAGCGCTGCGGGCCAACCGCGACGGTGCTGCGGTCGACTCGCTGCTGGCAAAGCTGGAAACCGCTGCCCGCGGTACCGAGAACCTGCTGCCGATCATGGTTGAGTGCGTTGAAGCCCGGGTGACCCTGGGAGAGATCAGCCACCGCCTGCGCAAGGTGTGG
>CAYUVT010000209.1:0-5200 GCA_964448165.1 uncultured Anaerolineaceae bacterium | reverse complement strand
AACACTGCGGCTACTTTCCGCAGGAGCGTACGGCCGGGCAGGGCCTGCACGAGGCGATCCTGCGGCACTGCCCGCTGTGGTCGCTCGCACAGGAGCACCCCTCGCTCTGCGAGGCCGAGCAGCGGTTCTTCAGGCTCGTGCTGGCGAACGACGCGATCCCGTTCACCCGGCGGCTGCACCGGCTGGAAGGCGAATCGGTGTGCAGCTACGTGTTCGCCCTGCGCGGCGGTGAGAGCGTTGAACCCGGTTCGCGGCACCCGGGGGCGGTCACGGAGTAGGCAGGAAGAGCTGATACTTGCCGGCAACGGGCGTGCCGCCGGAGAGCGGCGCCTCGACCACGAGCGTGACCGGGCCGGGGGTGCTGCCGAGCGTGTTCCGGATCGGCACTACAAGCGTGACATTGCGCCCCTGGCCCGAGGAGACGACGACTTCGGAACGCCCGCCCAGCGTGGCAATCGGCGCGAACGATTGGCCGGCCGCCGCGAGCACCGCCGAGCGCAGGTTCACCTGCCCGAAGTGGCGCGAGGAATTCGCGATCCAGAGGTCGACCAGCAGGATGGTGGTCATGTCCTCGTTTTCGGCCCGGGCGACCGAAGAGGCGAGGGTGACCGCCTCGGAGCCTCCCGTGGCCATGAGGATGCAGCGGAAGTAGTCGATGGGGTAGATGGCGGCGCGCGTTGCCTTCAGCGACACGCCGGAGATGGCCTGTTCGACGGAGAGCGCCACAGAGGTCTCCTGGAGCGAGCCGCACCGGGTGGGCTGTTCCGCCAGGGCAGGGTCGATGGCCGGGGGAGCGGATGGTGTGGCGCGCGCGCTGGCGACTTCGGAGGACGGCTGGCTCGTGGCGGTTGCCGCCGCGCCGGCAGGGGTGGAGGTTACGTGTGGCGTGGGCGAAGGCGTGCCGGCGGCCGGGCTCGGTGAGGGGTCCGTTCCGGCATCGCGGGGGAGCGCGGTGAAGGAGTCGCGGGCGCTGGTGGGTGTGGAGCCAGGCTGGATGCCAAAGGCGATCCCGAGCATCGCGACAACGACGGCCGCGGGGAGCAGATACCGGGGCTGCTTGAGCTTTTCGAGCAGGAGGCTCGGCTCGAACCCGTTCGCCTGTTGCCGCGGAGGGTAGTCCACAGGGCAACCCTATCGTGAGAGTGCCGGGACGGGCGATGCGGAGATCCCTGATTGGGGCTCGTTCGTAGACTGATTCGGAGGGAGCGTCTCTCCAGGGGTGGTGGCGGGAACTGCGCCGGGCGATTGCCTCTCGTCCGCTGCGACCCGCTCCAGTGAACCGGTGGCGCCGGGAGCGAACCCGGCGCCACATGGTTTCGCGAATCTTCATTATTGCGCCTGCCAGTACAATTCGGCCCGCGTAAACTGGTGCCGTGGCTGTCTTCAATCCGTTCCGGCCGGCCTACACCGAAGACCCCTACCCCATCCTGGCACAGTTGCGCTCCCGGGAGCCCGTGCACTGGAGCCCGGACCTCGGCGCCTGGGTGGTGACGTCGTACGCCGAATGCCACAGGGCACTCTCGGATGACGAGCACTTCTCGTCTAATCCCATCCACGCGACGAACGACCTGGGGAGGTCGGTCGCCGAGATGCGGGCGAAGGCGCCCCTGGGCGCCGCGCCGATCATGGGGAATTCCGATCCCCCTGATCACACACGGTTGCGGGCGATCGTCAACCGGGCGTTCACGCCACGAATGATCGCCGCGATGCGGGCCCGGATCGAACAGACCGTGGACGAACTGATGGACTCGTGGCCGGGAGGCCGGCCTATCGACGTGGTGCCGAACCTGTGCGAACCGGTGGCGATCACCACGGTACTCGCCCACCTGGGAGTCCCGCGCGAAGGCTGGATGGCGTTCCGGGAGTGGTCGCACCGGATCATGCGAGGGCGGGTAGAGGGCGTACGCGAGGCGGCACTCGCTACGGATGCCCTCGCCGCCCGGGACCAGATGCTCAACTACCTGGCGCAAGTCGCGCAGGCACGTGAAGCCACGCAAAACGAGGAGGGACCGCGGGACGTGCTGTCAGCCCTCCTGGATGCCGCGGAAGCTGAGGAGATCGAGCCGGACGAACTGGCGATGATGCTCGTCCACATCTCCCTCGCGGGGAATGGGCCAACCACGATGGCGATCGCGAACAGCATCGCCGCGCTGGCGGCCCATCCGGAGCAGCTGGACCGGCTGTTGTCCGACCCTGGGCTTGTGCCGCCGGCGGTGGAGGAGTGCCTGCGGTTCGATACGCCGACGCACTACGTCAACCGGTTCTGCACGAAGGAAGTCCAGATGTGGCAGCGAACGGTGAAAGCCGGGCAGATGGTGTACGCGATGGTCGGTGCGGCCAACCGCGACCCGGAGCGCTTCCCCGATCCCGACGCGCTGGACATCGGGCGGAAGGACAACCGGCACTTGAGTTTCGGTATGGGCATCCACTTCTGCCTCGGCGCTCCACTGGCGCGGCTGGAATTGGACGTGGTGCTGCGCAAGCTCCTGGAACGTTTCGGGCGGTTCCGGGTTGTGGCTGCGCAGCGAGGCGGGACGTTCCAGGTGCGGGGTTTCGAGCGCCTGGAGATCGCGCAAGGCCGTTAGGCGTTGGTCCGGCCGCCCTCTCCGTCGTGAAGGAGGGCGGCCGCCAAACCCATCAGGCCGTCGCTTCGGGCGTGCCCGGCGCTGGCGGGACGGGCGTCGCGCGCCGGAAGCGGCGGAGGATGAGGAACATGAGACCGAGCGGCACCGCGAGCCAGGCGGAGGCGACGACGGCGACCATGCCCGCAGCAGCCACGTAGCGGGCCACTTCAAGTGAAGTCTCCCAGCTCTTGGACCAGACCTCCGTGAGCTTGAGGCCGCCCCCGGAGGTCTGTTCGACCCTGGCCGCGACCGGCGCGATCGAAAGGTCGATGGTGGCGAAGTCGGTGAGGCTATCGAGCACCTTCAGGCGGCCCTGGATCTGCTCGATTTGCGAGCGGACGCCGGAGAGGCGGTCCTGGACGGTCAGGATCTCCTGGATCGTCTTCGCCTCCTTGAGGAGCGCAAGGTACTGCTGCTCGGTGCTCTGGAGGTTGCGAAGCCGGCTTTGCAGGTCGGTGTACTGTTCGGTGACCTCGGAAGACTTCGAGCCCTCGGTGAGGACGCGGACACCTTCGATGCCGCGCAGGTTCGCGATCAGGCTGTCGTAGTTCTGCACGGGCACGCGGATGGTGAGCGATGCGGTCCGGTCCTTCTCCTCGGCGGCGTTGGCGAACGAGGAACGCTCGATGTAGCCGCCCGAGGCGCGGGCGAGGGCGGAGGCTTCGTTGAAGGCTCTCGAGACGTCGACGGCTTCGAGGGACATGGTGGCGTTGAAGATGATCTTCCGGTCGAAACCGGCCGACGAAGGCAGGACATCGCCGTCGCCGCCTCCGGTCGGCCCGGCTGCCTCGCCGGCCGGAGAAGCGCCGGTAAGGGCGCGCGGGTCGCCGCCGGGGGCTGATTCGGAAGAGAAGTTGGGGGTGACGGTCGCTGACCCGCCGTGGTCGTCATTGCGGTAGGTGTCGTTCTCGCCGCCGCTGCAGGCAGCCAGGGAGGCGGCCAGGGCAGCGGCTGCAACCAGGAGCAGATTTCGCGCACGCATGTGCTGTTCCCTCACGGGCGCCGGTACGGGCGCCTCTGCCCTCAGAACGACTGGAGAAGCCCAACAGTTCCATGCGGAGGTAAAGACGAGGATTACAGCGCGCCGCGCCTGACGGCCCCCTGGAGGCCAACCCCATCGAGGAGTTCGAGCGCGGTACGCCCGAGAACTGGCAAGGGGCCGCGGGCGATGTCACTCACGGGGGCGAGCACGAACGGGCGCTCAGCGAGTCGCGGGTGGGGCACGGTCAGCGCGGGGGTGTCGATGCGCTCATCGCCAAAGAAGAGGATATCGAGGTCGATGGGCCGCGGGCCCCAGCGCGGACCAGGCCTGCGGCCGAGTGCGTGCTCGATAGCCTTGAGTTCGCGCAAGAGCGCCGCGGGTTCGAGCGAGGTCCCGACCGCGACCGCCGCATTGAGGAACGGAGGCTGTTCCGCGGGCACCGGCGGCGTTTCCCAGACTGTGGACCTGGCGGTAACCGCTATGCCGCGCTCTTCGAGGGCTGCGACCGCCGCGCGCAGGTTCGCGAGCCGGTCGCCGAGGTTCGAGCCCAGTGCGAGATAGGCGGCGGTCATGGCTGCTCCGAAGCCCTCCAGTTCGCCCGGACAACCGCATCGGCCACCTTCGCCACCTTCGCCATCGCGCTGACGTCGTGGACGCGCACGATATCGGCGCCCGCAGCGATCGAGAGTGCGACGGTGGCGGCGGTGCCTTCGAGCCGTTCACCAGCGGGCGCATCGAGGATGAGGCCGATGGTGGACTTGCGGCTGGTGCCAATCAGAATCGGCAGGCGAAGGTCCCAGAGCTCCGGGAGCCGGCGGAGCATCTCCAGGTTCTGTTCCGGCGTCCAGCCGAAGCCGAAGCCGGGATCGAGGATGACCATATCGGGCGCGATGCCGTGGCGTGACGCGATCGCCAGCGTGGCCTGGAAGCCATCGCGGATGTCCTCGACGACATCGTGGAACTCGCGGCCGCGCTGATTGTGCATCGCGACGAGGGGGACATCATGGTCGGCGACCACGGAGGCCATGGCGGCATCGAGACGGAGGCCCCAGATGTCGTTCACCATGTCAGCGCCGGCGGCGATGGCCTGGCGGGCGACGGCCGCGTGGAAGGTATCGATGGAGATTGGGAGTGGCGACGCCGCCCGGACGGCTTCGATGCAGGGGATCACGCGGCGCGCCTCCTCGGCAGCATCGAGAACCTCCGCGCCGGGCCGCGATGATTGGCCGCCAATGTCGAGGATATCCGCGCCGGCGGCCTCGAACGCGGCGGCCTGGCGGGCGGCGGCCGCCGGGTCGGCGCCCAGGCCATCTTCCGAGAATGAGTCGGGCGTGACGTTGATGACGCCCATCAGGTACGTCCGCTCACCCCAGGTGAATTCGCGCCCGCGAAGCGTGAGCGAGGGGGCCAGGTATTCCCGGTGCAGCGGCCACGAAACTGACGTGGACATCACGGGATGACTTCGAATTCCTGCTCGATGCGCTCGGTGCCATCGATATTCCAGGCGCGGACTTCGGGGTGCTCGCGGTCGGCGACGCCGATGACGTAGTGGACGATCGGCGGGCCAATGAAGGGGCCCTTCATGCGGATGTCG
>CAYUVT010000208.1:0-5263 GCA_964448165.1 uncultured Anaerolineaceae bacterium | reverse complement strand
GAAACAGCCAATGCACTGCTGTCCCACGTGCCGGTCGTAGTTGAAGTAGATCTTCTTGTAGGGGCACGCTTCCATGCAGAAGCGGTCGCCCATGCAGACCTCCTCATCGCGCAGGACCAGGCCGTTTTCGCCCTTGGAGAGCGCGCCCGTGGGACAGGCGGTCATGCACACCGGGTTGGTGCAGTGGTTGCACATGCGAGGCATGTAGAAGTAGTAGGAGTTCGGCCACTCGCCGGCGCCCTGGTCTTCGTCCCAGTTCATCGCCCAGCGGTTCTCGCGGGGCGCCTGCGGCTCCAGGTGGGCTTTGCCACCGGTGCCTCCGTAGAAGACCTCGTGGTAGTTGAAGTCGAACCCGCCGCCGAACTCTTCGCGGGTCGGCTGGTGGCCCGGGATCGGCTTGCCGGTGGCCGTGTCGAAGCCGCCGCCCATCTCTTCCCAGCCCTTCGGCGTGCCGAGGCCGGGCATGGTGTTCACCGACATCCACCACTGGTGCTTCTCGCCCTCGTCGCGCGTCCAGAGGACTTTGCAGGCGACCGAGCAGGTCTGGCAGCCAATGCACTTGTTCAGGTCGTACACCCAGGCGAGCTGGCGAACCTTGGTATCCGTTGTCGCGGCCATCTGTGTCTCCTTACTCCGATTCGAGCGGGAGCCACTCGCGGCTCACCGCGGCCAATCCGGCCCGTTCGTCGTTCGAGCCGTTCCAGACGGCCAGCCCGACCTTGCCCTTCGCGGCGATGCTGGCTGGCCCGCTCAACACCACGCTCCATCGCCCGTTCGCGAGCGTGCCCGTGGCGGCCAGCGCCGAGCTGTCTTCCTTCCGGAACACGCCAGGGCCGTGCGAGCGGAGATTCAGCGGTCCCGGCCGGCCGTTTTCCCAGAACCACAGCGCAAGGGGCTTGTCGTCGTCGCCAAGGGTGGCGAGCACACCGCTGCCGTTGGTGGGAAAGACGGCGCTGACCGCGTCCTGGAATTCCCGGTTCGGGGCCGGGTCATCGGCCCATTCCACGCGGATGTACAGGCGTTCGCCATCGCTGGCGGCCTTCACCGCAGCTTCGGCTGTCTGGCCATAATCCCGGTCCTTCCACGCCTCACGGATGTACTCCGTTGGCTGGACCTCGAGTGCTACTGGAGCCAGGCTGACGCTCACGGCATCCACCGAGCCCCATTCGGCCGATGCCGGGTCGGCCAGCTTTCCGGCGAGTTTCGCGACTTTCACTGCTCTACCTCTGCTTTTTCGAAGTCACAACGGGTCCAGCGTTCGGCAGGAACCGGCTGCCACTCGGCGCCCAGGTGGCTGAGGTGGCCATAGCCACCGGCGAAGCCAATCCACTTCACCATCCCGGGTTCGATCTCGTTCGCGCCGCTCCACTCGGGGTACTGGAACCCGGCCCAGCCGTTGTACGAAATGAGCTGCCCGCGTTTGACATTTGGAGCGACGCGTACCCGCGTCTTGAACGAGCTCACATCGTTGAACACCCGGATGAGGTCGCCATCCTTGACACCGCGCTCAGCCGCGTCGTCCGGGTTCACCACCACATCGGGCTCGCCGCGATGGGTTCCAAGGATGACCCAGTTGCCCTGGTTCATCGTGTGGATGCTCCAGCGGTTGTGGCCCGAGGTCATGCCGATGGGGTAATTGCCGCCCATGTTTGGGTTGGGCTTGTACGTCGGCAGCTCTTCGTGCGCCTCGAGGAACCACTCGTGGTCGATGTAGAACTGTGCGCGCCGGGCGTAGGTCGGGAATGGCAGGCCGGATTCCGTATTGTCGCGGAACGGCACATGTGTCTCGTTGGGCTTGATGGGCGATGCCTGGGCGAGCGCCATGGGGGAGAGCCCCCAGTCGATAAAGCGCACATGGCCCTTTTCCCGCAGGGTGCGGAGGCTGGTGCCCATCGGCAGTGTCCCGGCGAGGGCCGAATCCCGAATCTGCTCATCGGCGAGCCGATCCTCATCCAGGAGGAAGCCCTTCATCGAGTAGGCATCGGGCAGCGCCGCGTACCGCCGCGTCTGGCCCTTGGTGTCCGTGTATTCCGTCAGCCCGCGGGCTGCGGCGCGTTCGGCGATCTTCAGGAAGAGCGCGTAGTAAATCTGCCACTCGTTCTTCGCCTCTCCGGCCGGCTCGGCTGCTTTATCGCTGAACGTGAGGTTCATCAGGTGGGGGGTCGGGATGTGGAAGCCCACCTTCTCGTAGTGCTGGGCCGCCGGGAGGATGTAATCGCTGTACAGGCCCGTCTGGCTGATGCGGAAGTCGATCGACACGATGAGGTCGAGCTTCGGCCAGAGGGTGGGCAAGAGCGCTGTCTTGCCGCCGCGGGTGCGCCGCAGCATGTTCCCGCCGCACTCGATGAGGACTCGAGGAGGCTCATCGGGCCGTGGATGGTCCATGTCCTTCCACCAGCCCTTTGCGATGGCCTCATTGAAGTACTCGTCGAACGTGCGCGGCAGCGAATCGTCGCCCCACCCGGGCGTGTTCCAGCGCTTGTCGTAGCCCGCCTGCCAGTACCACCAGAACGCGGGCGGCGACGAGGTGGAGTCGTTCGGGACCTCGTTGTCGGAACGCTGGGCCAGGCCGCCCATCATCCCGCCCATCATTCCGCCCGGCGTGCGCTGGAATTTCTGCGAAATCTGTCCGAGCCGCTTGACCGCGATTTCCGTGGTCATCGTCGGGTCAGTCTTCTTAAACGCTGCGATGGCCGCATCGCGCCCGGAAAGGACAATCTCGGTGTTACCGGCGCCAGGCCCCGGCTTGTTGACGGCGATGAACGCTCCATCGTGCATGCCCGATGCCCAGCAGCGGATGCCGGTGCCCTTCTTGCCCCAGTTCCCGCTCACCGCCAGCACCAGCGCCTGGGCACGCTCGATGAGGTCGCCGTGATAGAACTTGCAGGCGTTGTAGCCCAGCATGATGTTCGTCTTCCGCGTGGCCACCTTCCGTGCGATCGAGCGCACCGTCTCCGGGTGGACACCGGTGATGGGGTACTGCTTCTCGGGGGTGAAATCCCGGTTCAGCCGCTCGCGCAGGATGTCGCACGCGGGCCGGACGTGGACCGTTGAGCCATCGTGCAGGGTCACCTCGTAGGTGCCTTCGAGTGCGATCTCGACGCCCTTCAGGAACAGGTTCCCGCGGTCGGCCTTGCGCAGGCCGGTCGCCGGGTCCCAGTGGTACATCTGGTCCTCCAGGCCGCCTCCCTCTACGTCGGTCTGGCGCAGGTAGCGGCCGTTGTCGGTCCGGACCAGGAAGCCGAGGTCGGTCTGTTCGCGGATGAACTTCCAGTGGGCCAGGTCTTCTTCGAACATCACCTGGACCATGGCCAGTCCAAAGGCCGGGTCGGTGCCACCGTTGATCGGCACCTGGATATCGGCATGGACGTGCGAGGGGTTCACATCGGGCGAGATGTTGATGACTTCCGCGCCGTTGTACCGGGCTTCCGCGATGAAGTGGTAGAAAGGGATGCGCGTGTAGATCGGGTTCATGTGCCAGATGAGCACGACTTCCGAATGGAACCAGTCATCGGCGGAGGAAACCGCGCTGAAGCGCCCGAACGTCTCGTAAAGGCCAATCGAGAAGTCGTTGATCGAACCGTTCAGGTCGAGCCCGTGTCCGCCGAGTGTGCTGAAGAACTTGTTGGTCGGGATGACCGTGGCCATTTCCGGCGTGCCTTCGTGGGCGATTGTTTGGGGCCCGCCGAGCTGGATGGCATCGATAATCTTGTCGGCGATGTCTCCCAGAGCCTCGTCCCAGCTCACGCGGTTCCAGCGCCCCTCACCCCGTTCCCCAACCCGCTTTAGCGGATAGAGGACCCGGTCCGGGCCGTAGAGCGATTGGCTCCAGGAGGCCCCCTTCTGGCACCCCATCGGGTTGAAGTCCGGGACGCCCTCCTCGATGGTCTGGAACGAACCCGACTGCTCCTCCCGCCACACCAGCCCGTCTTTCACGTAGACGCGCATGGGGCAGTTGCCCGGATAGCAGTCGACGCAGTGCGTTCCCCAATAGACGGCGTCCCATTCCCACTTCTTGCGATAGAGGTCCTGGGCACTCGTGTAGATGCGTTCTGACTCTGCTGCGGCCTTCATGGCGCGGATGGTCGCGCGCACCCATCGAGCCGGGTTATGACTGTGGTCATACTGACCTATGGGCACGAAAAAGGGGGCGCCCATGGCGCCCCCTTTCACTCCCGCGCGGGGTGAGCTACCCCACTTTGGCTATCCCCACGCGGGTGCTGCGCATGACGGGCGACGGCTGCCACTCCGTCACCCAGTAGCGCAGGTGTCCATAGCCCCCGGCCAGGTGTAGCCACTTGATCATCCCGGGTTCGATGTCGTTCGGGCCCGCCCAGTTTGGGAACTGGTACGGGTCCCACCCGTTGTACATCACCACCTGGCCCGGCTGGGCGCTCGACGAGAGGAGGACGGGCACCTGGAATTCGCCCAGGTCGTTGTACACGCGGACCATGTCGTTATCTGCGATGCCGTGCCGCGCCGCGTCGCCTGAATTCATGACCAGATGCGGCGTGCCGCGGTGCGTATCGAGCATGATCTGCGAGGCGTTGTTCAGCGAGTGAATGCTCCAGCGGTTGTGACCGCTGGTGATCTGGAACTCGTAATTGCCACCCATCACCGGTGGCGCCTTGTAGCGCGGCAGGTGCTCATCGGCCTCGATGAACCAGGGGTGTTCGATCAAGAATTGTGCCCGGCGCGTCAGGGTTGGATAGGGCGCGCCCTGCTCCACGTGGTCCCGGAACGGCACAAACGTTTCGTCCTGCCGCGGCTGTGTTGCCTGGGCGATCATCCGCGGGTTGATACCAAGGCTCTGCCAGCGGTAGAAGCCGTTCTTGCGGATGTCTTCCAGGCTCGCATTTGGCGGGAGCGTGCCCGTCACGGCGCTGTCCCGGATCATCTCGTCGGCAAGCACTTCTTCATCCACGTACATGCCGCGCTTGGTGAAGTTGTCGTGCGCGTTCGCCGGGTCGCGCTGGACGCCACGAGCATCCATGTATGGCTGGATGCCGCGCGCTCGCGCCCGCTCCTGGACCTTCTCGGCGATGCGCCGGTAGGCCTCCCACTCGTGCACGCACTCGCCGGGCGGGTCAACCGCCTTGTCCGAGAATGTCAGGTGCATCACGTGGGTGCTGGGGATGCCGAAGCCAATCTTCTCGTACCACTGCGCGCAGGGAAGGATGTAGTCGGAATACAGCGCGGTGGTGCTCATCCGCACCTCGAGCGTCACCACGCAGGTCAGCTGCGGCCAGAGCTTTTCAAGGAG
>CAYUVT010000207.1:0-5294 GCA_964448165.1 uncultured Anaerolineaceae bacterium | reverse complement strand
TCATCCAGGATCTGCTCCCGCGAAAACACCCGTCCCGGGTGTTGCAGGAAGAATAACAGGAGTTCGTACTCCTTCGGCTTCATCCGAAGCACGCGGCCGCTCCGCGTCACTTCGCGCCGCTCGCGGTCCACCTGGAGATCGCCCGAGATGACGAGCGATGGGCCGGTATCGGGCTGGCTCCGCCCAACAGAGCGCCGCAGCAGCGCCCGCACCCGGGCCATCAGCTCGCGCATCCCGAACGGTTTGGGCAGGTAGTCATCGGCGCCGGTATCGAGCCCTGCCACCCGGTCACTCTCCCCGCCGAGCGCCGTCAGCATGATGATGGGCACATCCGAATCCCGCCGCAGCATCCGGCAGACCTGGATCCCATCGATCCCGGGCAGCATCACATCGAGCAGGATGAGGTCGGGGTGCTGTTCCCGCGCCAGCTTCAGTCCGTCGTCTCCTCGCGAAGCCGTCACCACTGCGTACCCTTCGCGCTTCAGGTTGTGGGCCAGCGTGAAGAGCAGCGGTTCCTCATCTTCCACAACCAGTACCTTTGGACGCGCCGCCGCGGATGCTGTCATCGTAATTCCATCATACCCCCGGGCGTTAACGGCCCATGAACGCTCCGGGCTGCTACGATCGAGGCAGATGTCCGAAGCACCCGAAGCCCCCTCACCGTCCGCTCCCGGCCGCGGCATCGCCGGTTACGCCGTCCTTGGATTGGCCGTCGTCGCGGCACTCGCCGCCGGCGTCTACCTCTTCATTTCCGGCGGCGGCGAAAAAGACCAGGCCGAGCCCGCCGCCGGCATCACCACGATCCCTGGCGTGCCCAACCCCTATCCCAACACCGGCCCGCTCGACCCCAACCGCCCGGCGATCGGCCAGGCTGCCCCGAACTTCGCCCTTGTCGATGCGCGCGATACCTCCATCGTCCGCGAACTCAAGGACTACCGGGGCAAGGCCGTCGTGATCAACTGGTACGCGAGCTGGTGCGGCCCCTGCAAAGCCGAAATCCCGGACTTCCTCAAAGCCCAGCAAGCTCTTGGCGACCAGGTCGTCTTTCTCGGCGTGAACTTCCTCGAATCCCAGGACAAGGCCGTCGGCATCCTCGACGAGCTCGGCGCTGGCTATCCCGCAGTCCTCGATGCCAGCGGTTCGGTCGCCGACCACTACCGCGTCGCCGGCATGCCCAGCACCTTCTTCGTCGACAAGGATGGCGTCCTTCGCGCGATGAAGACCGGGCGCGTCACCGAGGAAGAGCTCGGCAAGTTCCTTACCGAGGCCGGGGTACCCTACTCGCCGTGAACCTCGCGCATCCCGATGCCGCAGCCGTCTCGGCCCTCATCGCCGAGGCGGCAGCCATCGAGATCATGCCCCGCTTCCGTCACCTTTCCGAGGCCGAGATCCGTGCCAAGTCCGCACCAGATGACCTCGTAACGGTCGCCGACGAGGCCATGGAGCGCCGGCTCTCAGCCGATCTTCGCCGGTTGCTCCCCGGCTCCGTGGTCATCGGCGAGGAAGCCGCGGCCGCCGACCCCTCGCTCCACGATCTCATCGCCGGGCCGGCCCCGGTCTGGGTGGTCGACCCCCTCGATGGCACATCGAGCTTCGCGGCCGGCCGGCCAGCATTCGGGGTCATCGTCGCGCTCGTTGCCGGGGGCGAAACGCTCATGGGCTGGATCCACGACCCGAACACCGGCGAGACGGCCGCGGCCGAGCGCGGCAGCGGCGCCTGGCTGGGAGGCACGAAGTTGAGTGTTTCCAGGCCGCCGTCAGTGGCTGCTCTTCGCGGTGCCATGGCCACGAAGTTCTTCCCCGAGCCCATCCGCGAACGGCTCGACGCGCGCCGGGGCCTGTTCCGCCGCCACCGTCAGTCCCACGCCGCCGGCGATTACCTGCAGCTCGCGAGGGGCTCGCTCGATTTCGCCCTCTACCAGCGCACCCTGCCCTGGGATCACGCGGCCGGTGCGCTCATCCACGCCGAAGCCGGGGGCTATTCCGCCCGGCTCGATGGCAGCCCCTACCGGCCCCGGTACCGCGAGGGCGGCCTGCTTGCTGCCCCCGACCGTGCTACCTGGGACTACCTCCACGATGTCCTTTTCGGCCCGGCCTAAGGGAATTCCCGGATTCGCGCCGCACGCTGCCCCCTACGGGGCTTCACTGTGATGGCACTCACAGAGCGGCGCGATCCGCGCCGGTAGATTGGAAGCGTGGCTGCCAGATCACTGAATCGGCAGACCACGGGAGTTCGTTCGTTGACCACATCCGCCCTCTCAGCCGGCATCGATGACCTGACCACGGTGCCGCGTGCCCTCCTCCTGATCGATGTCGCCGGCTCGCTCCGCCTCACCCGCCAGCTTGGCGATATCGAGGCCTACCGCCTCCTCAAGTACCTTTCCTCCACCATCAGCCAATCGCCCTCCATGGAAGGCGGCCGGCTTGTGCGGAGCCTCGGCGATGGCTTCCTGCTCGAATTCGAGACCGTCGAAGGCGCGCTTGCGCATGCGGTCGCGGCCCAGCGCGGCGTCCAGGAACTCAACCCCTCGGAGTGCACCATCAAGGTCCGCTGCGGTATCCACTACGGCGAAGTGCTCGAAGCCGATGGCGATGTCTTCGGAGTCGCCGTCTACCTGGCCGCTCGCGTTTGCAGCCACGCGCACGGGGGAGAGATCCTCCTCACCGCCGAGGCCCGCGAAGCACTCGGCCCCACCTCGCTGCCGCTGAGCCCGTTTGGGCCAACCCTGCTTCCTGGCTTCGAAGAGCCCGTCAGCCTCTTCGAATTCCCGTGGCGAGAGCTTCCCGGCGAATCCTGATCCATCACCGCATCGCGGCGGCCGCGCTACTTCCCGGCGATCTCGTCGCGGTGGACCACCATGGCGCACCGGTCCTGCGTCGCGACCAGGCCAGCCTTGCGCGCCCGCTCCAGGCCCGCGTCGTTCGTGATCCCCACCTGCAGCCAGACCGCCCCGGCCCCGACGGCGATGGCATCGTCGATCACCTCATCCGTCTCCGAAGGCCGCACGAACACGTCGACGACATCGATGTGGCCCGGGACGTCGCGCAGCGAGGCGTACGCCTTCTCGCCCAGCACCTCATCCGCCGGGAACCGCCCGCGATGTACCGGCACGATGGTGTAGCCGTGCTCCTTCAGGTAGCTCGCGATGCGGTACGCAACCCGGTCGGTCCGCGAGTCCAGCCCGACAACGGCGATTCGCCGTGCCTTCCGCAGCGCTTCAGTGGCTTCGTCCACGATTGCTCCTTGTCTTTCGCTCACTGGTGGGCGCCGGCCGAACCGGTTCGCCCGTCTCGGTATCGATTTCGACCAGCTCCCAGCCTTCCGGGAGCGTGATCGTGGTCCCCACCAGGTTCGCCACCGCCTGCCCCACCGCCAGCGTCCGGTCCATCCCATCGGCCTGGCCATAGGCCGGCACCGGCACCTGCGCCAGCACGAGCCGTTTTCCGCTCTTCTTCACCAGCACCAGCGCGAACTGCCGCAGGTCGTCCGTCTGGTCCTTCCAGCGGTCCGGCTGGTCGCCCTCGATCGTCACCTCCAGGTGGTCGATCTTCGCGAACGGCACGAGCTCCTTCGTCCCGATGCCCATCCCCAGGTACCCCTGTTGCCACGTCGCCGAGCCCTTCCGCCTGTCGACCACCACATCGGCGCCGACCACGGCGCTCACCAGGCTCATCATCGAGAACGGCACCAGGATGAGGCAGAGGAGCAACAGGGTGACCAGCAGCCAGAGCGGCATCCCGTGCCCTCGCGTCGCGATGAACCACCCGGCGGCCCCGCAAAACATCAGTCCCAGGAGCGGCAGGATCACCGTCCCGCGCGCGCTCTTGATTTCGATCTTGTCATCGCCGATGACCGCCATCGCCCGGTGAAGCAGGATCTCCCGCTTCCCATCCCGGCGCTGGATGACGACGTGTGCCGGCAGGTCGTGCACCACGGATCTAGCGTAGCCGGGAACGTGCGTTGGGGCATGAGGGGCGGGCCGGACCGGCTATACTGAACCATGATGGCGATCCGACAGCCTCTCCCCCGCCCTCAGCGCGTATCCCGCTACAACGGCCGCCGGATGACCGAGGAAGAGTACCTCGCTCTGCCTGAGGAGAAGCCGTATCTGGAATACGTCGACGGAGTCGTAGTTCAGAAGCCCATGCCCAACGCCGCCCACCGCAAGCTCGTCGCCTACATCGTCCATGCGCTGTTCGGCTACCACACACGTGTTGGCGGCGACTCCGGTCCCGAGGGGCGCGTCCGCCTTGGCGACGGACCGAGCTACCGCATCCCCGATGCCGCCTACTGGGCGCCGGGCCGCCCCTCCGGCGACGACAGCATCCCCACATTCATCATCGAGGTCCGGTCGCCCGACCAGACGGTGGGCGAACTGCGCGAGAAGTGCCGCTTCTACCGGCGGAACGGCGTCGATGCCTGCTGGCTCATCGACCCGGAGTCCCGCAGTGTCGAGGTGTTTGATGCCGGCCGGGATGGCGAGCGCTTTACCGGCGCGATGGAAGTCACGTCGCCGGCCGTCCCGGGTTTCAGCCTCTCGCTCCCGGCGCTGTTCAACACGCTCGACGCGTAATCTTTCCATCGCAATTACTTCGCTTTCCCCTATTTATCCGATACAATCCGCAAATCGCCGCCCGGTCCCCGGGCCACGAAGGAGTGCTCCACCATGCCGTCCCCGACGTTCGTCGATGTCCCGGGTCTGAACTTCGACTGGTTGAACCTCGATACCGAACAGGGCATGCGCATCAACGCCGGCCGCCGCGGCCTCACCCTCGAACAGATCAACGCCCTTACCTATGGCGTCGATTCTTACGACGAGGGCGGCGCCGCCGTCTTCAAGCCCCGCGGCGCCAAGGCCGACCCGCGTTCCCCGCGCCACGCGCGCCAGTACCGCTCCAAGGCCGATGTCTGGTCTGAAAGCGCGATGCTCCTCTACGAAGAAGCGAACCAGCGCCAGTGGTCCAGCGCCGTCGATATCCCCTGGGAAGAAGTGAAACCCCTCCCGGATGACCTGGAGTGGGCGATGTGCACGCTCTGCACCTTCCTTACCCAGGTCGAGTTCATCGCTGGCGACCTCCCCGGCCGCTTCATGGAGCAGATTCACCCGGACCACTTCGAGTCCCAGCTCTTCCTCGGCACCCAGATCATGGACGAGAGCCGCCACCTTGACGTCTTCCGCAAGCGCGCGCTCGTCAATGGCGGCGGCATGGTCGATGCCGGCTTCGGCGCCATCAACCTCCTCTCCGTCGATGACTTCACCGAGATGACCGCCCTCCTTCACCTGGTCGGCGAA
>CAYUVT010000206.1:0-5297 GCA_964448165.1 uncultured Anaerolineaceae bacterium | reverse complement strand
AAGCATCGGCGCACGACGAGACCGCGCGCGATGCCATGCAACGGCTGAACGAAGCCTATGCCGTGCTTTCGAAGCCCGAACTGCGCCGTGAGTATGATCGCGCCTTCTTCAAGTCCGAGCTCGAACGGATCGAGAGGGAAGCGCGCGCCCTGCAGCGCCGCCGGGCGATGGCGGGGAACCTGCTCATCGGCGCGCTCGGCCTCGTTGTCGCCGTGCAGGCGGGCGCCCTGCTCTACCTGGGCTGGGATAGCGCGACAGGGTTGCTCCAGGCGATCGGGGGGCGGCTGTTCTGAGCCCGGAGGCGGTCAGCCGGCTGCCGGCCCTTCGGCAAGCCTCGCCGCCTGCGCCTCGGCGTAGGGCGTGATGGTCTCGACCACATTCACCCGGCTGTCCAGCCGTTTCTGCAATCCACTCATCAACCCCAGCACCCGGAAGATCAGCAGGATGTCTCCCGGGATCTCCGTCACGGGGTTTGCGTTCAGGATCCGCGCGAGGCGCTCGTTCACCTCTGGCATCACGTCGGCGTCGATGTACGGCTTCTGGTCGGCGCCGGTGGACTCGAAGAACGATCGGCCCAGGGCAACCAGCGATTCCGGGTCCTCGCTCTTCGTCTTGAATCCCAGCGCCCGGAACGCCCGGACCATCGCCTCCTCGTCCTGGCTGATGAGCGCCATCACCAGCCGCGCGTAGTTCAGGCGGAACTCCTCGGGCAGTTCTTTCGAGAGCCCGAAATCCAGGAACACCACCACCGGCCCTGGCAGGACAAAGAGATTGCCGGGATGCGGGTCGGCGTGGAAGTAGCCGTGGACCAGGATCTGCTCGCAGTAGGCCTCGGTCATGATCAGCGCGACCTGGTTCGGGTCGATCCCCTGCCGTTGCAACGCGGGGATATCCGAGATCTTGGTGGCCTCGATGAACTCGGTGGTCAGCACCCGGCGGGCCGTGTGCTCCCACACGACTGTGGGGATACGAATGTCGCGACGGTGCGAGAGATCGCTGGCAACCCGTTCGGCGCTGTGCCCTTCGAGGATGAAGTCGAGCTCCCGCGGCACGTCCTTGTTGAGCTCGGCCATGATCACGCGGAAGTCGAAGTTCGGCTCCAGCCGCGCAAGGATGCGGACCAGGACCGAGATATTTCGCAGGTCGGTTTCCATCACGCGGTCGATACCCGCGTATTGCACCTTTACCGCAACGTCCCGGCCATCGCGGGTGCGCGCCCGGTGGACCTGCGCGAGGGATGCCGAGGCAATCGGCCTGCGTGAGAAATCATCAAAGATCGCATCGGGATGGGCGCCAAGCTCACGCTCGATCACGCCAACGACTTCGCGAAACGGCCTGGCGGGAACCCTGTCCTGCAGCCTGCTGAGGATCGCGACATACTCGGGCGGAGCCACATCGGCCCGGCTGCTGATGAACTGGCAGGTCTTGATCAGCAGGCCCTCCATCCGCGTGGCGAGCCGGTAGATTCGCTTCGCGCTCGACCGGTGGGCTGCCGAAATCCGCCGCTCACGCTCGGCCGGCGAGAGCTTTTTGTTCCGCTGGATTCGCTTGTAGCTCCAGTAGATGAGGAGGAAGGTCCAGCCCACGTCGACGAAGCGTCGCGCGCGCTGCGGCCAGGGCAGGGGACGGGCGCCGGTTACTGTTCCAGCCATACACATGTGAGCGTAGCGGCCCGCGGGTAAGGAAGCGATGAGGCCGGGCAGCGCCCGGCCTCATGAGGTTCGTGCGGGTGGAACCGCCTACGGCTTGAGGGCGATGCCATCCACCTTCCACGAGCCGGCGATATCCTTCCAGCGCGTGGCGATGGTCCGCGATTCGCTGCCGGACGACATCACGATGTCCACCAGGTGATCATCGCCTTCCTGCCCCTGGACCTGGATGCTGACGGTCGGCGTGCCGCCGCCGGCAGCGCCAGCGCCCTGCATCTGCGACTGGAGGGCCATCGCCTGGCCCATCCCGTTGGGGGTGAAAGCCATCATCAGTCCTGCGATATTCTGGGCCAGCAGGTCCTTCGCGAACTGGTCCGCAGCGTCCTTCAATTCCGCCATTCGTGCTCTCCTTCGGGCCTGTCCCGCTGGTCTCGGGTGGGGCAGGCCAGCATAGGGTAGGGTCCGCCGGTAAGGTGTCAAGTTGACCGCTTACAGGGCCTTGCGCGCGGGAGTACGATTGGCCCGAGCAGCAGCGGAGGTGCGGCGATGATGACGAGATTCGTGAAGGACCCGGGGCAGGTGAGGAGGTTGCGGCAGGCGTTCGCAGCGCCTGCGTTCCTCGACATGCGGACCCTGGCGGTCACCTTCGATTCCGACCCGGCCGTGATTGCCGAGCTTCTGCCGCCACCCCTGCTTCCCGCCGAAACCCCACGCGTGAGCGTCGCGATCAGCGAGATCGGTCGCTCGAACTGCGTCGGGCCGTTTAACGCCGCCGCCGTGAACGTCGCCTGCCAGTTCGAAGGGCGCGAGGGCGCCTACTGCCTTTCGATGCCCATGAGCACCGATACCGCCGTGATCTTCGGCCGTGAACTCTACGCCGAGCCCAAGAAGCTCGCCGAGATCCAGCTCGAACAGCGTTCCGGCGGGCATGTCCGCGGAACCGTGACCCGGCGAGGCATCACCTTTATCGAGGTTCGTGCCAGGTTCGAAGACGGTTTCTACGAGTCTGGCGCCGAGCGCGAGACGCGTCACTACTACTTCAAGTACCTCCCCTCCGTCGATGGCAGCGGGTTCGCCCATCCCCCCGAGCTCGTCGAAGTGACGCACCGCACGGTGGTGCACCGCACCGTCCGCGGAACCGGGACGCTCACCTTCCGGGAATCCTGCCACGACCCGCTCATCGATGTCCCGGTGCTCTCCGTCACCGGGGTGTCGCTCAGTGAAGCCGACCTCTACACCTCGGCGCGCGTTGTGGCCACGGTCGATTCCGCGGCCTTCGCCCCCTATGCCTTCACGAAGTACGACGACCTGACCGTGTGGGCCGAAGCACCCACAAAGGTGACGGCCTAGAACTCCTCAGGGAGGAACTTCTGGAACTGGGGCAGGAGGTTCGGCCCCTGGCGCAGGTGATGGCCTCCGTCGTCGGCAAGGACGACACCGGTGATCCAGGAAGCCTCGTCGCTCAGCAGGAACGCGACCGCGTTGGCGATGTCCCCGGTGGTGCCCAGCCGCCTGACAGGCATCCGCCGGAGATACTCCTCGACGGTTTCCGGGTTACCGACAAGGCCAGCAGCCAGGTCTGTGGGGACAAGTCCCGGGGCGACGGCGTTCACGCGAATCCCGTGCTGGCCAAGGTCGTCGGCGGCGCACCGCGTGAGCATGTTCAGACCCGCCTTGGCAACGCAGTAGGCCGTCATCCAGTGGTGGGTATGCGTGCCGGCAATCGAGCTGATGTTGACGATGCTTCCCCCGCCCGATGCTTTCATGAGCTTCGCCTCGTGCTGCATCGCGCGGAAAGCCCCGTTGAGGGTGGTCTCCATCACGCGGTTCCAGTCGGCCTGGGTGCTGTTGAGCACGCCCCCGACAGCACCTGTCCCGGCAGCGTTGACGGCCAGGTGGAGCGCGCCATATCGCTCCCGCACCCGGGCAAACGCCGCCGCCACCGACTCATCCGAGGCCACGTCGCATTGCTCGAAGCTGGCGGATGGCCCGAGTTCGGCGGCGGCGGCTTCCACCACGTTCGCCCGCCGCCCCGCCAGGACAACCTTTCCGCCGCCAGCCACGATCGCCCTGGCGCACGCCAGCCCTATCCCGGTGCCACCCCCTGTTACGAACCCGACCTTGCCGTCGAACCTGCCCATGCGCGCCTCCGTTCTCGTTCAGAAGGCGCGAGTATGCCTCAGTACGCGCGGCTATCCCAGAGCACGTCGCCCCTGCCGCTCAGCCGTGCCTGGTGCCGCGCCGCGACGAACAGGAAGTCGGAGAGCCTGTTCAGGTACGGAATCACGTGCTCTCCGACCTCCTCCTCGCGGGCGAGCGAGATCACGAGCCGCTCGGCACGGCGGCACACGGTCCGGGCGACGTGCAGCTGGGCAGTGGCCAGGTCCCCGCCGGGCAGGATGAAGCTCTTCAGCGGCTCCAGTGTGTCGTTCCACTCGTCCATCCACACTTCGAGCTGCTCGACATGGCGAGCCTCGATCCTCGGCACGAGCAAGCGCTGCTTGTCTTCCTCGAGAATGCACAGGTCGGAGCCGAGGTTGAAGAGCACCTGCTGGATGATGTGGAAGCGCTCGCGCATGGAATCGTCGATACCCGATGCGACCGCGACCCCAATGACGCTGTTGAGCTCGTCCACTGTGCCGTACGCCTCGATGCGGAGGCTGTCCTTCGGCACACGCTGGCCGCCGCCAAGCGCGGTGGTGCCGGAGTCGCCGGTGCGGGTGTAGACACGATTGATGCGGACCATATCCACAGCATGCCGCACCCGCGGGCCCGTGGCGACTGCGCTTCCGTCAGACGGTACCCGGCGGCACAATGACGGCGTCCGAAGATCGCATTCGCCCATGGAGCGCACATGACCGCCGAGACACCCAGACGTTGCATTCGCTGCCACGCCAGCTACACTACGCCGCCGCACATCATGGCAGGGCGCGAATACTGCTGTGCGAGCTGTTCGGTCGGTTCGGCCTGCGAACACCAGGGCATCCACCGCGCCACGAACGTCCGACGTTACGACACGATGTTCGACCGGTTCAGGCAGGCAGTCACCTCGTCCACTCCGTACGAAGTCGAACGCCGCGTGAGCTGATTTGCGGAAAGTTTACGCAGGGCGTCGTCATAAGAACGTACGTTCCTCCGGGCGGCGCTGGTAGAGTCCCGTCCGAGGGCTCGGCGCCTATCCCAGGACAGGTGCTCGACCCGCCAGCCTCGAGACTGGGTGGTGGTTGCGCGCCCGCCCGCGCCGCCAGCACCCGGCGCCGAGCCCTCGCGTGTCTCCACGACCGCGGCGTTGAAGGTGGTGCCGGGGGCGGGATTCGAACCCACATGCCTTGCGGCCGCCGGGTTTAAGCCGGCTGCGTCTGCCATTCCGCCACCCCGGCCGGGGCCCCAAGTAGACCATGCCGGTTATGGCCCGGCCAGCCCCTGCTCCGTGCATTGGGCGCACAGCCCATAGAGCTCCAGGCTGTGGCTTTGGAGCCGAAACCCGTGGAGGGCAGCCTGCTCCTGGATGCGGGCATCGATCTCCAGGTCGGTGAATTCGGTGAACCGTCCACACGACCGGCACACCAGGTGGTGGTGGTGCGTCCCTTCGGAAAGCTGGTAGCGCACGCCCCCATCTTCCAGCGGCACGCGGCAGAGCAGGTCGAG
>CAYUVT010000205.1:0-5307 GCA_964448165.1 uncultured Anaerolineaceae bacterium | reverse complement strand
AGTCATGTCTCGCCCCACCCGACGTACCCCGTGGCTTCTTCAGCACCCTGCTAGTCGAATTGACCCCGGGTGGCCTGATCCCCACCCAGCAAGCGAGGAGGCCACTGCCGGAACGTCGCCGCTGCTGATCCAATAGCGTCGGTGCTCCGATCAACACTCATCTCTATCTCGCCGCGCAGAATTAACTCGCCGAAATCGTGACAAATGTCGCATCCCGCCACGGTTCGTCCGGCCATGGTCGAAGGGAGATGACTCACCAATCTCCCAACCTCGAAATACCCATCGTCGTCCGCGCGCCGCGAATCCAGGCTCCCGCCCTCCCACGCCACCCGTGGCTGTTCGCCATCTGGATGGCGGTGGGCTCGCTGATTGCCGTGGTTGCCGGGCTCGTCCTTGGCATTCTCGCCGCCACCGAAGCCAGCATTGGCGCATCGCGCTGGACGCAGAGCGTCCAGGGCCATGGCCGCCTCCAGGTCTTCGGGTTCGTCGCCACGTTCGTCGTCGCCCTCGCCTTCGAATTCCTGGTACGCCTGAACGGCCGCCCCCCGTTTTCCGCCCGTGTCCGCCTTGGAGTGCCCGCCTCCCTCGGAGCGGGAGCCATACTCCTTTCGGCCGCCCAGGTCTGGCACGGCAGCATTGGCCTGCTCGCCTACGCCGGGGCGCTCCTCTTCCTCGGCGGAGCTACCGCCTTTGCTGTCCTCACCTGGCGCATCCCTCTCGCCCGGCCCATCCGCATCGACCCGCAGCCTTACTTCATGCGCGCCGCGGCCGCCTGGCTCGCAGTCTCCGCGGGCCTGGCCCTCTCGGGGGCCGCCGCAGCGGAGTCGGGGGTCGTGCCGCTCGATATCTCCGCCGCCACAATCGAAGTCTTCCTCCGCGGCTTCGTCACCCTGGCCATCATGGGGGTCGGCCTCCGCGCCTTCGCAGGCCACCTCGCCCTGCAGCCTCCTTCGGCCTCGCGCCAGCTCATCATCTACGGCGCGCTCAACGCCAGCATCGTCGCCTGGCTCCTCGGCATTGGCCCCGGCGGCCTGCCCGGGCGCACCTGGCTCCTCCGCATCGGCGATGCCGGGTTCGCCTTCTCGCTCGTGGCCTATGCCACCTGGTTCGGGATCCTGGCCAGCCTCCGGCGGTCCCGGGGCGGCCCGCGTTACGCAGTCCTCGTCCCGCTGGCGTGGGCCGGCGCGATGGTCTATGCGGCCCTGCTTGTCGCGACCGCCATCCTCCCGGGCGGGCACGACCTGGGCATCTATGAGGAAGGCGCCATCCGCCACACCTTCCTGCTCGGGTTCGCTATCCCCCTCATGATCGCCATGGCGCACATCGTGCTCGCCCGCTTCGCTCTCGGCTACGTCCCCTGGGAAAACACGCTCACCACCGCATTCTTCCTGCTCTTCGCCGCATGGCCGCTGCGCACCTTCCCCTTCCTGTTCGAAGACGCTCCTTCCACCCCGTCGCGTTGGCTCCTGACCATCGCCGGGCTTCTCGCGATGGCCGGCCTCTTGCTCGTCGCCACCGTCTGCGCCCGCACGGTCCAGCTGGCCACGCGCCGCGCCCGCCAGCTCGCCGCCCACCACCACTGAGCCGGGATCGACAATCGACAACCGGAAATCGACAATAAGATCGTGCCCCGCATTCGAGTGGAACCCCTCGGCATCGAAGTTGAGGCCCCCGCCAACGAAACCGTGATGGACGCAGTCAACGCCGGCGGTTACTTCTGGCCGGTGGGTTGCGCCAGGAATGGCGAGTGCACGAACTGCGCCATGGAGGTGGTCTCCGGCATCGGCCGCCTCTCCACCATGGGCCGCTACGAGCGCCAGAACCTCCTCCGCCAGCGCGGCCCACGCTCGATCGAAGACCCACGCCTCCGCCTCGCCTGCCAGGCGCGGGTGCTTGGCGATATCGTCGTGTATAAATCTGGCGTACGCCCCGATACCCTCTAGGAGGACGTCCGTGCCCTATGTCATCACCGAACCATGCATCGGCGTGAAGGATGCCTCCTGCGTCGATGTCTGCCCTGTCGATTGCATCCATTCGACCGACGACGAGCCGCAGTACTACATCAATCCCGACCAGTGCATCGACTGCGCCGCGTGCGAACTCGCCTGCCCCGTCACCGCCATCTACCACGAAGATGCGCTCCAGGGGGATGCGCGAAAGTTCATCGAGATCAACGCTAACTACTACAGACAGTAACAACGGAGCGGATCCGGGGAGAATCGGTTTGGAACTCGCGCAACTCGAAGCCTTCATCCAGGTGGCTCATCACCGGTCGTTCAGCCGTGCCGCCGAGGCGCTGTTCCTGACACAACCCTCGGTCACCGCCCGCATTCAATCTCTGGAACGCGAAATTGGCGAGCGCCTCTTCGAACGCACTGGCCGCAGCGTCACCCTCACCGATGCGGGCCACGCCTTCATGCCGCATGCTCAGCGCGCCCTCACTGCCGTCCAGGAGGGCACCGATGCCATCGAGGCCGTCCGCCACGGCGACGTCGGCAGCATCCGCATCGGCGCCTCCTCTTCCATCGCCACCTACGTCCTCCCGCCCATCCTGAAGAAGTTCCGCGAGCAACGTCCCCGCGTCCACGTCTACCTCAGCACCGGCCAGACCGAGGACATCATCGAGGGCATGCTCACCGGCGAAACGCACCTCGCCGTCACCCGCTTCACCCAGCATCCCGAGGTGGAATCCCTCCACCTCTTCAACGACGACCTCACCCTCGTCGTGGCCCCGAGCCACCCGTTCGCGAAGAAGCGCGGCGTCACGATCGCTGAAGCTGGCCGCGAGCCCTTCCTCTTCTTCGAACGCGGCTCCAGCTACCACAGCCTTACCTACAGCATGTTCCTCCGCGCCGGCGTCGTCCCGGAGTCCGTCATGGAACTCGACTCGATGGAGACCACCAAGCACATGGTCGAAGCGGGGCTGGGCGTCGCCATCCTCCCCGTCGTCTCGGTGATGCGTGAGCGCGAAGCTGGCACCCTCGTCGCCGTCGACCTGCGCGACATGGAACAGCCCGCCCAGCGCGAAATCGGGGTGCACGTCCCCCGCAACCGCGTCCTCTCGCGGCCAACCCGCGATTTCCTCCGCATCCTCACCGCCGAATACGGCGTCGAAAACCCGTTCGAAGGGGCATCCCCGCGGGCTTAGGCCCGGAGTCTCGGAAACGCGCCCAGGCTGTTCTCCCACAGCCGCTCGCGCGTCTCCGCCCCCGTCCAGCCCCGCAGGTGTCCCACCACCTCCCCGACGGCCACCACGTCCCGCGGCTCAGTCGTTCGCCCCGGAAGCGGGTAGCTATCGGTCTCGACGAGGATGCGCTCCGGCGGGTAGTCGCGGCAGACCGCCTGCAGCTCCGGAAGGCGCAGCAAGGGCCTTCCGAACGAAAGGAAGTGCCCCCGCTCCGCGTGCCAGCCCGCCAGTTCGCGCCCCCCGGCGAAGTAGTGCCGGACAACCGTTAGCGCATCGAGCGCATCGCCATGGGCCACCAGCGCATCCCAACTGCCCGGGCCATCGATATGCAGGACCAGCGGTAAACCGAGTTCGCGCGCGAGTTCGCACTGCCCCCTGAACGCGCCCTCCTGGACTGCCCACTCCGGCCCGGCCCCATCGAATCCGCACTCCCCGACCGCGACCACTCCGGGCGCGCAGGCCAGCTCCCGCAACCCGCCGGTCTCCCACTCCGGGGCGCGGAGCGGGTGGACACCCGCCGCCACGCCGGCAATCCCTGCCGTGCCTAACGCCGTTCGCGACGACTCCACGTCCACGCCCACCCCCACAACCAGCACTCCTGCCTCCCGGGCCCGTTGCAGTAACACCGCGCGCTCAGCGGCCGGATACCGGTCCACGTGCGCGTGGGTATCGATCCACTTCGCTTCCATCAAGCGCGATCGTGCCACGCCTGCGTAGAATCCCGCTCCATGGCCACCCTCACCATCCGCGGCGCCCGGGCCTGGGACGGACTCTCCCCTTCGGCGGTCGAGACAACCATCGCCATCGACGGCGAGCGCATCGAAGCCTGCGGACGCGACATCGGCGGCGGGGCCTCGCTCGATGCTTCCGGCTGTACGGTGGTCCCCGGCCTGATCGAAGCCCACGCCCACCTCTGCTTCGATGCCACCCCGGGCTGGCGCGCCACCTTCGATGCCGACACGCCCGCCCGGATGCTCCTGCGCATGGCCGCCAACAGCCGCCGCATGCTCGAAGCGGGCATCACGACCGTACGCGACCTTGGCGCGCCAACACCGCTCGCCATCGAGCTCCGCGACGCGGTCGCGTCGGGACTCACTGAAGGTCCTCGCCTGCTCGTCTCCGGCGCCCCGGTCACCACCACCGGGGGCCACTGCTGGTTCATGGGCGGCGAATGCGATGGCGAACTTGGCATCCGCAAGGCCGTCCGCGAGCACGTCAAGGCGGGAGTCGACTGGATCAAAGTCATGGCCACCGGCGGCAACATGACTCCCCGCACCAACACCTTCGCGCCGCAGTTCACCGCCGATGAGCTCCGCGCCTGCGTGGAAGAAGCCCACCGCCTGCGCCGCCGCGTCACCGCCCACGCCCACGGCACAGATGGCATCCGGGTCGCCGTCGAGGCCGGTGTTGATGGCATCGAGCACTGCTCCTTCACCACACCCGGCGGCTACGACTTCGACCAGCCGCTCATCGATGCCATCGCCGCCAGGGGCATTGTCGTCTCGCCCACCGTCTCCATCGGATACCGCCGCTGGCCCGACGACGGCCGCCGCGAGCAGCGCGCCCACATCCTCAGGGCCTTCCTCGATTCCGGCTGCCCCGTGGTCATGTCCACCGATTGCGGCATCCCCGGCGTACCGCACGAAGCCCTCGCGGCCGGCATGGAAGTCCTCCGCGAGGCGACCGGCTCTTCACCCGTGGAGGTCCTCAAGCTCGCCACCAGCCGCTCCGCCGGTTTACTTGGCCTGAGCAACCTCGGCGTCATCGCCCCTGGCGCCCTCGCTGACCTCCTCATTGTGCAGGGGGACCCGACCGCAAACCTCGCAGACCTCGAACGCGTGCGTTACGTCATCCGCTCCGGACGCGTTGTCTACGCAAACCCGGGGTAACCCCATGACCGCGTACGAATGGCATCCCCTCACGCCCGAGCGCTGGGCCGGCTTCGAGCGCCTGTTCGGCCCTAACGGCGCCTACGGCGGCTGCTGGTGCATGTGGTTCCGCCAGACGGGCAAGGAATACCAGGCCAACCGCGGCGAGCCAAACCGCCAGGCCATGTGCTCCCTCGTCGAACGCGGCGAAGTCCCCGGCGTCATCCTCTCTGCCGATGGGGAACCAGCGGG
>CAYUVT010000204.1:0-5359 GCA_964448165.1 uncultured Anaerolineaceae bacterium | reverse complement strand
GCCGCTCTCGGCCTCGTCGGCTGCGGCGACGACGATGACGACGACGGCGGCGGAGAAGCCACCGCCACCCAGGCCGGCGGACAGACTCCCGCTGGCTCGCCGACCGCTGCACCATCGCCAACCCAGGCCGCCAAGCAAAAAGGTGGCACTGTCCGCTTCACCAGCGCCGGCAACACCTGGGATACCTTCGACCTCGACCGCTCCCGCTTCACGCCGGTCTCCACGCTCTTCGGCTGGACCAACCTTGGCGTTCTCCAATGGGATAGCTACACCAAAGGCGTCATTGGCGGGGCACTTGCCGAGAAGTGGGAGCAGCCCGACCCGCAAACGGCTGTCTATACCCTCCGGCCCAACGTCTTCTGGCACAACAAGCCACCGGTCAACGGCCGCGCGGCCAACGCCGAGGACATCGTCAAGTTCATCCAGCGCAACGTGGCCGGTAAGCTCGCCGATGGCACCGCCGACCCCAACTTCTACCGGAAGTCGGCGTTCCAGACTGTCGACAAGGTGGAGGCGGTCGACGCCAAGACGGTCAAGGTGACCTTCAAGCGGCCCGACCCGTTCTTCCAGAACGTCCTTGCTGGCGCCTACACCAAGGTCCAGGCGCCCGAGGCCATCGCTGCTTTCGAAAAGGACTACGCCAACCTCAAGGCCGAACTTGTCATCGGCACCGGCGCCTTCGTCCTTACCGATTTCAAGGCCGAAGGCACCCTCAGCCTCGTCCGCAACGAAAAGTTCTACAAGCAGGTCAACTGGGACGGCGTGAAGTACCTCAACCTCTTCACCGACCAGGCGGCCCAGCAGGCGGCCTTCGAGCAGAAGCAGCTCGATACCTTCGCTCCCAATGCGAACACTGTTGCCGAAGACCTGCTCAAGCGCTTCGAAGGCAAGATCACCGAGACGAAAAACTTCTCGGCCAACCCGCAGGCCGGCACCTACTACGGCGGCGCCGCCCCGTGGAACAACCCAAACCTCATCGGCGCTATCTTCCGCGCGTTCGACCGGCGCTCGATCATCAACTCCCTCCTCCAGGGCAAGGGTGTCCTTTCCGGCAACAACCCGCCCACCCAGTCCGCCTTCGCCATTACCGAGGCCGAGCTCATCAAGTTCCCCGGTTACCTCGAAGACCGTGCCGCCGATGAGGCCGAAGCCAAGAAGATGTGGGAGGCCGGTGGTGGCCCCGCCCTCGGCGAAATCATCGTCGACATCCCGGATATCTGGGAGGGCCTCTACTCTGGCGGCGCAGCCCTCATCACCGCCCAGCTCAAGAAGGTCCTCGGCAACACCTTCACGGCGAAGATCGAGCCCTACTCGACTATCACCGGGAAGATCGTCAAGCAGGGATACGGCAACGGGAAGAACAACATCTGGTACGGCTGGATCACCGAGATCACCGACCCCGAACCGTCTCTCCTCAACTACCTCACCTACAACTCGGCCCAGCCGCAGTTCCAGCAATACGGTGTGAAGATCGACAAGGTCGACCAGCTCACGAACTCCATCGTCGCTGAGTTCGACATCGCCAAGCGCCAGGAGATGAACAAGGAGGTCATGCGTGAACTCCTGAAGAACTACGGCGCTGGCGTCCCCTACACCCTCGTCGGCCTCACCCGCAACCTCCGCTGGAACTACTTCAAGCCAGCCGAGACCGCACCCTTCGTCACCAGCCACCAGGCCGGCACCGAAGCATGGTTCGACCAGACCGACCCCACCTGGCAGGGCCGCCCCGCCTAACCCGGGCCGTCTTCCGCACCACGTCTCACCAGGGGGCCGGCAGATTTCTGCCGGCCCTTTCGCAATCCGCCGCGCTTTGACCCCCTCTCCCTCCCTCCGGTAGGCTCCCCGCGCAAGCCATCCCCTCCCGGAGCACACCGTGGCCATCACTCCCGCCGACGACTATCTCATCCACCAGACCCCCTACACCTTCGACCGCGTCGCAACCAGCGACCGCAATTTCTACGACCGCTACTTCTTCAACGGCTACCGCCGCGATGGCGAGGTCTACTTCGCCCTCGCTATGGGCGTCTACCCGAACCTCGGCATCATGGATGCCGCCTTCAGCGTCGTCTCCAAGGGGACCCAGTACTTCGTCCGGGCGTCCCGTCTCCTTGGCAGCGACCGCATGGATACGCGAGTCGGCCCCATCTCCGTCCAGGTCGTCGAGCCGCTCAAGAAATACCGCATCCGGATCGCGAAAAACAAATGGGGCATCACCGCCGACCTCCTGTGCCAGGCGCGCTCCCTCCCGGCCGAAGAACCACACTTCTTCCGCATGTCCCGCAACGTCCCCGTCATGGATTACACCCGCATCACCCAGCACGGAGCCTGGTCGGGCAAGCTTTCCGCCGGCGGCCAGTCCTGGGACCTGGGCCAGGACACCTGGTGGGGCTCGCGCGACCACTCCTGGGGCATCCGGAATGTCGGTGGCCGCGACCCTCGCGGCGCACCACCCGCCGAAGCCCCACAGTTCTTCTGGAACTGGGCTCCTCTCAACTTCGACGACCTCTGCACCCTCTTCACCGTCTCCGAAAACGCCGATGGCTCCCGCTGGCACCAGTCCGGCGTGATCCTCACCCCCTATCCCGATGCCTCGATGGAGGAAACCGAAGTCGATCACGACCTCCGCTTCAAGAAGGGGACCCGCTGGCTTGAATCCGGCACCATCACCCTGCGCCCTCCGAAGGGCAAGGAACTCGCCATCGAAATCAAGCCCATGTACTCCTTCCTCATGAAGGGCATCGGCTACGGCGAACCGAAATGGGGCCATGGCATGTGGGTGGGCCCCAACGAGGTCGACGGCGGCCAATACGACCTTGCCGCCGAGCCCCCTATGGCGAACCTCCATGTCCAGCAGGTTTCTCAGGTAACCGCCGGCCGGCGCAAGGGCATCGGCATCTACGAAATCATCCTCATGGGCCCGCACAACCGCTACGGTTTCAAGGACATCCTCGACCCGGCAAAGTGAACTCCCAGGGGGATCGACAATCGCCGATCCCCCTCCGAAAATGAATCTATGCCTATCTACGAGTTTCGTTGCGGCGATTGCGGCAAGGTCACCAACTACTTCACCCGGAAGATTGACACCGAGGTGCAGCCGCCCTGCGAACACTGCGGCAGCGCCCGGACCTCACGCCTCGTTTCGAAGTTCGCACGCACCTACACCCGTGCCGACATCATCGATAAGTACGGCGACCCCGCCGATGGCGGTGGCCCCGATGCCTACCGCGACCCTCGCCAGATCGGCTCCTGGGTCGAAAAGCGCTTCGAGGAATACGGCATGGACCTGCCCGAAGGCGCCCGCGAGATGATCGACGCCGCCCGCGAGGGCGAACTCCCCGAGCCCGTGAAGGACCTCTAACCCGCTCCGCGTTCCAGCAAACAGGGGGATCCCCGCGCACATGAGCGACACCTCACCGCTCGAAACCATCATCCCGCGCATCCTCGACCACTTCGCTGCCAAGAACGCCGCCCGCGAGCAGGCGCTCTCCGCCAGCCGCGCCATCATCCGCATGAGCGCCAACGCCATCCGCTCGGTCCACCGCGGGGAATTCGAGCAGGCCGAAAGCATGCTCGATGAAGCCCGCCGCGTCCGCGACGATGCCGTCGCCGCGCTCCAGGGCCACGCCGATGTCTACCACGCCGGCTTCCTTCACGATGCCCAAAAGGAATACGCCGAGGCGCGCACCACCCTGGCCCTCGTCCGCGGAGGCCCCATCCCCTCGCCCGAAGAGCTGGGCGTTGAGTACCCCGCCTACCTCAACGGCATCGCCGAGGCCGTTGGCGAGCTGCGCCGCGCCATCCTCGACCGCCTCCGCGCCGGCAACGACGAAGGGTGCGAAGACCTCCTCGATGCCATGGACGACATCTACTCCGTCGTTGTCACGATCGACTACCCCGATGCCATGACCGGCGGCCTCCGCCGCACCACCGACCAGACCCGCGGCATCCTCGAAAAGACCCGTGGCGACCTCACCATGGCCATCGTCCAGCGGCGCGCGGCCAGCGGTTCATAGCCGCGACCGGGCGTCAGGCGCGTCCCGGTCCTGCAGGGGGCCGGTGCAGGGCTACACCACCGGGATCGCCCGTCGGATGACCGCCTGCGTGAACTCCATGGTATTCAGCGTGCCTCCAAGGTCGCCCGTCTTCTCTCCGCTGGCAATGCAATCGTGCACCGCGTCGACCAATCGCCGCCCGGCCTGGAACTGCCCGCAGAACTGGAGCAGGTAGCCATAAGCCTCGATCGCTCCCGAAGGGTTCGCAATGCCCTTCCCCGCGATGTCCGGTGCCGTCCCGCCCGCCGGGTCGAAGATCCCCACACTCGGCTGGTGGCTCGGCGTGAACGCATACGACGCACTCGCCCCCAGTCCGATCGACCCGATCAGCCCGTACACCATATCGCTCAGGAAGTCCCCATATTCATTCGGGCAGACGATCACATCGAAACGTTCGGGTCTGATGATCAGCTTGGCCAGCAGGGAATCGAACAGTTCCCGCGTGTGCGTTGTGTTCCGGTATTCCTTCGCTACCTCCGCCACCACCTCTTCGAACAGCCCGTCAGCCGCCCGCTGAATCGTGTACTTGCTCGTTGAAACCACGTCGTGGCGGTGCTGCTCGGCGAGCCGGAACGCGAAGTGCGCCGCATGTTCCACCGGTGTCCGCTCCATCACCCTGATGCTCACCGCCGAGTGATACCCGATGCGCATGCCGGCATCCTCATACGTCCCCCCCGTCGCCACCCGCACCACGTGAAGGTCGATGTTGCCCGTGTAGTTCCTGCTGACTCCCGGATAGCTCCGGCACGGGCGATGGATCACTGAAAGCCCCAGCCGATCGCGCAACACCTGGTTCGGGCTCACCGTCTCCGTCACCGTCGGGTACTTCATCGCCGCGCCGAGTTCTCGTGTCGCTTCGATCCCCTCTTCAAGGGCCACGCCCGATGCCTCCCTCCGCTCCAGCGTCCAGTCAATGGGCCGGAAGGTCACGGGTGAACCGAGCGCCTCGTTGATGGCGTGGATGGCCTCCCGCAGCTCTGACGCGATGCCATCCCCGTTGAGTTCCGCAACTTCTCGCACATAAGCCTCCGCGCTTGCCGGTCTGCCAACACTATGCAACCGCCGGGCGCCTCGTGCGAAATGGGACCAGCCATTTCCCCTATCCCCCCCGGTTGGTAGCATTCACGGCGCTTTACCGGGTTGGATCGTCGCCCCGGGCGCACGTACCAAAATCACCACACGGGGGACCACATGGAGAATCTCCTCATCGCGCTTGGGGCGGGCGTGATAGCGCTTCTCTTCGCCGCCTACACGGCGCGAAAGGTGCTCGCTGAAGACGAGGGCACCGACGTCATGAAGGAGATCGC
>CAYUVT010000203.1:0-5386 GCA_964448165.1 uncultured Anaerolineaceae bacterium | reverse complement strand
ACCCCCATTCCCGGCGCCGCACCCGGCACCGCCAGGCCCCTGCCGCCGCCCCGCACCTCCACGTGGCAGGGGCGCCTCGCCATACGCCCCCACCGCCCCACTCCCGCGCCACTGCCTACGCCGGGTAGCTCCACGGCCGCGCCGCCTCGAACACCGCGCTCACCTGGAGCAAGAACGCATCGGCGTAGCGCGGCGCAACCGCCTGCAACCCGATCGGCAGCCCGTTCGCGGAAAGCCCCGCCGGCAACGAGGCCGCCGGGTGGCCCGTGAAGTTGAACGGGTAGGTGAAGGGGATGAACCCTGACGGCCCCACCTTCCGCCCCGCGATCTCCTGTGGCGGCGGGCCCTCCGCGATGAACGCCGTCGTCGCCGTCGTCGGGGTCAGCAGCAGGTCGTACTGCTCGAAGAACGCGGTCATCATCCGGTTCACCTGGTGCCGCCATTCGAGAGATTCGGCGATCTGCACCGCCGTGATCGTGCGCCCTACCTCCGCAAAGCGCGCGAATCCCGGCTCCAGCCGCGAACGCTCCTCCGGCGTCATCGCATCTACCAGCCGGGTATCGCCCGAGGCGGCGATGCTCAGCCACCACTCGATCGGGTCCGGGAAGCCCGGCCCGGCTTCCACCAGCTCCGCGCCAAGCGCCCCGGCCAGCGCCGCCGCGGCTGCCCGCGTCACGTTCACGACCTCCGGGTCGACCACCGCGTAGCCCAGGTCCGGGCTGTAGGCGATGCGCTCCAGGCGGGGCGGCTGCCCCAGCACCGCGGCCTCGAAGGCGTGCCCCGTCGAATCGAGCGCGTCCAGGTCGTTCGGGTGCGGCCCCGCTGTAACGTCCAGGTACCGGGCCGAATCGCGCACCGTCCGCGCCATCGGCCCCAGCGTGCTGAAGACGCCCCAGGTCGGCGCGTGTGCCTGCGCCCGCGGGATCCGCCCGGCCGTCGGCTTGATGCCGTAACACCCCGTCAACGAGGCCGGGATGCGGATCGAACCGCCGCCATCGCTCGCCGAACACAGCGGCACCATCCCCGCGGCGACCGCAGACGCGCTCCCCCCGCTCGATCCGCCCGGCGTTTTGGTGGGGTCCCACGGGTTGCGGGTCGGCCCCCAGAGCTGGTTCTCGGTGAAGCCCTTGTAGCCGAACTCCGGCGTGTTCGTCTTTCCCACCACCACGGCCCCCGCCGCCTTCAGCCGCGAAACCGAAACACCGTCCCGGTCGGCAATCCGCCCCTCGTAGGCGCGTGACCCCTCGGTGAAGAGCATCCCCTTCACCGGCTCGAGGTCCTTGATGCCGATGGGCACCCCGGCAAGGGGGCCCGGGTCCTCCCCACGGGCGATCGCCGCATCTACCGCGCCGGCCTGCTCGCGCGCGGCCTCCGGGTAGATGGCGATGAAGGCATTGAGTCCCGGGTTCTTGGCGTCGATCCGGGCGAGTGCGGCATCGAGCACCTCACGCGCGGAAAAGCGTTTTGCGCGGATGCCGTCGGCCATCTCCCAGGCGGACATCATGTCGGACATACGTAACCTCGGGGGTGGTGTGCGCGCCGGAGTATAGAACAGCGCCGGCCGGGGCGGCCTGTCGCGGCATGCCCCCACCCTTCCCCGGCGCCCGCACCCCGAAGGAAAGGAACATCCACGGCCCTTCCAGCGTCTTGTACGATGGCAATCCACGCCTGGCGGGAGGTGACCCGTGAGACAACGCGCACTGGCCTGGTGGCTCGCCGCCGCGCTGCTGGCCGCGCTCCTTGGCGCCTCCGCCGGCACCGCCAGCGCCGCCTCGACACGGACCTGGACCGGCGCCGGCCCAACCCCCAACTGGTCCGACGCAGCCAACTGGGATACCGGCGTGCCCGCCCCCGGCGATACCCTCGTCTTCCCCGCTGGCGCCGCCCGCAAGACCAACACGAATGACCTGGCGGCCGGCACCGCCTTCGCCACCGTGCGCTTCACCGGCGATGGCTATCGCCTGCAGGGCAACGCCTTCGATGTGACGGGAGAGCTTCGCAACGAAGCCCCCGCCGGCGAGACAAACGTGGTCGAAATGGCCGTTGGCGGCCCCGGCGGCGTCGCCCAGGTCTCCGGCCGGATGGCGCTCACCGGCGCCAACACCTTCACCGGCGCCACCGCCATCAGCGGCGGCGCCCTCCTCGTCACCAGCGGCACCGGCCTCGGCGCCACCAGCGGCGGCACCACCGTCGCGCCCGGCGCCACGCTCCAGCTCGCTGGCTTCGCCGATATTGGCGGCGAGCCGGTGCTGCTCGCGGGCGCGGGCGTCTCCGGCCTCGGCGCGCTCCAGTCGCTTTCGGGCACGAACGCGGCCGCCGCGGTCACGATCAGCGGCGCGGTGGTCATCGGTGTGGGCCAATCAACGCTCGTGCTCGGTGGACTCGACCAGGCCGCCCCCGGTGCGGCCCTCACCCTCGTGGGCGGCGGCAAGCTCCAGGTCGATGGCTCCGGGACCTTCGCCGGGCCCATCACCGCCGACCACGGGAACCTCACCTGGAACACCACCACCCCCGGCACGGCAACGGTGAAGCGCGATGGCTGGCTGCGCGGGACCGGCACGACCGGCCCCATCGAAGTCACGGGCGGGCTGGTGTGGCCGGGCTCGGGCGCCGCACCCGGCATCCTGGCCACCACCGGCGGCGCGACCTTCACCGGCGGCCGCTTCAAGGTCGACCTCGATGGCCCGGTTGCCGGGGCCGGCTACGGCCAGCTTGCCGTCGATGGGCCGGTGAGCCTCACCCCGAACGCGACCATGCTCGAGATCGACCTCGGCTACGTCCCGGCTGTCGGCGATACGTTCACGATCATCAAGACGCTCGGTGGAGCGGCCGTCCAGGGTGCCTTCTACGGCCTGCCCGAGGGCGCCACCTTCGTCGCCGGGGGCTATGTCTTCGGGATCTCCTACCGGGCGCCCGGCGGCGCCGGCAACGACGTGGTGCTCACCGTGCTGCGCCAGGTCAACGCCGACCTCTCGGCGGGGCTCTCCGCGCAGCCGGCCACCGCCGCTCCCGGCGGGCTGCTCACCTACACCGCCACGGTTACCAACGCCGGACCGGATGCCGCATCGTCACCCCGCGTCTTCATGGGAGTGCCCGAAGGGACAGTCTTCGAATCGGTCAGCGCGCCGGCCGGCTGGATGTGCGTGAAACCATCGCCATCCGGTTCGTCGAGCGTCAGTTGCACGGGCGCTTCGCTCCCGGCTGGCGCCTCGGCGGCCGTGACGATCGTCGTGAAAGTTAGCCCTGGCCGGATCCAGCCCATCACCGCCACGATTGGCGTGGTCTCACAAACCAACGACCAGTTCAGCGCCGGCAACAGCGCCACGGTCGTCACACCCGTCGGCAGTCCCGATCCGCGGCCCTTCAAGCTCCGGCTGCCCATGGTCGCCCGGGAGTAGGCCGGGCGGAGGCGGTGGCCGGCGCGGGCTGGCCGCTCCTGCGGGTTGCCTACTGGTGGCGCGTGGAGATCCCGCCATCCACAGGGATTACCGCGCCCGTGATGTAGGCGCTCGCCTTGGAGGACAGGAAGATGGCCGTGCCCGCCATATCGTCGGGCTCGCCGATGCGCCCGAGCGGGTTCGAAGCGCGGATGCCCTCGCCAAACCGGCGTAGCGTCTCGGCCATCATCTTGCTCTCGAAGGGCCCCGGGGCGATCGCGTTCACAACGATCTTCTTTGGCGCCAGCGCGTGGGCCATGTGCCGCGTCAGCTGGTGGACCGCCGCCTTGCTCGATGAGTACGCGTAGGTCTCCATCGCCGGCGCCTGCAGACCGTCGATGGAACCGATGTTGATGACCCGCGCGGGGTCGGCCGCGCTGGCTGCCGCCTCGAGCTGTGGCACCAGGAAGCGGGTGAGGTGGAACACCCCCTTCACGTTCAGGTTCATCACCTTGTCGAAGGCGTCGTCGGGGTAATCCGCCATCGGCGCGCCCCAGGTTGCCCCGGCATTGTTCACCAGGATGTGGAGCCTGGGCTCCCGCTTCGCGATCTCCCCCGCCAGGTAACGGCACCCCGCCTCCGTGCCGAGATCCGCCGGGATCGAGATGCACTCGCCCGATTGCGAAAGCTCCGCGGCGACGGCGTCGCAAACATCGGCCTTCCGCGAGGAGATGTACGTCCGTGCGCCAGCCTCGACGAAGCCGCGCGCGATCATCAACCCGATCCCCCGGGAACCCCCGGTGACGAGCGCGACCTTGCCAGAGATATCGAACAGGTGGGACATCGCGTGCCTCCCGGGCGCATGAGTGTCGTTGGAGGATAGTCGGGCAGGCGGGAAGGGAGAAGGAGCTGAGCTGTGTCAGGCCATCGCCCGCCGCCCCGCCCTGCATCGCTCGCGGCCCTCTCTTCCCGGCGGAACCTCTACAAGAAGGTCCGCACGGCCTCCAGGAACCCCGCCGGGCGCTCCAGCGGGATCGAATGCCCCGAACCGCCAACCTGGGCGAACCGGCAATCCCGGATCGTCCGCACCATCCGCTCGGCGGTCTCCGGCGCGAGCACGTCGCTCAGCTCGCCCCGGATGAGCAGCGTTGGCGCCGCGATCTTCTCCAGGAGCGCCCAGGCCGCCGCCGCGTCCGGCCGCTGCAACGGGCGCTCGCCCGAGCGCAGCCCCCGGTCGTACCGGAACGTCCACGTCCCATCGTCGAGCAGCATCAGGTTGTTCCGCGTCCGGTGCTCCGACTCGTGCGGGTCGGCGTTCGGGTTCGCCTGCCGCGCCCGCGCGATCGCCTCCTCCGGGCTGGCGAACACGTCCGAGGCCTGCACGCCGGTGTTGATCCGGGTCGCGCCCGCCGGGTGGATGTCCGGCCCGATGTCGACGATCACCAGCCGCTCAACCTCCTCCGGGTGCGTCCCCGCATAGTGGTACGCCGTGCGCCCGCCCATCGAGAGCCCCAGCAGCGCGAACCGTTTCAACCCCAGCGCCCGCACGAACCGGTCCAGGTCCGCCACCATCGCGTCCACACTGTAGTCCTCGGCCCAGGCCGAATCGCCGTGGCCGCGCTGGTCGAGCGCGTATACGTGGTAGCCCGCCTGCATCGCCGCTGCGAAGCTGTCCCAGCTCCGCGCGTGCCCGGTGAAGCCGTGGAGCAGCACCAGCGCCTGCGCGCCGGGGTTCGGCCACTCGCGGTAATGAAAGCGGAGCCCGCCGAGCATGGCGGACTGGTCGATCGGCTCTGGCAAACTCATCTGGCGCGGCACTCCCCGGGCAAGTTGTGCCGGGACTATACGCGGCGGGAGTGCCCGTTTGCCCGCTCCCCCGCCCCGCAACCGCCACGTCGTAGGAGCGTATCGCCATACGCCCCTACCACCGGCACCTGCCACCCCAGGCAATTGCCCCCAATCCGAGGCGGGTCAGTCATGACCCGCTGCGACGGCCCTCGCCCGAACAC
>CAYUVT010000202.1:0-5418 GCA_964448165.1 uncultured Anaerolineaceae bacterium | reverse complement strand
GACACCTGGGACATCATCGAAGTGACCGCGATGTTCAACTACACCAACCGCCTGATGAGCGGCGCCGGCGTGATGCCGAACCCGGAATACCACGGGATGGCGCGATAGGCCCGCTCCGCCCGCCTGCCGCCCGGTTCAGGTAACGGCAACGCCCCGAAATTTCACGCTGTTGTTACACTCCGTTGCCGTTCGGTTGCAACTTTGTGTGCACACTCCCGCCAGAGTAGGCGTGGCCGGCGCCCAAACGCTGGCCACTCCCGGCATGCGCCGGAGAAGAGGAGCGTGAACCAGCCATGAACCACGGCATAACCTTCAACTCCCGGGCGATCCCCCGGATCGGAGTGATCGCCCTCCTGGCCGCGTTGATCGCCACCGGCGCCTTGCGCGCCACACCCGCCCTGGCCGCGGCGCCAACCGTCAGCGGGCTCTCGCCAAGCAGCGGCTCCACCTCGGGCGGCTACTCGGTGGTCATCACCGGCACGGGCTTCACCAACACGTCCACGGCCACGGTCGGCGGCACCGCCGTCAACGTGACGTACAACAGCCCCACCCAGCTCACCATCATCTCCATGCCCCCGCACACCGCCGGGGCCGTGGATGTGCTCGTTACCACGCCCGGCGAAGGCACCAGCGCCAATACCCCCGCCGACGACTTCACCTACATCCAGGCGCCGGTCGTCTCGGGCCTGAGCCCCACGAGCGGGCCGGTCGCTGGCGGCACCACCGTCACCATCACCGGCCTCGGCTTCACCGGCGCGAACGCCGTCAACTTCGGCGGCACCATCCTCGTCCCCACCGTCGTGAACGACACCACGATCACGGTCACGGCTCCCGCCCACGCCGCCGGCAAGGTCGATGTCACGGTTTCGCACCCTGCCAATGGCACCAGCCTCAACACCATCGCCGATGACTACCTCTACCTGGATGTCCCGGCCGTCACGAGCCTTTCGCCTGCCAGCGGCCCCACCACCGGCGGCACGACCGTCACCATCACCGGTCTCAGCTTCACGGGCACGCTCTCGGTCAACTTCGGCGGCACCTCGGTTGCCTTCACGGTTGTGAACGACACGACCCTCACGGTCACCGCGCCCGCCCACGCCGCGGGGCAGGTCGATGTGCTCGTCACCACCCCGCTCGGCACCAGCGCCAACACCGCCGCCGACAACTACACCTACCAGGATGTCCCGGCCGTCACCGCCATTAGCCCGGCTACCGGGCCGGCTGCAGGCGGGACACTGGTCACCATCACCGGCACCAACCTGGGCGGCGCCACCGCCGTCACCTTCGGCGGCACGGCCGCGACCGCGTTCACCGTGGTGAACGCCACCACCATTACCGCCACTTCGCCCGCGCACGCCGCCGGCACTGTCGACATCCTGGTGACGACGCCGGCCGGCACCAGCGCCAACACCGCGGCCGATAACTTCACCTATACCGGAGGGCCGACGGTCACCGCCGTGAATCCGAAGGCCGGCCCCATCACCGGCGGCACGGCCGTGACCATTACCGGCTCGGGCTTTACCGGCGCCACCGCGGTCACCTTCGGCGGCACCGCCGCCACCACCTTCACGGTCACGAACGACACCACCATCTCGGCCACCTCGCCCGCGCACGCCGCCGGCACCGTCGATGTGCGCGTCACCACTCCGGCAGGCACCAGCGCGAACACCGCCGCCGATGATTTCGTCTACGGGGGCGGCCCCATCATCACCTCGATCAGCCCCACCACCGGCCCGGCTGCGGGGGGCACCACCGTGACCATCACCGGCACCGGCTTCACCGGCGCGACCTCGGTCACGTTCGGCTCCACCACCCTCACGCCGACGGTCACGAACGACACGACCATCACCGTCGTGTCGCCGGCGGGCTCCGGCACGGTCGATATCCGCGTCGTCACCCCGGTGGGCACGAGCCCGAACAGCGCCGCCGACGACTACACCTACGCCAGCACCACGACGACGTTCACGCTCTACTTCCGCTGGACGCTAATCGTGTGGACGGGCGCGAACGGTGCGAACATCGCATCCACCCTCGCAGGACAGGAAACGCCACCGAATCCCGCGACGAATGATGTCTCCGGGATTGTCACCGCCATCTTCAAGTACAATAACGCCCAGCAGCGGTTCGAGGGCTACTTCCCCGGGAGTGCCGGCGTGCCCGGTGCGAACGATTTCACGACCTTCACCAGGGGCGAGGCCTACTGGTTCGCCATCAACAGCTCAAGCGGTGCCACCTGGACCGTTCTCGCCAACTAGCACGCAGAGGAAACAACAACCCATGAAGAGCGCAACCCGCACCATCACCCGGCCAGGGATCACGCTGGCTGTGGCCCTTCTCCTCGCGCTGGCCAGCTTCTCGGTCTCGCTGGCGCAATCGCCGCCCAACCCACCCTCCCGCTTCGTGGGCAGCGTCACCGTCGATGGCGCGCCCGCGCCTGCGGGCACCGTCGTCGAGGTCCGCATTGGCGCCAGCACCTGCGGTGTCACCAGCGTGTTCCTGAGCGGTGGCCAGGCGCGCTACGCGGTCGATTCGCCCGCGCTCGATCCCACCACCGCCCCGAACTGCGGCACCGATGGGTCCACGGTCTCGTTCTACGTCGGCGGCCGGCTCGCCGCGCAGACCGCGCCGTGGCGCAACTGGGAGCTGAACCAGGTCGACCTGACCGTCACTTCGGCCACGCCCACCGCCGTTGCCCCCACCCCCACGCCGCGCGTGCCCAGCCTGGGGAACACGGCGGGGACGGATTACGGCTTCAGTCCGCTCTGGATCGCGAGCCTGGCGTCGCTGGCCATCATCGGCTTCGCCGGGATGGGCTGGGCAGCGGTCCGCCGCGGCTAGCCCTCGCCCGCGCTCGACCCCACCCGTTCCACAACAACACACCGCCCGGGAAGGAATCCCTCCCGGGCGGTGTTGTCTCAGACAGGACTTCCCCCGTGCGCCGGGGCGCTACGCCAGCTTGAACCGGGAGGAGGCCCGCTGCAGGGCTTCCGCCATCTCCCGCATCTGGTTTGCTGTCGCCGCCAGCTCCTCGGATTGGGCCGAGAGCTCTTCGGTCGAAGCCGAAACCTCTTCCGCCGAGGCGCTCGTCTGCTCGCTCGTGGCCGAAACCTGGATGATCGCCTCGGTCACCCGTGTGGTGCCCGCCGCCATCTCGCCGGCGCCGGCTGCCGATTCCTTCGCGAGCTCGGCGATCCCTTCGGCCGAGGCGATGATACGCTCCGCGCCAGAGGCCAGCCCCTGCACGTCGCGCGCAATCTCCTGCATCCGCGTCGCTGAAAGCTCGACCGTCCCGATGATGCTGGTGAGGGCCTTGCCGGCCTCCTCCGTGATGCGCTGGCCTTCCTGCACATCGCGCACACCAACCGCCATCGCTTCGACCGCCTCCTGCGTGCCCTGCTGCACCTTCGCAATCAGGTCCGCGATCTCCTTGGTCGATTCGCTCGAACGCTCGGCCAGCGACCGTACGTTCTCGGCCACCACCGCGAAGCCGCGTCCCTGTTCGCCGGCCCGGGCCGCCTCGATGGCAGCGTTCAGCGCCAGCAGGTTGGTCTGGGCCGCGATCTCGTCGATCGCCTTCACAATGTCGCCGATCTGCTGGCTGTATTCGCCCAGCTGGTCCACCGTCCGCGATGCCCGCTGGACCGCCATCGCGATCGATTCCATAGAGGTGACGGCCTTGCCGACCGCCTGCTGACCCTGCTGGGCCGCGCTGCGCGATTCCTCGGCCGCCTGCGCCACTTCCTTCGAAGCGGTGGCCACCACCTGGATGCGCTCGCCCATCTCGACCGCTTCCTGCCGCGACTGGGCGGCTGAATCGGCCGACGTGGCCGCGCCGGCGGCAACCTGCTGCGAGCCCGAAGCCACCCGCTCGATCTCCCGCGCCGAATCCTGCGAGAGCCCGCTGAGCGAGACCGCCGAGCGCGTGACTTCGTTGATCGCCGTGGCGATCTGGCCCGTGGCCGCCGCCATCTGGTCGCTCGATTCGCCGAGCTGGACGGCCGCGTTCAGGATGCTGTCGGAGTTCTCCTTCACCTGGCCGATGAGCTGCCGCAGGTTGGTGACCATCCGCGAAAGCGCGTTGCCGAGCGCGTCCGTTTCGCCCCGTGGCCGCACGTTCGCTGTCAGGTCACCGTTCGAGACGGCCTCCGCGGCAGCGACCATCTCGCTCAGGTAGGCGGTCATCTCGGTGAACGACCTGCCCAGGGCGTCGTCGGAACCGCGCGGCGTCACGCTGGTCGTCAGGTCGCCATTCGAGATGGCCTCCGCGGCAGCGGCCATCTCGCTCAGGTAGGCGGTCATCTCGGTGAACGACCTGGCCAGGTCGCCCATCTCGTCCTTCGACTTCACATCGACCTTGACGTTGACGTCGCCACGGGAGATGGAGTCCGCCGCGGCGGCTGCCTGCCCGGCCGCGCCGGCAATACCCCGGGCGAGCCAATAGGCGATGCCGAACCCGATAAGGGCGGCCACCACCGAGATGCTGATCATCATGGTGCGCGAACTCGCCGCCGCGCTCGCCGCCGCGTCCTTCGACTCCGATGCAAGGTCCGCGTTGAACTGGCCGGCTTCATCCAGGGCCTTGTTCGCCTCGGTGATCATCTCGGTCATCGCGCCCGCGGCCGCGAGGGCTTCCTTATCCTTGCCCTGTTCGAGGAGGTCGAGGACTTCCTCGCGCGCCGTGATGACCTTGTTCACCTTCTCTTCGACTGCCGCCCACTGTTCCGCATCGGCGGTGGTGGCGAAGGTCTCGTGGTAGCGCGCCATGTAGTCCTTCGCCTTCGCGATCTCCGTCCGTGCCTGCTCGATGAGCGGCGCGCGCTTCGCCATGTCCTCGGTGAGAAACGCGCGCTTTTCTTCGCGGGCGCTGGCGATCATGTTCACGTTGGTGCTCAACGCGTACTGCACGGCGAGCACGTTCTCGCGATAGAGGGAGTTGGTGCGGTTTGAAGCGCTTTGCAGCTGCATGATGCCGAGCACCGCGACCACCGCCAGCAAGGCGATGACCGCGCCGAACCCGGCCAGGAGTTTTTCGCGGAGACGTATGCGCATGGGAGGTGAGTTCCTGAGTTCCTGGGATGCCCCGTCCGATTGGAGGCTCACGTGTATCCTCGAACTACCCGGGAAGGGCGCATATGCGGGACTACTCCTATGCGAGTGGCACGCCCCCATTACATTGCCAACGTGTTTCCGGTCCGGCTCCGAATGCCCAGTGCCCGCCGCCTGCTGCATTCCCCGCGAGTTAGGGATATAGTTAAAGAACAATGCCTTCCGAAATCGGCCCCGACCAACCAACGGCCGGCCTGCACATCGCCATCGCCCCGGTCATCGACCTCCACTTCGCCCTCTTCCTTCTCGGCCGCCACTGCGTCAACCCCGACCGCTGGGTCCCCACCTGGATCGCCGAGCTCGACGCCGCCA
>CAYUVT010000201.1:0-5431 GCA_964448165.1 uncultured Anaerolineaceae bacterium | reverse complement strand
TAGTTTCGGTGGGACTAATAGTTAGTTTAGCCCGCCGGGCGCGGGCCGGGCAACTTATTCGATGGCGAGAGTCTTTCCGCGCAGGACCATGGCTTTCATGTGGGGGAGTTCGCCTCCGGGCACAGGAATTGAGCGCGAACTGTAGCACAGGGACCGTCGGCTGCGGGCGCGTTGCCGGGCCGCGTCCAATTCGGCCAAACTCTCTGCATGGGAGTTCACGGAGAGGGGCAGGCACTCGACCGGCGAATCCTTTTGGCGACCAATAACCCCGGGAAGGTGCGCGAATTCCGCAGGCTCCTCGAACCCTTCGGGTTCACGGTTGTGACGCCGGCCGAGGCCGGGCTCAGTATCGATGTCGAGGAGAGCGGCGGAAGCTACGCCGAAAACGCCATCCTCAAGGCACGCGCCTTCGCAGAGGCCAGCGGCATGACCGCCCTCGCGGACGATTCGGGCATCGAAGTCGACGCGCTCGGGGGCCGGCCCGGGATGTACTCGGCGCGCTATGGCGGCGAGGGGCTGGATGACCGGGGCCGGGTGAACCTGCTGCTCCACGAGCTGCGGGATGTCGCCCCAGAGAAGCGAACCGCCCGCTACCGGGCGGTTGTGGCGATCGCGTTCGGGGATGGCGGGACCGGGCCGGTAACCTTCGAGGGCGTCCAGGAGGGGCGGATCGGATTCGGGCCGCGTGGCGAGCGGGGGTTCGGGTACGACCCGGTGTTCCTGCTTGCCGACGGGAGGACGCAGGCCGAGGCGACCGACGACGAGAAGGACGAGATCAGCCACCGCGCCCAGGCAGTCAAGGCCGCCGCCCGCTATCTGCTGGGACTCCGCAGGTGATGCGGCGCATGTCGGCTGCGGCGGTCGGATGCGCCCTCTTCGCGGCCGCCTGCGGCAGCCCATCGAGCGCGATCCCTGAAGTGCCGGAGTGCCCGGCGGCGGCGCCGCTGCCGACATCGCGGACAACGCCCGGGGCCGTTTCGGTCCAGGCGTTCTTTTCGCGGGTGCGGGAGGGAACGGGACGGTTGTACCAGCTACGGGAAGACCTGCGAGCGGATTACCCCGAGGACACGTTCTATCGCCGGGAGAACTTCCGCCCTGACTTCATCGCCTACGCCGATGAGACGATCTGCACGTCCCGCGCGCTGCAGGAGCTTTCGGCGCCCATCCCGGCGCTCGAGGAGTTCGATCGGCGGCTGGACGCGGCGCTCGCCGCGCTCATCGAGCACACCCTCGCGGGGCGCGATGCGGTGCGGACACGCAACGTGTCGGAGTACCGCAACTGGTTCGCCGGCGTCGATGAACGAATCGGCGAGATCCTGGCGGCCTCGCGCCGATGAGCATCGACAAGGCACGGGCCAGCGCCCACAATCGAACCATGGCCATTCGCCACCCGGAACGCCCGGCCTGGCTCAAGGTACGGTTCCCCGCCGGCGGGAAATACGCCGAGCTCCAGGAGCTGATGCGGAACCAGGAGCTCCACACGGTCTGCGAGGAAGCCCGCTGCCCGAACATCGGTGAATGCTGGGGCCGCGGCACGGCGACGTTCATGATTCTCGGCGATACCTGTACGCGGTCGTGTGGCTTCTGCGCGGTGAAGACGGGCCGCCCCTGGACGGTCGATCACGGCGAACCGCGACGAGTCGCGCTGGCCATCCAGCGGATGGGGCTGCGACACGCCGTGATTACAAGCGTGAACCGCGACGAGCTGGCCGACGGCGGCGCCGGCATCTTCGCGGAAACGATCCGCTGGACCCGGCGGCTTTCGCCAGGAACAACCATCGAAGTGCTCATTCCAGATTTCAAGGGGGATTGGGAGGCACTGGCAACGGTCCTCGAGGCGCAGCCAGAGATCCTCAACCACAACATTGAGACGGTGCCGCGGCTCTATCGCCAGGTGCGCCCGCAGGCTATCTACGAGCGGTCGCTCGATGTGCTGTCCCGGGCGAAGGAGCTGGACCCGGGGACGGTGACCAAGAGCGGGCTGATGGTTGGACTGGGGGAGACGCTGGATGAACTCCTGGCAGTGTTCGAGGACCTGGCAGCCCACCGGGTCGAGGTGCTGACCATTGGGCAGTACCTCCAGCCCACGCCAGCCCATCTGCCGATCGTTCGTTACTGGACCCCGGACGAGTTCGCGGGGTTGAAGCAGGCCGCCGAGCGCATGGGGTTTCGGCATGTGGAATGCGGCCCGCTCGTCCGGAGCTCCTACCACGCCGAGGAGCAGGCGGTCTCGTCACGGGGCCTCGCGTTGACGCCTCGTTCGGCAAATTGGAGTAGCATCGAATCCATCCCGCTGCTGGAGGATCGGCAGCCGGAAGGGCGCCCTAAGGGCAAGTCCTGATTGCCAGGCTTCCGAAACGGGCCTAGTTTCGGCAGGTGCAGCGCACGATGGTTGGGGACGTAGCCAGCCTGGACGAGGCGGAACACTACCGGCGGGAGGCGCTCGGCGCTTTCGCGCACGAGATCCGGACGCCGCTGACCTCGATCAAGATGGTGATGGAGTTGGCGCGCCGCCAGTCCAGCGGCGGCCAGTTTGTGCTCGATGGGGAGCTTGTGGACATGCTGCGCACCTCGGTCGAGGACCTTCAGCAGCTGGCAGACGACCTGCAGGAGACATCTCGCCTGGAGCGGGGGCGTTTGGCGCTGGCGACGGGACCGTGCGAGCTGGTGGCGGCGATCGAAGCGGCCCGCGACCAGCTCGGCGGGCAGCCTGCCCTCGAGGCGGAAGTAGCGGGGCCGATAGAAGGGCCGTGGGACGCGCAACGACTCATCCGTGCCCTGGCTGGCTTCGCGATGTCGGCCAACCGAATCGGCGACGGGAGCGGGACCGTGCGCCTGCGGGTAATGCGGGACGACGAGGCGGTGACCCTGCGATTTGTGAGCGGTTCGCCGCGCGATGGCAACCGGCCGGTCGCTGCTGATGCGGGATTTTCGTTTTTTCGGGCACGCCAGCTTGTGCTCGCCATGGGCGGATCCGTACACTCAGCCCGGGCCGAGCGTTTCGCGACATTCACGGTCGCGCTCCCGCTCCGGGCGCCGGGGGGCGGTGCACGTGGTTGAACCGATGAAGATTCTTCTTGCAGAAGATGAGCGCACCATCTCACGCCTGATCAAGCAGGTGCTGACGAATGCGGGCCACGAAGTCATCGGTGTGCAGAGCGCGGCCGAAGCGGTGGAACAACTCTCGGAGGCCACCTTCGACCTGGTACTGCTCGACCTGAACCTCGCCGATGGCGACGGGATGCGCGTGGTGAGCTCGCTGGAGCAGCGGGGCGGGCCCGTCCCGCCAGTGGTGCTGATGACGGGCGAGGGCGCACTGGACAGCGATGACCCGCGCACCCGGCGTGTCGCCCGCGTGTTGCCCAAGCCGTTCGACCTCGACGAGCTGGAACAAACCGTCAACTTCTTCGTAGCCTGACCCGCCGTGCACATTGGCCGGTAGACTGGGCTCATGACGGTCTTCCTGTGCGTGCACGTTCCCACGGGCGGGTGGTGAGGGGTGGCGGGCCCGAACGATATCGCCCTTCCTCCGCCGGTTTCCCGGAACCCGGACGTCGCCCCGGCGGTTGAGGACCGCTCCTACCTGGGCTTCATCGCGGCGGCGCTGGCAGCGGCGCTTGCGGGCGGGTTCCTCCTGGCAGCGTGGCTCCCGCTGGCGGCAACCGGTAACGCTCCGGGACAGGACCGCGTGCCCTGGCTGATCCAGGCGCACGGCTGGATACAGGTCCAGGGGTGGGCCGGCCTGTTCGTGGCGGGCATGGCTATCCGGCTGGTGCCTCGCTTCGCGGGGCGGCCACCCATCGGGAGGAAGGTGACGATCCCCCTCCTCATCGTCCTTGCCGTGCCGGTGGCCCTGCGGATGGCGCTTCAACCCTGGGCATCCGGCGGGGTGGCCCAGCTGGTGGCATGGACGGTCGGTGTGAGCTCAGCAGTGGGGGCCGCCTGGGTGGCGGGCATCCTGGCGCTCACGTTGGCAAGGGGCCGGAAGCCACGCGAACCGTGGCGGTACTTCGCCTGGGCCGGGGCGGCCTGGTGGGGTGGCCTGGCGCTGATGCTGGTTGCCTGGAGCAGGCGCGCGGCGGACCACCAGGGCCTGGCGCCGGTGGCGTGGGACGACACGATGACCTGGGCGGTCCTCCTGGGGCCTATCGGCAACTTCATCTGGAGCGTGCAGAGCCGGAGCGTCCCGATTTTCTTCGGCCGGAAGACGCCGACCTGGCGGCAAGCACTGGTCCCCGGGTTCACCTACAACCTTGGCGCGGCACTCATCGCGCTCTCGCTCGCGTACGAAGGCGAAGCCGCCGCGCGCATGGCAGGCGCCGGGATGGCCCTGGCAGGCGGCGGGATGGCCTGGCTGTCGGTGATCGCCGGCTCCGTGTGGGGGCAGGCAAAGCGATTGCGCCCTCGCGCCAGGCCAGCGGCGCGGTTCGTGCTGGCCGCCAACCTGAGCGCGGTAGCTGCGGGGGCCTTGCTCGTCTGGGCCGGGACGGAGGCGGCACTCGACGCCGAGTACGCGCGCTTCGCCACCCGCGATGGCGCGCGACACATCGCCGGGGTGGGCCTGGTGACCATGCTCATCCTGGGGATGGCACGCCTGGTGGCGCCGGTGTTCGCACTGGAGAGGACGGAGTCGGGAGTACCGAAGCTGTACGAGCGGGCTCCGTTCTGGCTGCTGCTGAGCGCGCTCGTGTTGCGGGGCGGCTCGGCGCTCCTGGCGGAGCAGATCAGTTACGACGCGCGGATGCATGCGGCGGCGGCCGCCGGAGTGCTCGCGTGGCTGGCGATCGCCGTGTTCGCGCTGAGCGTGGCGCGCGCCATCCGCAACGAGGGCGCGAACAAACGCGCGCTCGAGGCGCAGGCGCACGCGGCCGCGGCCCGGCGGGCCGGGGGTCAGTAAGGAAGTCCTTCGAGCCCGAAGAGGGTGCGGGCGTAGCTGGCCCGCCCCAGGTGGCCATCGCCGTGGCCGATGAGCCCGTGGAGGATGGCCTCCACCCGTGGGATGGGCCCCCAGGGGCGGATGGTGAGCACCTCCGCCAGGTAGGCATCGCTCATGTTCGCGATGCGCGGCACCACCGCCTCGAGCACTGCCCGCGTGTAGCGGTTGAACTCGGCAGGCTCGGGGAAGCGCATGCTGTAGGCATCGTCCGGGTCCTGGCCGGTACCCTGGTCGACCCTGGGAAGGCCCCACTGCTCGTGGAAGCTGTGCTGCAGCCACACCGGCTGCTCGCGGTCGAAGACGAAGTGGATGATGTTGTCGACGGTGCGGACGACGTGCCAGACATCCCAGCCGATGCTGTTGGTGACGCCGGCGCGCGTATCGCAGAGCTGCTCAACGGTGAGGCCCTCGGTGGCGCGCAACGCGTACTGGAGCACGCGGCCGGTGACGGTCGAGAGTTGCGCCTGGAGGGTGGGCGGGTTGCCCATGCCGGGG
>CAYUVT010000200.1:0-5467 GCA_964448165.1 uncultured Anaerolineaceae bacterium | reverse complement strand
ACAACCCCCTGGGCAGCCGCAGCGGGTACCGCCACGATGCCGATATCGACCCGCGCTGTATCCAGGAATGTGTCGAGTTCTTCGATGTGGTGGATCGTGACGCCACCCACCTGGCGGCCCACCACCTCGGGGCTGGCATCGAAGGCAGCAACGATCTCGAATCCCTGGGGGCCGAACCCTCCGTATTCGGCGATGGCCTGGCCAAGCCGCCCAACGCCCACCAGGCAGAGACGCCACTGGCGGTCGATGCCCAGGATCTCGCGCAATTTGGTCAGCAGACTGTTGACGTTGTAGCCGCGGCCCTGTTTCCCGAAGCGCCCAAAATAACTGAGATCCTTGCGAATCTGCGCCGGCGTGACGTCGAGCAATTCTCCCAGCGCCTGCGAGCTCACGACCGTCTCGCCACGGGCGGCAAGCTCCGCAAGCGCCCGGGCGTACACGGGCAGGCGATTGATGACGACTTCTGGGATTTCGAGGGTCATGGCGGAGGTTGTGAAATCCGTAACTTTCGCTGGACTATAGTGCTCCGCATACGTTCGGGTCAATTCAGCACAGCGATGGATTACACGCCGTTTGCCTATCTACTGGCGACACTTAACGCATGTGTAACCGCTGCCTCCACCGCTCGATCGTCTACCGGGTCGACTGTTCTCGGATCCAGCAGTACCGCATCGTTCTCTATCCTCCCGATGACCGGGGGGTCGTTCTGCCTCAGGGCGCGGGACAGCGCATCCGGCCCTCCCGGGTGACGGATGGCGGCGCACCATGTCGGCACACCCTGCCCCGGGAGTGACCCGCCGCCAACCATGGTCGTCGATGCCACGACGCTGCCAGCCTCTCCGGCTGCCCTCGCCCACCGGCGGGACCTTCGGCGGAGCGTTCCGGGCTCTCGCCGGAGCATCTCCCACACGGGCACCTCTGAGTCATGCCGGCCCAGCGCGTACTGCAGCAAGGTCGCGTTGAGTGCGGCGATGGTGAGCTTGTCCACGCGCAGCGCCCGCGCCAGTGGATGCCGCCTCAACTCCGCCACCAGGTCCTTCCGCCCGGCGATAATGCCGCACTGGGGTCCGCCCAGCAGCTTGTCGCCGCTGAAGAGCGCGAGGTCGGCGCCGCCCGCCACGCTCTCCTGGACCGTGGGCTCGTGTTCCAGCCCGTACGCGCGCGTATCGACCAGGCATCCGCTGCCCAGGTCGTCGATGAGGAGCACACCGCGCCGCCGCGCAAGCTCAGCGAGCTCGGCCACCGTTGCTTCGGCCGTGAAGCCCACTACCCGGAAGTTGGACGTGTGTACCCGGAGCAGTGCGGCCGTGTCGGGCGTGATCGCGGCCTCATAGTCGCTCGCGTAGGTGCGGTTCGTTGTCCCGACTTCCACCAGACGCGCGCCACTCTGCCGCAAGACATCCGGGATGCGGAACCCGCCGCCGATCTCGACCGCCTGCCCGCGTGAAACGATGACTTCCCGCGCCTGCGCGAATACCTGCAGCACCATCAGCAGGGCGGCGGCATTGTTGTTCACCACAATGCCGTCCTCCGCCCCGGTCGTCCGCTGAATGAGAGACCGGGCGTGCTCGTGCCGGCTGCCACGCTCACCGGCTTCGAGGTCGAACTCCAGGTTCGATGCAGCCGCCACGCTCGCCATCGCCTCGATGGCGGCCCGGCCCAGGGGCGCGCGGCCAAGATTGGTCTGAAGGATGACTCCCGAAGCGTTGATCACCCGCCGAAGCGATGGCGCCAGGCTCACCTGTATCGCGGCGACCGTGCGTTCCACCAGCTGATCGCGCTGGACCGGCTGCCCGCGGGTCGCGGCCGCCCGCGCGGCCGCGAGCACCTCGCGGGCGGCCGCCGCAGCCAGCGCATGTTCCGGTCCGCCGGTGGGCAGGCCCGGGATGCTGGAAAGGATCGCGTCCACCGATGGGATTTCGCGGCGCGGGTCGGTCTCCACTCACTGAGTGTACTCCGCTGATGCTGCCATCGACGCGGGCAACGCCGGCTATCGAATCTACATTCAGGCATAGCCGGCATCTTCGATTGACCACGTTGGGATTACCGTTGACGATAAGAGCCACCCTCTCTCGGAGACTCCTGTGAACCTGCGGATACCCGGCCCGACACCCTGCCCGGAGGAGGTGCTGGCTGCCGGCGCGATGCAGATGATGAACCATCGCGGCCCTGAATTTGCCCAGATCCTCCGGCGTGTTACCGATGGCCTGAACTGGGTGTTCGGCAGCTCGACCGACGTGCTGTCCTTCACCACCTCGGGCACCGGCGGCCTCGAAGTTGCTATCGTCAACACGCTCAGCCCTGGTGACCGCGTGCTCTCCGTCTCCATTGGCTCGTTCGGCGACCGGCTCAAGAGCATTGCGAAAACCTACGGCGCCGAGGTCGTGAGCTACGCACTCGAATGGGGCGAGGCCGCTGACCCGGCCGTTGTCGGGAAGATGCTTGACGAAGACTCCTCCATCAAGGCGGTACTGGTCACCCACAATGAGACCTCGACGGGCGTCACCAATCCCCTCGAGGCGATCGCCCGTGAGGTGCGCGCCCGCGATCGGCTGATCATCGTCGATGCGGTCAGCAGCATGAGCTCGATCCCCTGCCCGGTGGAGCGCTGGGGGCTGGATGTGGTGGTCAGCGGCTCGCAGAAGGGCTGGATGGTGCCCCCCGGGCTGGCGTTTGTCTACATGAGCGAGCGGGCCTGGAAGGCCAATGCCGAGGCGAAAATGCCTCGCTTCTACTTTGACGCCGCGAAGACGCGCGACTCACTCGAGAAGCTGCAGAACCCATGGACACCGGCCTTGTCCATCTACTACGCGATGGACAAGGCGTTCGAACTCATCCGCGCTGAAGGCCTCGAAGGCGTGTTCACGCGCCACGAGGCGATCGCCAACTACACCCGCGATCGCGTGAAGAGTCTCGGCCTCAGGCTCGTGCCCGTCGATGAGAAGTTCGCCTCCAACACCGTGACCGCCGTCTGGTGGCCCGATGGTATCGATGGCAAGGCCATCAGCAAGCGCGCGCGCGAGGAGTTCGGCGTTGTGCTTGGTGGCGGCCAGGGCAAGCTCGAGGGGAAGATCTTCCGGGTTGGTCACCTCGGCTGGGTGCAACAGCACGAGGTCGCAGAGGCCCTCGACGTGGTCGAGAAGCTGCTCAGGGAGGCGAAGGCCTCCGCCTGAACCCGCCCCGGGTTGGTCCCGGCCGACTCCGAGCGCCCCATGCAGTTTGCATGGGGCGCTTTGCGTCATGCATACTGCATAGCACATGGACGCAGCCGAATTCGCCACCGCCCGCATCGCCCTTGGCCTTTCCCAGTCCGCCATCGCCGCGGCGCTGGGGGTCGACCAGGGCACGATCAGCCGGTGGGAGTCCGGCAAGGTTCGCATCCCCGCTGCCATCCAACTCGCCCTCGCCACGCTCAAGGAGTCGCTCGAACCCATGCCCGACAGAACCCGCCCGCGAATCCTCATCGCCGACCCCGTCGCCCCCGAAGGCATCGAGCTGCTTCGAACCATCGGCGAGGTCGACGTCAAGACTGGCCAGGCCGCCGACACCCTCATCGCGACTATCCACAACTACGACGCGCTCGTGGTGCGGAGCGAAACGAAAGTCACCCGGCCCATTATCGAGGCGGGCAATCGCCTCCAGGTCATCGGGCGGGCCGGCGTCGGCGTCGACAACATCGACCTGGAAGCGGCCACGGAGCGCGGCGTCATCGTGGTGAACGCCCCGCAGGGCAACACGATCGCCGCGGCGGAGCACACCGTCGCGTTGCTGCTGGCACTGGCACGCCACATTCCGCAGGCCGATGCCTCGATGCGCTCCGGCAAGTGGGACCGAAAGTCCTACGTTGGCACCGAGGTGCGCGGCAAGACGCTGGGCATCATCGGCCTCGGGCCGATCGGCTCGGAAGTGGCTCGACGTGGTCTCGGTCTTGACATGCGCGTGCTCGCCCACGATCCCTACGTTGCCGAAGATCGCATCCGGAGCCTCGGTGCCGAACCGGTGGATTTCGAAGGCCTGGTTGCGACCGCCGACTTCATCACTGTCCACGTGCCGCTGACCGCAGCCACCAGGGGCATGATCGGGGCCGAGCAGTTCAAGCGGATGAAGGATGGCGTGCGCCTCCTCAACGTCGCGCGTGGCGGAATCATCGATGAAGCCGCCCTCGCCGAGGCGGTCAAGTCCGGGAAAGCCGCCGGGGCCGCAGTCGACGTGTTCACCGCCGAACCGATCGCTCCCGATAACCCGCTCCTGGGCGACCCGCGCATCATCACCACGCCGCACCTTGGCGCATCGACCGCCGAGGCACAGGAGCGCGTTGCCGTCGATGTGGCTGAACAGATCGTGGATGTTCTTTCCGGCAGGCCGGCGCGCTACGCCGTGAATGCGCCGATGCTTGCGCCCGAGACCCTGAAGGTCGTCGGGCCCTACATGGCCGTCGCCGAAGTCGTCGGCCTGGTGGCCACGCAGCTGGTCACAGGAAAGCTCAAGTCGATCGAGCTCGAATACTCGGGCGAGATCGCCGAACACGATGTGACGCCGCTCAAGGCCTCGGTGATCCGCGGGCTCCTCAAACCGATCAGCGAAGAGACCGTGAACATTGTGAACGCCAACCTCATCGCGCAGTCCAAGGGGTGGGACATCGCCGAGCGGCAGCGCACATCCCACGAGGTGTTCACCAATCTCATCAACGTCAAAGTGGTGACGTCCGACGAGGAAGTGACCGTGGGCGGGACGATTGTGCATGGCCAGGCACACATCGTGCTGCTCAATGGGCTCGATATCGACCTGACACCGGAACGCGGCACGTTCCTGCTTGCCTGCGACAACGAGGACCGGCCGGGCATGATCGGCCGCGTCGGGACCCTGCTCGGCCAGTTCGACATCAACATCCAGTCGATGCAGGTGGGGCGCCGGGGACGCCGAGGGCGGGCACTCATGCTCATCGCTGTCGATGAGGCGCCGAGCGACGAACAGCTCGCGGCCATCGAAGCGATCGACGGAATCTACAACGTCCGGCTGGTCCGGTTCTAGCGGCTGGCAATCCGCTTTCGTAGAACTCCTGTCGCGGGGGGGCATGGAAACGCTCCCGGCCTGAGTGTTTGCAGCGCGCGGCACCCCGAGGTGGCGGCTCGCCGCGGGGCGTAAGCGGATCGCGCTGTGGCTACTGGCGTGGCCGCCCGTAGCCGAACATCACCTGCGCGATCCGGCGAATCTGGATCTCCTCCGACCCCTCGGTGATGCGGTAGCGCCGGTGGTGCCGGTAGATGTGCTCGAAGGGCAGGTGGCGCGTATAGCCAATGCCGCCATGCACCTGGATCGCCTGGTCGGCCGCGTTGCACACCAGGCGGTTCGCCCGGTAGTTGCACATCGCCACCTTGTCGCTGATCTCCATGTGGTCGACGTTGTCGAGCTCCCAGGCTGTTTTGTAGACCAGGTTGCGGACCATTTCGCATTCGGTCTGGAGTTC
>CAYUVT010000199.1:0-5487 GCA_964448165.1 uncultured Anaerolineaceae bacterium | reverse complement strand
CCAATCGCCTGGCCGGCGTCCATGCGAGCGTTCGGCGGCGCATCGCTCCCGGCTGCACTGTCCGCCGCTGAAGCGCCACGTTCACCCACATCATCGCGAAGGTGGCGGCGAGCTGGGCAAGTGCTAATGCTGCCGCTACGGGCAAACGGAACAGGAACAGCGTCTCGCGGTAGATCTCCGTCTCCAGCGTCCCAAACTCCGGGCCCCCGAGAATCAGCACGACGCCGAAGCTCGTGAAGCAAAAAAGGAACACCAGCGAGCCGGCCGCAAGGATGGGCGTGCGCAGCAGTGGCAGGGTGACCCGCACGAAGGTGGTGGCTCTGCCCGAGCCGAGCATCGCCGCGGCATCTTCCAGCCGGGTATCCAGGCGCGCCCACGACACCGAGATGATCCGCGCGGCGAGCGCGACGTTGTAGAAGACGTGGGCGATGAGGATCGCCCAGATGGTGTTGAGCAGCCGGATGGGCGGGTCGTTGAGCCCGAATGCCCCTTGCAGCGCGTCGTTCACGATGCCCTGCGGGCCCAGCAGTGCCGTGAACGCGACCGCCACCACAATCGTGGGCAGGACGAAGGGCACGGTGATGAGGGCCTCCAGCGCCGCCTTCCCCCTGAACTCGTAACAGGCCAGGACATAGGCGACCGGGATGGCCAATACGAGCGTGATGGCCGCAGAGACGGTGGCCTGCCAGGCCGTGAACCAGGCCCGCTCCAGGTAGTACGCGTCTTCAACGAGCGGCTCGATGCCGCCACCGCGCGCGAAGGATTCGCGCACGATGCCCTGGAGCGGGTACGCCAGGAACAGGGCGAGAAAGACCAGCGCCGGCGCAAGCAGCGCAATGGCCCCCTTCCGGTCCCGGATCCAGGTGCTCAGCGGAGCACCACCTTTGTCCACTCATCTATCCACTTCTGCCGGTTCGCCGCGATATCGGCGGCGCTGATATCAGCGGCGGGGACGGTTACCTCGGAGAACTTGACGAACGCCTCGGGAACCTTCGCCTCCGCGTTCACCGGGTAGACGGCCATCTGGCCGGGGATGTCCTCCTGGACGGGCACGCTCAGGAGAAAGTCGATGAATTTTCGCGCCAGGTCCCGCTGCTTCGTGCCCTTGAGGACGCCGGCGTATTCGACCTGGCGGAATACCCCCTTCGGCGGCAGGAGATTCGCCGTGGGTGCATCGTCGCGAGGAGGATCGGCGAAGAGCTGTTCGAAGGCGGGGCTGGTCGCGTAGCTCAGCACGATCGGCTGCTCGCCGCCGTGCAACGAGAAGTTCGTGTAGTACGCCGTTTCCCACCCGTCGGTTACCACCAGGCCGTTCGCGCGCATCGCGCGCCACCAGTCCAGGTAGCGGTCCTCCCCGAAGTACGCCACGGTCGCCACCAGGAACGCCAGCCCCGGCGACGATGAGGCGGGATTCTCGACGACGGTCATGCCCCGGTATTTCGGCCCGGTGAGGTCTTCAAGCGACTTTGGCGGCTCGACCCCGCGCTTTTCAAGCGCCGCGATATCGTAGTTGAAGTTCACGTACCCGTAGTCGATCGGCGTGACAAAGCCACCGCCCTCTGTCTTGAATTCGGCCGGCACCTTCTCCAGCAACGGCGATTCGTACTTCTCGAAGACACCCTCGTCGAGTGCCCGCGAAAGGAACGTGTTGTCGACGCCGAAGGCGACATCGCCTTCTGGCTTGCCCCTGGTGAGCACGAGGCTGGTCGTCATCGAGCCGGCGTCGCCTTTCGGCAGGAGCTTCACCCTGGCGCCGTGCTCCGCCTCGAACTGGCGGATGAGATCCTCGCTGAGGTTGAAGGAATCGTGGGTGATGACGGTGAGCGTCTTGTCGCCGTCGTCACCGCCGCAGGCGGCGAGCAGCAGGCCGAGTGCCGTGACGAAGACGAACAGGATGGCTATGCGGGCGCGCATCAGACTGGTCCTTTCGCCGCCGGGTTGGCAGGGGCGCCTCCCGGGCAACGAAAAGGAGCCCGGAAAGCCCGGACTCCTCGCATGAAAGTGCTCGGCATCCGAATCGCTTTCCTCCGCACGTATGAACGTGGTCAGGTTCAAGGGGTCTGATCTCAGCCCATGAGGGCACCCCCAGCGATCCCGAACAGCTATGAAATTGTCGACCCCTACGCTACACCCGCCGTGGGGCTGGTTGCAATCACCGGCACGGCCACGCAAGTGTCACGCAGCTCTCACGTTCGTCCACGCGTTGGCGACCCTCGGCCACCCTGCCATCAACGATAATCGCCCGGCACGCAGGACGCGTAACGCGTCCGCGTAGTCTCCAGGCCCCGGGGGAACAGGCATACCGTGATGGTTCGCTGGCTCCGCACACGCCTCGCCTGGCCAGAGGGCGAATCCCGGAGGGCCGTCGCACTCCGCCGCTCCGGCCTGGCCCTCGCCATCGTGCTGCTGGTCGCCGAGGGTGTCGTTGCCGTTCGCTACTCGGGGACCGTTGGGATGCTCATGATCGCCTCAACGGCGGGCCTCGGGGCGTTCCTGTACCGTGGCCTTCGCTCCATCGGCGATGCCCCGGGCGAAAGCGACGATCAGCTCTCCGCGATGCTCTTCGATGCCGAGACACGCCTGCCCACCCGTCAGCACCTCATCGATAGCCTGGCGCGCGACATCTCCCGCTCACAGCGCTACTCGCACTCCCTCACCCTCGCCGTGGTGGCGATCAGCCAGTTCGACGAACTCCGCGGCGCCTGGGGAGCCGGCACTGCCAGCCAGGCGGTGCGGCACGTGGCCGATACCCTCCGCCGCATTACCCGGGCCAGTGATTTCCTCGCCCGGCTCGACGACGACCGGTTCGCTGTCATCCTCCTGCAGTGCACGGAACGGCAGGCAGCAGTGTTCGCCGACCGCGTGGCCCTCGCCGTAAGCAACCGGCCGCTCGAATCGAAGACGCGCGTAAAGGTCCCCCACTACATCGGCGTTGAGGTAACCGCGCTCGAATACGATGCCACCCGCTACCGCGGCCCTCTCGAGTTCTTGAGCCTTGCCGGTGGCGACCTCGTGCCTGAACGCCCCCGGGCGCGGAGAGGCGCCCTGGCTGCCGACCCGCGTGACCTCCGCCAGCAGCTCGTCCGCGATTACTATCCCGGCGGAGAGCTGCAGGACTTTGCGGAGGCCTACCGCGAGGCGCGGACGCGCAACCGGCACGCCGGCTAAGCCTACGGATTGGGTCGCCCCAGGACGCGATTCCTGCCGGTCCGCAACGCATACGAGACAGCGTGGATAGCGAACCGCCCCGCAATCGCGACGCCCGTCAGCACGTCCAGCAGCGGGTTGCCGCGCAGGTGCTGCCGGTAATAGCGCCACATCCCGCGGTGATGGGCCGCCATGGCCCGGTACACCGCGTGCCGCGAGCTCCCACCCACGCGGTGCCGGACCGTCGCCCCGGGGAAGTAGATCACCTCGAGCCCGGCATCCCGCACCCGCCGGCAGTAGTCCACGTCTTCGATGCTGAAGAAGTACCCCTCATCGAGCCGGCCAACCGCCTCGATGGCCCGCCGGTGGATGAACATGAAGGCGCCGGACACCCAGTCCACCTCGCGCACCTCATCGTGCTGCCAGTCCGTCATCAGGTAGCGGCTCGACCAGCGATTGCCGGGGAACAATTTCGTGGTGAGTGAGTGGCGGTTGAACAATGCGTTCAGGTGGGAGGGAAACGCCCGCGCGCTCGGCTGGAGCGAACCGTCCTCGTTCACGATCCGTCCGCCCATCACGCCCGCCTCCGGGTGCCCATCGAGGTACCGGGCCGCTGCCACCAGGTTCCCGTCCAGCAGCACGCTGTCGGGATTCAGCAGGCAGACTACCTGCCGCCCCGGCAATGCCGCCAGGCCCTGGTTCACCGCTGTCGCGAACCCCACGTTGCGCTGGTTCTGAATGACGCGGACTGCCGGGAATGCGGCAGCCACCGCCTCCGCCGTACCGTCGCGCGAGTCGTTATCCACAACAACGGTAGCCCCGAGGCATTCCGGTACCTGCCTGGCGATCGACTCGATGCAGCCCAGCACCAGTTCGCGGCAATGGAACGTGACGATGACGATGCCCGGGATCAATGCACAAGCTCCCGGTATACCGACACCGTTTCTTCGGCCGCCCGCTTCCACGAATATCTTGAAGCGCACACCAGCGACCTCGCCGAAAGCTCGCGACGCCACGAACGGTCGCCGATGATCGCGCAGGCCTCCCGGGCGATACCCAGTGGGTCTCGCGATGCGACGAACACCGCTCCGTCCGCAAGCACCTCGTCCATCGCAGGTTCCCGCGCAGCGATGACCGGCGTCCCACAGGCCATCGCCTCCACCGGAGGAAGCCCGAATCCCTCGAAAAGCGAGGGAAACAGCAGTGCCTCAGCGCCCGTGAACAGGGCTGCAAGGTCATCATCCGGGACGTATCCCAGGAAGCGCACCGATCGGGCCACGCCCACCCGCTGCGCCTCGCGCTGGAGAGCTCCGGAAAGTCTTCCCGCGTGGCCGGCGAGCGCGAGCACGACCCCAGGGTGGCGCTCGTGGACCGCTGGCAGCGCGCGGATGGCATCCACGGCGCGCTTGCCAGGCTCGGCGGTTCCCAGGCACAGGAGATAGGGCTGCTCCAGGCCCAACCGCCGGCGCATAGCCTCCACCTCGCCCGGCGAGGCCGGGGCGAGGCCGTCGCGCGGCGCCTCCGGGATGACCCGGATCCGCTCCGGCGCCAGGCCAAGGTAGCGCACCGCGTCGCTTGCCACCGCCCGCGAAGGGACAATCACCCGCTCGGCCCAACGGGCACTGCGGGCGATGGCCCGGTAGTACTGCCGGTGGGCGAACCGGTAGCGCCGGGGCAACCGGAAGAACGTGAGGTCGTGAATCGTGGCAACGCGTGGCGCCAGTGACCGGCGGGGTGTGTAGAAGTGTGTCCCGTGATACAGGTCTGCTTCGCTCCGCGCCATGGCGCCGCCGAGCGAGCGGAGTTCCCAGGCGAAACGTCGAAGCGGGCCCCCCGCCGGCACCTCCAGCCACTCCACCCCGGCCAGCGGCCGGGGCGCCGCCGCGATCACCTCCACCCCCGGGACGGAGGAAAGCGCCCGGGCCAGCTGGATGGCGTACACACCCGCGCCTGCGGGCCTTTCCGGCAAGGATGAGGCGTTGAACAACACCCGGATGGCTCGCGCGGTCACTCGGGCGATCCTAGAGAAGCGCCGACCTATAATCCCGCCCGATGAAGGGCATCGTCCTGGCCGGAGGCGTCGGCAGTCGGCTGCGGCCGTTCACCTATTCGGGCGCGAAGCAGCTGGTGCCCGTGGCGAATACGCCGGTGCTTCACTTTCCCATCCAACAGCTCGTCCAGGCCGGCATCACCGACATCGCCGTGGTGGTCGGCGATACCGAAGCACAGATCCGCGCTGCCCTGGGCGACGGCAGCCAATTCGGCGCCCGCTTCACCTACATTCGCCAGCCCGCCCCGCTGGGCATTGCCCACGCCGCCGGCCTGTGCCGCGATTTCGCC
>CAYUVT010000198.1:0-5490 GCA_964448165.1 uncultured Anaerolineaceae bacterium | reverse complement strand
GCATCACCCGCAACGGATGTTGTACGGCGCCGGATGATACCACCACGGGGGGCCGCCGAGTGCATCCTACCGCGCTCCAAACAAATGTTCTAGTGTGGCGGTGCATGATCCGAGCCCGCATCTCAAATAGGCTGTTGGCATGGTGCGCCTCCCGGTCCGGGTGACTCCCCGCGCAAGCCGCGACGGGATTGATGGATTCGACCCGGAGGGGGTGCTTCGCTTACGCGTGACGGCCGCACCAACGGACGGGGAGGCGAATGCCGCGGTGGTGAAACTCTTGGCGCGAGCGCTCGACCTGGCGGCGCGCGACGTGGTGCTGGTGTCGGGCGCGACGGGGCGGCAGAAAGTCTTCGAGGTCCCTATCGCCGCAGGGGAGGTGCGGGCCCGGGTGGAGGCGGCCCGGAATCGCTAAGCGGCGGCCGATGGTAAGCTCAGGCCATTGCGGCGCGCCCGCCAGGCGCGCCGACATCGTCTTTCCAAGGAATTCCCTGTGCCTGCACCCGACCTGGAGACCATTGTCTCGCTGGCGAAGCGCCGCGGCTTCGTCTATCCGTCTGCCGAGATCTACGGTGGCTTTGCGAACGCCTACGACTACGGCCCGCTCGGCGTTGAGCTCAAGCGGAACATTCGCGAAGCGTGGTGGCGGTCGATGGTGCGCGAACGCGACGACGTCGTCGGCCTCGATGCGGCGCTCATCACGAACCCGCAGGTGTGGGTGGGGAGCGGCCACGTGGCGAACTTCACCGACCCGCTCGTCGACTGCAAGAAGTGCCAGCGTCGGTTCCGCGCCGACCACCTGGAAGAGGGCGCCTACGGGGAGGTGGTTCGCGATGCCAGCGGTGCCATCGTCTGTCCCTACGACGGGGGCGAGCTGACGGAGCCGCGACAGTTCAACATGATGTTTCGCACGCAGGTCGGCCCGGTCGCCGATGAATCGGCCATCGCCTACCTGCCGCCGGAGACGGCGCAGGGCATCTTCGTGAACTTCGACAACGTGGCCCAATCGATGCGGCGGAAGCTGCCGTTCGGCATCGCCCAGACCCGGGTGAGTTTCCGGAACGAGATCACGCCGGGGCGGTTCATCTTTCGTACCCTCGAGTTCGAGCAGATGGAGATGGAGTACTTCTGCCGCCCACCGAAAGACCGGGCCAACCCGGTGGAGTACCTGGAGCTCCACCGGTACTGGATTCAAGAGCGGCTGAGCTGGTACATCAACGTTGTTGGGATTGCGCCGGAGCGGTTGCGCTTGCGCGACCACGACAAGGATGAGCTTTCGCACTACAGCGCCGGGACGACCGACATCGAATACCTGTTCCCGTGGGGCTGGGGCGAACTGGAGGGCATCGCCGCCCGGACCGACTTCGACCTCTCGTCGCACGCGGCGCTCAGCGGGAAACCGCTGACCTACTTCGACGAAGAGACGAATGAGCACGTGGTGCCGTGGGTGATCGAGCCAGCGGCAGGGCTCAGCCGCACCCTGGCGGTGACGCTGCTGGAGTGCTACTCGGAGGAGCCGGACGAGAAAGGCGAGAATCGCGTGGTGCTGAAGTTCCGGCCGAACATCGCGCCGATAAAGGTCGCGGTGCTGCCGCTTTCGAAGAACGAGGCCTTGCGTCCGACTGCCCGCCGTGTCTATGACCTGATCCGGCCGCTGTGGATGAGCCAGTATGACGAGACGCAGTCGATCGGCCGCCGCTACCGGCGGCAGGACGAAATCGGCACGCCGCTCTGCGTGACAGTGGACTTCCAGACCGTTGGGGAGAACGGCGCGCCCGGCGATGATGCCGTGACCATCCGGGAGCGGGATTCGCAGGCACAGGTGCGGGTACCGATCACCGGGCTGGTGGAGGCATTGCGGGAGCGGCTGGGCAATTGCTGACGCGCCCAACATCGACCCGCTCATGACAAAGCGAAGGGGCTGGCGGGTCTGCCAGCCCCTTCGCTTTGTCCCAACCAGTGTACGCAGTGGTGTTACTGCTTCTTGCCGGCGATGCGGCAGGCCTGGCCGTACTCGGCCAGGGCGTGGACAACCGGGTCGTTCGCACCCAGGTCACGCGGGCCAAAGTGGTGGGTAAGGGCCTCGTAGACGTGCTCGCTCGCTTTCTTGATGCCCTCTTCGTCGTGCTCGCGAGAGCGCTGGCCGTACTCGGAGATTGCCTTCACGAGCGGCTGGTGCGCCGAAAGGTCGAGCGGGCCGAAATGGTGGGTGAGCGCTTCGTAGAGGTGGGTGCTCGCGCGCTTCACGGCTTCTTCGGCGTTGCTAATCGTTTCCGTGGTCATATCCCTCTCCTGGAGATTTAATGTGATTGTAACACGTGTGAAACATGCAAGTAACAGCCTTTCCGCCGGCCTTTCGGGTATGTTTCCGGGCCCGGAGGTCCCGAATGGCTGCTGATCTCAGCGTGCGGCCCGCGTACCACGCCGACCTCGATGCCGCGGCCGGGCTGCTGGCGGCGCGCCACCGGCGAGACCGCGCACGTATCCCGCACCTTGATGTACGACTGGAAGAGCCTGCTGCGGCACGCGAACTGGTAGCGCCACTGTTCGAAAACCCGCGAGCCCGGGGAGCCATTGCCGAGTCAGGAGGCCGAACGGTGGGCTTTCTGTTCGGTGAGCAGATGTTGTTCGCCCCGACGGACATGGCATCTCTGTTCGTGCCGCCACACTCCATTTCGATGCCAGTCGAGGGCCATGCCGTTGCCGACAGCAGCGACCCGGTCGCCATCTATCGTGCGCTGTATGGCGCGCTGGCCGGGGAGTGGGTCTCGGCCGGCTTTTTCGCCCACCGTTGCGCAATCCCGGCGGGAGATGCCGAGGCGCAGGAAGCCTGGGTGAGCCTTGGCTTTGGGCGCTACCTGACGGCGGCGACGCGAACGACTGCACCGGTTGGGCGGCTGAGTGGCGGCGCAGTCGAAGTGCAGCGCGCCTCGCCCGAAGACATCGACGTGGTAATGGAGCTGGCCGAGCAGCTCAACGCCTGGCACCGGGAGAGCCCGATGTTCTGGCCGTTGCTCCGGACGCCGGAGGCGGCGGCCCGGGAGTTCAATCTCGCTCAGCTGCGCGGCGGCGACCTGCCCTACTTCGTCGCCTTCCGGGACGGCACGCCGGTCGCGATGCAGACGTTTCTGCGGCCGGGCTTCACGCCTCCGATCGTGGCGCCCGGGGGCAACGTGTACCTGTTCGAGGGCGTGGTGAGCGCGTCCGTACGGGGCGGCGGTGTGGGGTCGGCCCTCCTGGGGCACTCGATGGACTGGGCGCGAAACGCGGGCTACGAGACCTGTACGTTGCACTTCGCCCCGGGCAACCCTTCAGGTGCGCCCTTCTGGTTAGGCCATGGGTTCGTACCGGTGGAGCACACGATGGAGCGCCGGGTGGACGAGCGCGTGGCCTGGGCCCGGTGAGCGGGTGGCGGTGATGCAGCCGGGGTCATGCGGCCTGCACCGCCCTTGAATCGGGCTCCGCGCCGTCGATCACAAACTTCGAGAGATAGGTGGCCATGTCGCTCGACGCGACCGTGAGGGAGCCCGCATGGCGCCTGAGTTCGCCCACCTGTGCCGCGACTTCTTCGACACCCGCGGAGACCTGTTCGCTCGCGGCCGCCGACTCTTCGGAGAACGCGGTTGCTGCGCTGACGGAGGTAACCGCGCGCCCGCTCGCCGCACGCATTTCGCCGGCGAGACCATTGACGCGCTCCGCGATGGCACCCACGGACTGGATCAGGGCGAAAAGGTTGCCCGCGTCGGTCTCCATCTGCCGGGAGGCGGCCGCGATGCGCTCGACCTCGCTGTTGACTTCCGAGGCGGAGCTCACAATGAGGCCCAACGCCGAACCAGCTTCCTGGGCTCGCGCCGCTCCGTTTTCGACATCCCGGACTGACGCCTCCATGGAGCGCACTGCCTGGCCGGTACCCTGCTGGACTGCGGCAATGAGCCCGGCGATCTCGCGGGTAGCAACGGCGGTGCGCTCGGCGAGTGAACGGACGTTTTCGGCGACGACGGCAAAGCCCCGCCCTTGCTCGCCAGCACGGGCAGCCTCGATGGCGGCATTCAGCGCAAGCAGGTTGGTCTGGCTGGCGATGTCCTCGATGACCTGGATGATCTTGCCGATCTCAAGACCACGCTGGCCCAGGTCTTGAATCTCGCCGGCGGTGGCGAGCACCGCCTCCCTGATCACATTCATCGCCTCAACGGTCTGTTGGACGCTTGCGACTCCCTCGTGGGCCGCAACGTAGGACGCGGACCCCTTTTCAGCAGCAGTCAGGGCGGAGGCCGACACGCGAGTGAGCACAGCCTGCAGTTCGCCGGTAGCCTGCCGTGCTCTTTCGACACCGCGGTACTGTTCTTCGGCGCCGGCAGTGACGGCAGCGATCGACTCGTCGAGCTGGCGGAGTTCGTCGCTCAAGCTGGCCAGCGTGGCCGTTTGCTCGGATGCCCCACGAGCCACCTCCTGGATGGCCCCGGCGATTTCGCGCGAGGCTCCATCGACCTGGGCCACGCCGCCATCGAGGGAGGACGCAGTGCCGACGAGGGTTTCGTTTGCCGCGACCAGTTGGCGGATCAGGCCCTCGCTGACGTATGTCTCCACTGCAAGCGTTGCATCGAGGATGAACGCCTTGCTGAAAGCAATCAGGGTGCGGGCCAACCGTTCTCCCTTAAGGTGCCTGGCGAGAATCGGATAGACGAGTTCGCAGTAGAGGGCGTAGTTGCCGACGTTCCAGCGGGGCTCAACGTTCAGCACCGCGTGAGCCGCACCAATCCGGAGCCTGTGTGCGAAATACTCCTCGTCGAAGCGGGCATCGAGGAGCCTCAGGAAGTAGTCTTTCTGCGCTGCTTCCAGTCGTTCTCGATTGGATCCCGACTCTGCGACCTTCTTCCTGAAGGCTTCGAATTGAAACGAGTGGTCGTAGAAGCGCTTCACCAGGGAGTCAACAACCGGCCTGAGCAGCGGCGCTGCGCTCCGAATGAGCTGGGCGTCCTCGGCGGCGAGCCTCAACCAGTTGAGCCTCACCTGACGCTCCTCGCTCGACAGAGCCTGCAGTCCTGACCGGGTATGTGTGGTTGTGCCCATATCCTCCTCACCGCCTGAATACTGAGAGCGCAGTATTCCAGCCCCGGACCTTTCGCCCAGCAAGGGAGCGCCCTGAAGGTAGGCACCTGCAACTGCCCATGCGCCGGGAGCGCAGCCCGCATACGTGGTAGCCGGTTCCCCGATGACAGCGGGTGCACGTTTCGACCCCGGCCGGAGAACCCCTGATACTGGACCTGTGCTCCTCATCATCGATGGCAACAATGTCGCCTGGGCCGGCTTTCACGCGCTTCGACGGCCGACGGGCGCTGACACGCCCGAGAAGAAAGTACGGGCGGCGCTGCTGGGGCTCACCCAGAGCGTGATCGGCCTGGCGGTGCGGGCCGGGGAACCGCCCGACGACAGCCGAGGGCGGCGGGCCGGGCAGGCGTCCATGTTCGATGCCGCGCCGCGCCGGTTGACGCG
>CAYUVT010000197.1:0-5517 GCA_964448165.1 uncultured Anaerolineaceae bacterium | reverse complement strand
AGAAGGGCGCGAGCTTCAAGAGCTGGATCTTCACCATCGCCCGCAACACCGCGCTGAACCGGCTCGAAAAGGCCGCCCGCACCCGGCCGCTCACCTTCGAGGATAGCGACGGCGAGGAGGTTGGCTTCGACGTTGTCGATACCGACCGCTTCTCCAACCCCGAAGAGGCAGCCCAGGCAGGCGCGATCGCCTCGCTGGTGTGGGAAGCGGCGGCCGGTTTGGACCCCAGGCAACTCTCCCTGCTCGACCTGCACCTGCGCCAGGGGCTCGATAGCGGGGAGATAGCCGGCGTGCTCGGCGTCACGAAGAACAACGGCTACGTGATGCTGAACCGTCTGAAGAAGGCCGTCGAGGAATCTATCGGAGCCTTCATCATGTTCAAGACCGGGCGACAGTATTGCGCCAGCCTCGATGCCGTTCTCAGCAAGGCGGACATCCAGGGGATGTCGCCCGAAACCCGCAAGCTCGTCGACCGGCACGTGGCGCAGTGCCCCGATTGCCAGGAGCGCAAGAAGAAGCTGGCGCCGCTGGCGGCCTTCGCGGCGTTTGGCGCCATCGGCGCGCCGGCCGGCGCGAAAGCCCACATCCTCGAAGGGCTCATGCAGCAATGGCCCGGCCCCGCCACGGCCGCGCCCGGCGGCGGCGGAGCGGGCTCCGGCGGGGGCGGCGCGCCCGGCGCCACGGGACTGGCCGGGCCCGGCGGAGGCGCCGCTGGCCGCAGCTTCCTGAAGGTGGGCTCCGGGCTGGCAGTCCTCGCGGCCGTGCTGGTTGCGCTCCTGCTCGTCCCCCAGAGCCCCATCGCCCTGACGCGCGACGACGGCGGCACAGTCTCTCCGGCCGGCCCTTCGCCCGGCGGCGGGACGACCCCGCCACCGGTGGAGACCTTCACCCCGGTCCCGGGACTTTCGGCGACCCCGGAGCCATCGCCGTCTCCGAGCCCGGCTGCCAGCCCCACCACCCAGGCGGGGGCGGGCGGCGCCAGCCCCACCGCGACACAGACGCTGCCCCCGGCCGCCACGCCGACCACGGCGGCGAACACGCCCACCCCAACCCCCACGCGCACGCCCACGGCCACCCCGACGCGCACCAGCACGCCCACGCCTTCGCCCACCGCGACCCCGACGAAGGTGCCGTGCTTCCCCGTGCTGCAGGGCTCCGTGTTCGCGCTCGAGATCCCCGCGGGCGGGGTAGGAACGTTCGTGATCACGAATCCCCAGCCGTGCGACGCGAACTATTCGGTTGGCACCTCGGGAGGGCTCTGGCTCTCCGCCTCGCCCGCTGGCGGTACCATCCCGGGCGGGGCGGAAACCACGGTCACGGTCTCCGTCGATGCCGGGCTCCTGCCCGCTGCCGAGGGCGCCTACTACGGCCAGGTCACGGTGCAGGGTCCGAATAACTCCTTCACCGTCCAGGTGACCGCCACCCGTGGCGGCCAGGCTCCGGTCGTCCAGTCCATCACCGGCCAGTGCATGCTCACCGCGCTCGGGGTCAGCTTCACCGCGATCATCACCGACGATGTCGCCGTGGCGTCGGCGGTCGTCCACTTCACCGCGTCGGGGGGCGCGAGCCACCAGGTCCAGTTGCAGCACACTGGCGGGAACACCTGGCGGGCTCGCTCACCGGTGTGAGCGCCCGCGCCGGCACGAACTTCCGGGTGGTGGCCACCGATGCCTCGGGCAAGCAGACCACGACGCCGTTCGCCGCTCCTTGCTAGCCGGCGGAAACGAGCGCCGCTCCGCCAAGGGCCAGTGCCGCCCCGGCTGCCCGCGTCATGGTCAGCCGCTCGTTCGTGAAGAGCCGGGCGAGCACCACGGTCACCACCGGGTAGAGCGAGGCGAGCACCGAGATAACCGCCAGGTTGCCGCGCGTGCTCGCCAGGGCGAACGCCCCATTCGCCGATAGCTCGATCACGCCGAGCGCGGCCAGGTTCGGCAGGAGCCGGCCGGGGTGGCGGATGCCACCGGCAACCGCGGTGGAGCCGATGAGCATGGCGGCGCCAAGCCTCGCCCCGAGCAGCACGATCAGTTCGGGCCGGCCCTCGCCGGTGCCTTCGTTGACGAGGACGAAGAAGAGCCCGAAGCCGAGCGCGGCGGCGAGACCCATGACGACAGGCCCCAGGTGGTGGTTGCTGCGGAAGCTCGCGCCTTCGACCGGGATGGACACGATCACGATGCCGGCGAGCGCGAGCACGATCCCGGACCAGGCCAGCGCCCCGGGTGCATCGCCCTGTAGGACCGACGCCACCACGGGGACCACCGCTCCCAGCGCCGAAAGCGGCGCCACCACGGCCGCGTTCCCGGTGGCCAGGCCCCGGTACAGCACGGCGCCGCCGAATCCGGTGAAGAGACCGGCGGCGAGGCCCCAGCCAAAGGCGGCGTTATCCCACCCTGGCCGCACCCCCAGCACGAGCGCGAAGAGGATGACCAGGCTGCTGGATTGCGCCCAAAAGGCAACCGTCGTCGAAGGGAGACGGCGGGAATTCCACCCGCCGAGGAAGTCGCCGGTGCCCCAGGCGAACGCGGCGCCGAGTCCAAAGAGCACGCCAGGAGACATCGCGCCTAGCCCGCCGCGGCGCTAATCGTCGCTCTCCTCGTCCAGTTCGAGCGGGATGGTCGCGTTCAGCACCTGGTCCGGTTCGGTCCCGTGGCCGTTGCCGTTTTCGGCTGCCCGGCGCGCCGATCCCTGGTCGGTCATGGTGAATGCGGCGATGCTGGCCACCTGGTCGCCCTCGGCCACCTTCATCACGGTGACGCCCTGGGTGTTCCGGCCGATGAGGCTGATCTGGTCGACCCGCGTGCGGACCACGATGCCCTCCCGCGTGACGAGCATGAGGTCCTGGCCGGGGCGCACCATGCGGCAGGCCGCGACGTTACCGGTGCGCTCGGTGATGTTGAGCGTCTTCACGCCCTGGCCGCCGCGGCCCTGGACCGGGTATTCCTCCACGCGGGTCCGCTTGCCGAAGCCCTTTTCGGAGATGATGAGGAGCTGGTCGCCATCGTCCAGGGTTTCCACGCCGACGACGTAGCCGCCCTTCGCGAGCTTCATGCCCCGCACGCCGCCGCTGGTGCGGCTGGCCTGGCGGAGGTCGTCGATCTTGAAGCGGATCGCCTGGCCCTCGCTCGAAACCAGGATCACGTTCGTCTCGTTCGTGGCGAGCCGCGCCGCGATGAGCTGGTCATCCGGTTCCAGGTCCATCGCGATCTTCCCGTTTCGCCGGACCTCCTCGAAGTCCTTGAGCGAGGTCTTCTTGATCTCGCCGAGCCGCGTCGCCAGCAGGATGAAGTCGGCCTCGTAGCTCTTGATCACCAGGATGGCGGTGACCCGCTCGCCCGCGTCGATATCGATCAGGTTCACGATCGGCAGGCCCTTGGCCTGTTTCTTCGTATCGGGCACGTCGTAGGCGCGGAGGTGGTAGACCTTCCCCTTATCGGTGAAGAAGAGGAGGTTGTCGTGCGTATCGCAGACGACGAGCTTCATCACGGCGTCTTCTTCGCGCGTGGGTGCGCCGCGGGCGCCCTGGCCGCCGCGCTTCTGCCGCCGGAACTCCTCGAGCGGCATCCGCTTGATGTAGTTGCGGATGCTCAGGGTGATCACGCTGTCCTGGTGGGCGATCAGGTCTTCCTCGCGGAAGTCTTCCGGGTCGGCCTCCACGATCTCGGTCCGCCGGGCATCGCCGTACTTCTTCTTCAGCTCCTGCATGTCATCGCGGATGAGGAAGTCGATCTTGCGCGGGTTGGCCAGCAGGTCTTCGAGTTCGTTGATCTTCTTGATCAGCTCCTCGTACTCGTTCAGGAGCGCCTGCCGTTCGAGCGCGGCCAGCCGCCGCAACTGCATATCGAGGATGGCCCGCGCCTGGATCTCGGTGAAATCGAACGGGTTCCGGCGGGTAAGGCTGCGGAGCGCCGCCGGGCTGTTGGCGGGCAGCCGTTCGGCCGATACCAGGCCCTGGCCCTGCAGGAGTTCGAGCGCGTTGTTTGCCGATTCCGAGGCGCGGATGGTCGCGATCACCGCGTCGAGCATCTCGATCGCCTTGAGCAGGCCGTTCAGCACGTGCTCGCGCTCGCGCGCCTTTTCGAGCTGGTACTCCGTGCGCCGGCGCACCACTTCGCGGCGGTGGTCGATGAACAGTTCGAGAGCGCGCTTGAGCCCCAGCCGGCGCGGCGCCCCATCGACGATCGCCATCATGTTCACGGAGAAGCTGGTGCGCATCGCGGTGTGCTTGAAGAGCAGGTTCTTCACCTGCGTGACCGAGCCTTCCTTCTTCAGCTCGATCACGATGCGCATGCCGTTCCGGTCGGATTCGTCGCGCAGGTCGGCGATGCCATCGATCTTCTTGTCGCGCACCAGGTCGGCAATCTTCTCCACCAGGAGCGCTTTGTTCACCTGGTAGGGGAGCTCGGTGACGATGATGCTGGTGCGGCCGCGGCTCGATTCCTCCACGTGCGTGCGCGCATGCATGGTCACCTTGCCGTGGCCTTCGCCGTAAGCCAGCCGCACCTGCTCGCTCTCCTTGCCCACCAGCGCGATGCCGTGCGTCGGGAAGTCGGGCCCTTTCACGACCTGGAGCAGGTCATCGAGCGTCGATTCGGGTTGTTCGATGAGCAGGGAGATCGCGTCGGCAAGCTCGCCCAGGTTGTGCGGCGGGATGTTCGTGGCCATGCCCACGGCGATGCCGGAGGAACCGTTCAGCAAGAGGTTCGGCAGCCGCGAGGGGAGGATGACCGGCGCCTGGTGGCGCCCATCGTAATTCGGTTCGAAGTCGACCGTGTTCTGGTCGATGTCGGCCAGCATCTCCTCGGCGATGGCCGACATCCGCGCTTCGGTGTAGCGCATCGCCGCGGGCGGGTCGCCATCGACGGAGCCGAAGTTGCCCTGGCCATCGACCAGCGGGTAGCGCAGGGAAAAGTCCTGCGCCATGCGGACGAGCGTGTCGTAGACCGCCTGGTCGCCGTGGGGGTGGTACTTGCCCATCACATCGCCGACGGTGGCGGCCGATTTCCGGTAGGCGGTGCCTGCCCGGGCGCCGCCTTCGTACATGCCCCAGAGGATGCGCCGCTGCACCGGCTTCAACCCGTCCCGGACATCGGGCAAGGCCCGCGAGACGATCACGCTCATCGCGTAATCGAGGTAGCTCGTGCGCATCTCGTTTTCGATCTGGACGGGGCGGACGTTGGAGGTTGGCTCGATGGACAAGGGGCAGGCTCCGCGCGATGGTGGGCAGGAGAAATCGCTAGGCTAAGTATACCGTTTCCGGGGTTGAACGTCGAAGCAGGGAAGGCGAACGCGGCCGCGCGGAAGAGGTCTCCCCCGGGTGCGCCGGGCCATCCCAGGCGGCGGAACCTTCCGGCGGCGGTTCACGTCTTTGTGATGGAAGCGGCCACCGATGTGTGGTATGAGAGCCATGTCGCCCCCCGGTGAGCGGGAGGGCCCGGAGGTTCGAGCGATGCATGCAGGCCTGAGCCCACGGGAGCGCGAGGTGGTCGCGCTGGTGGCCCAGGGCAAGACGAACGGCCAGGT
>CAYUVT010000196.1:0-5519 GCA_964448165.1 uncultured Anaerolineaceae bacterium | reverse complement strand
GTCATCAAGGAATTCGGCATCGGCCTGGCGACCGCGATCTTCGTCGATGCAACCATCGTCCGGCTCTTCCTGGTCCCCTCGACCATGGAACTCCTGCGCGACGCCAACTGGTATATCCCGGCCTGGCTCGACCGCATCCTTCCGAACCTGCACATCGAAGGGCCGTCGGAGCACGGTCCCGCCGCACGGCTGCCCGTTGCCGGTGGCAAGTAAGCGTCCGGAGTAGCCCCACCCGCTACACTCCGTCCATGTCCGAGATCGACTGGGTGGCCCGTGCCCGTGAACTCGCCCCCTCCTTCGCCGCGCGCGCCGGGCGCCACGACCGCGAAGGCTCCTTCCCCTTCGAGAACTTCGCCGGCCTCCGCGAGGCCGGCTTCTACGGCCTCACCGTTCCGCGGCGCTTCGGTGGGGCCGAAGCGCCGCTCAGCACCTATCTCGGGGTGCTCGAAGCGATTGCCCATGCCGATGGCTCGACGGCGCTGGCCTTCATGATGCACTTGAAGACATTTGGCCAGGAGCGCGACGCCCCTTCCTACCCCGCCGGATGGTTCGAGCGGATGTCCGTGGGCGCCGTGGAGCACGGCCACCTGGTCAACACCGTCGCCACCGAGGAGGGGCTCGGGAGCCCGGCCGGGGGTGGATTGCCCGACACCACGGCCACGCCCGTCGAAGGTGGCTGGCGGCTCGCGGGCCACAAGACATTCACCACCCTGGCGCCCCTGCTCCACCACTTCATCGTCCTTGCGCGCATCGACCCGCTCGGCGGCGGCCCGCCCGAACTCGCCAACTTCATGGTCCTCCGCACCGACCCCGGGCTGCGTATCGAGGAGACCTGGGACAGCCTCTCCATGCGCGCGACCGGCTCCCACGACGTCGTCTTCGATGGGCTTCACCTGCCCGCCGACCGCCTCCTCAACCGGAGGACGGCGGGCCAGTCCGATGCGCGCGGCGCCGCCGGCATGGCCTGGTTTGCCCTCGGCCTCTGCGCCACGACCATCGGCGTCGCAACGGCCGCCCGGGATTATGCTGTCGCCTTCGCCCGCGAACGCACGCCCAACTCCAACCGGACCATCAAGGAGTACCCCGGCGTGCGCACCCGCATTGCCCGTATCGACCTCCTCATCCACCGTAGCCGCGCGCTGATGGAAAACGCGTGCGCCGCCTGGGAGCGCCGGCTTCAGACGCCGCCACCGGCCATCGACCGTATCGCGATGGCCAAGATCGACACGCTGAATAACTGCATCGAGGCTGTGGACCTGGCGATGCGTGTCGTGGGTGGTGTCAGCCTGCACAAGCGCCGCCCCATCGAGCGCTACTTCCGCGACGTCCGCGCCGCCCTCCACAACCCGCCGCTGGAAGACCGGGCGCTCGAGCAATTGGCCCGCACCGCGCTCGATGAGCCGCCCGAGCCGCAGCGGCCAGCCGAGTGACAGCCCTTAGCCCCCCGGGACCTTGAAATCCTTGCCGATGGTGATGATCACGTCCGGGAGGCTCGAGTCGGTCCTGTTCAGGGTCACGATCTCCGAAACCGGCACGCCCATCCATCTCGCGATGTCTTCGGCCAGTGACCGGCGCTCCGAACCGTACAGCGTGATCGATGTCCGGGGTTGCGGCGCGGCATCGGGCCCATAGTAAACGGTTGGGAGACCCTTCACATAACGCAGATACCGGCCCAGGGCCGCCACCCGCACCTCGCCGTCGGCGCCATAGCCGTTCTGAATCTCCACGACCGACGCCGCATAGGCGGACTTCGTGAACACCTGGCTGAGCCAGTACTGCACGTTTTCCGCGTTCCAGAGCAGCACCGATGCCCCACCATCGGTGGTAAACGGAGTCATCGTCGGCACGTCATTTACCGGGTCGCCGAGCGAATACGTCTTCAGCCGGCCGTTGGTGTCCTTCAGAGCGAGTGCGTAGCCGGGGAACTTCGAGTAGGGGATGTCGGTCTTCACCATCCCCGCGTACGCATCCCACAGCTCCTTCGTATTCCGGTTCAGGAGCCCGATGGAGAACGCCTTCTTGAGGGCGGCTTCCAGTACCAGCTGCTGGCGCTTCACGCGCTTCAGGTCGCTGTCGTATTCGCGGTGCCGGCCAAAGGCAACGGCATGGTAGCCATCCAGCTGGTTCAGGCCCGGAGGGAAGCTCACCCAGGTCGCATTCTGGTCGTCGTTGCTGTAGTACCAGTCAGGAACCGAAAGGTCATACGGGATGTCCACTTCCACCCCGCCCAGGGAGTCGACGAGCCGCTCCACGCCCTCGAAGTCCAGGATCACGTAGTGCTTGATCTCGATCCCGAAGTTCTCCTTCAGGTCGACCTTCAACTGTTCAACGCCGCCCTTGATCGACCCCGTTTCGCGCACGCCGATGCCATATGCCTCGTTGATTCGGCCCTGGTACACCCCATCCCGCTTGTGGATGTCGATCCACATATCGCGCGGGAAGCTCAGGACGTTCACCGTGTCTGCCACCGGGTCGAGCGTTGCCACCATGATCGTGTCCGTCAGGTATCCCGCATTGGCGTTGTCCTCGAACTGCCACCCGGGCCGCTTGTCGACACCGAGGACGAGCAGGTTGATGCGCTCGTTGAACACGCTGTTCGCCCCGGGGTCCTTGATCCCCACCAGGGGCGTATCCAGGCTCGCCAGCGGCCGGATGATCGCCAGGTTCGTCAGCGACTTCCCGGGGAACAGCGCGGGGGTCACCCGCGCGAGCAGCGCGATGCTCGTGTACATCGAGGCAAGCCCGAAAGTGAAGAGCGCGAGGACGAAAAGGAAGCGCTGGGAAGCCGTCACCCGGTCTGCTGGCCGCGTTCGCTGCCTCGCCCTGCGCCGCTCTGGTATGGCGGCGAGCCTGGAATCCTCGACACGGCTCGTCACCGTCCCAACCTACGCAGGTGCTTCCGCTTTGGTCAATTGCTTCGATCCCGTTTCATTACCTCCAGTGGGAGACCAGTGACATGGCTGGCACCTGTCGCGCACCTAGCCCATCCCGAGCTCGTGCAGCCGATCGTCATCGATACCGAAATAGTGACCGAGTTCGTGCAGCACCGTTTTTCGCACCTGTTCCCGGATCTCGTCGTCGTTCGAGCAGATCGCCTCGATGTGCTCCTGGTAAATGCTGATTTTATCTGGCGCAACCAGGTTGTAGTTCTCCCCTCGCTTTGTGAGCGGAATCCCGTGGTATAAGCCCAGTAACAGCCCCCGCGGCCCGATCCCCGCCGCCTTGCGGTCGAGCGCGGTCGGCCGCCGTTCGATGACGATATCCACATTGTGCACGTTCCGCAGCAGCTCCGGCGGCAACGACGCCACCGCCTCGCGCACGAGCCTCCGGAATTCGCGACGTTCCAGTATCGAGCTCCTAGCGCGGCGCCGGCGAGGCGCTCCACAGCGTCCTGAACCGGTCGCCTCCCCGGATTGCGGCCACCTGGTGCGCGCGCTCCATTGCCGCCAGTTCGGCCATCACCCCGGCTGCCGTCCGCACCGATTCGGCATGGCCCGTCTCAATGATCCGCTCCGCGATCTGTCGCCAGAGGCCCGTCGATTCCAACGACGCCGCAAACCGCGGCCAAAACACCGCAACGATTTTTTCGGGGTCGGCGAAGCGCGGCCGCAACTGCCGGAGGTTTGCGTAACGCTCCTGCACATTCCGGACAGGTTCCACCAAGCGCACGAGCGGCCCGTCGAACTCGGTGGCCCGGAAATCGAGCAGTAGCCGCTGCCCCAGCGTGATGAACCGCACGATCACCACGTCGTGCGTGCGGATCGTCGCCGCGATCTCCTCCAGGTCAACACTGAAATCGTTGTCCACGCGATCTTCGAGTGTACGGGCTGCCGGCTTGCCCGGCCAGCCGAACGATCGCTGGCACCCAATTGCAACCAAGCTTGCCCCGCCCGGTGCCGACAACCATGGCGTGCCGTTCTTCAGTCGCCACTCCGTCCACCGTCGCGTCGAGCGCCTGATCCGCGAGGGCATCGGTGTTCGCGAAGCGCGCTGGGAAGTCGAACTCCCCGCCGCGCCCAATGACGCGCACGTCATCGCGCAGACCATCGTCGACTGGGTGCGCCTTTCGATGGGCCACATGCGGCGGCCCTACGGGATCGACCATGTCGCTCTTGCGCTTGCCGCTCGAGATCCCGGCGGGCGGATGGTGTGCAGTACCAGTCTCGGCGTGTTGCGGCCCCTCTCCTTCTACGGCGAAGGCCCGGCCGCAGAGGTCGCGGCGTTCCTCGGCGATGTCGCACGCGCCTGCCCGGCCGGCCCGGTCGAGCTGGTCGGCGCGCTCCTGAGCCTCGGAGACATCGCCTTCGAACTCAATGGTCGTGAAGCCGCAGCCTGAATCGGTTTTCCCGGATTCGCCGCAACCGCTACACTCCCCACCATGGCCAACCTCGCGAACCCTGCTCGCGCCCGCGAGCGCATCCAGGCCCAGATCGATCGCATCGGCCGCCTTCGCGGCAGCGGCCCCAATCCTTTTGATTACGACCTCTGGGACGACCGCACAGTCGAGGTGCTCACCGCCATCTACGGCGATGGCTCGCCCGAGCTCCAGCGCTACTACGAGGCGGCCGGGAAGCGTGGCCGCCTCCCCGGCGTGCGCGGCCAGGCCGAGAATATGACCCTCAACATCCACGGCCCCTGGGGCATCCGCGCTCGCCTCGACCGGGCCGAGGCGGTCCTGGCCGACCTGGCAGCCTCACTCGGCTAGCGCGGCGCGCGGGTCCAGCCCCGGGAACCGCGCAGCCAGTACTCCCGCCAGCCGAACGAGCCGCCGCTGGTATGCGGGGCTGGTCAGCTCCTCGGTTGTCATGATCACCGCGTCTTCGTGGTTGTCCGCGTAGTACCGCTTCCGCCTGCCGACCTCGTGGAACCCGTATTCCCGGTAGAGCGCGCGTGCCGCCACGTTCGATTCGCGAACTTCCAGGGTTGCCACCGCCATCCCGTGGTCGATCGCCGTCTCGATCAGCCCATGCACGAGCAGGCGCCCGAGCCCGGCTCGCCGCTCCTGCGGCAGCACTGCCACCGTAACGACATGCGCCTCATCCACCATCAGCCACAGCCCGCCGAATCCTGGAATCCGCCCCTCGGCATCCTCCACGACCACGTAGCGCGCCATCGGGTTCCGCGTCAGCTCGCGTTCGAAGGCCGTCGCTGGCCACCCTTCTTCGTAGGCCGCCCGCTCCACGGCCATCACCGCCGCCACGTCATCCGCGCGCATCGTCCGCAACCGCGGTGCCGGCCCGTCTCTCCCTGGTCGCTCGCCCATGTACCGATCGTCCGCCGGGCAGGCTCTCGCGGCAACCGGCCCGCTCCCATAAGGAGCGGCGCACATCGTGCCGATACCATCCCTACATGGCCAGCGTTGTCGCTCCCGGCACGCCCATCACGATCGTGCGCCGCTCCTCCCCGCCCGAGCAGTGGACCGCCGCCGTTGTCGTTGGCCGCGAGGATTCCATCGCCGCCCGCGTTACCAACCCGCCCGCTGCCTGGCAGCCAGATGTCAGCTACGTGGTCATCCAGGG
>CAYUVT010000195.1:0-5532 GCA_964448165.1 uncultured Anaerolineaceae bacterium | reverse complement strand
ACCCGGCGCTACGCCGGCAACCCCTGCGGCGTGGTCACCCGCGCCGAGGGGCTGACCGGCGACCAGATGCAGGCCATCGCACGCGAGCTGAATGCGAGCGAGACGGCATTCGTGTTCCCCTCGGCCGTGGCCGACTTCCGCGTGCGGTTCTTTACGCCCGCGAAGGAGATACCGCTGGCCGGGCATCCGACGATCGCCACGATGTTTACCCTGGCCGATGAGGACCGGATCGACCTCTCGCAAGGCCGAGCGCAGGTGACGCAGGAACTTAACGTTGGTGTGCTCCCGGTGGAGATCGTCCGGAGCCCCGAGGGGTACACCCGGGTGGTCATGACCCAGGCGCGTCCCGAGTTCCTGGGGGTGCTTGAGCGGGAGGCATTCGCCAGCGCGCTCGGCATCGGGGCCGGAGACATCCGCGACGATGTGCCTCTCCAGGTAGTCTCAACCGGCACACCCCAGGCGATGGTGCCGGTTCGCTCGCTCGACGTGCTGGGGCGCATCCAGCCGCATTTGCAGCGGCTCAGCGAGCTGGAGCAGTCGGGCCAGTTTTTCGGGACGCACGTCTTCACGCTTGAGGCGCTTGAGCCGGCGCATCGCGCGCATGCGAGGCATTTCGCGGCTGGTGCGGGAATACCGGAAGACCCGGTGACGGGGAGCGCGACGGGCGGCATGGCCGCGTACCTGTGGAAGTACGGGCTCGTGCGAGAATCGCGCTACACCGTTGAGCAGGGCTACTTCGCCGGGCGGCCGGGGCTTGTGGATGTCGAGGTGGATGGCGAAGGCGTCGATCCGGTGCAGGTCCGCATCGCTGGCACCGCCGTGACCGTGCTCAAGGGCACGATCACGGTCTGAGCTGGTTCCCGGAGCGGGTCAGGGCTCTGCTAAGCTCGATGCGTGACGGAAGGCGTTGAGTTCGCCGGCGCTGAGGAACTGCTCCGCGAAGCCGAGTTCCTTGACTGCCGCCCGATCTGGTACTCGTCGAATTACGTGTACCTGGCCCAGCTGTGCGCCGGCGAGCAGCAGTTCGCGGCTGTCTACAAGCCGCGAAAGGGCGAGTCGCCACTGTGGGACTTCCCCGATGGAGCGCTCTACCGGCACGAGGCGGCGGCCTACGAGCTATCCAAGCTCCTCGGCTGGCCCTTCGTGCCCCCGACGGTCGTGCGTGATGGCCCCCAGGGCGTCGGCTCCGTGCAGATCTTCATCCCGCACGACCCGGAGCAGCACTTCTTCCAGCAGCGGGAGCGGCCGGAGCTCGCGCCCCAGTTGCAGCGCATCTGTGTGTTCGATGCAATCGCCAACAACGCCGACCGGAAGGGCGGCCACTGCCTGCTCGACGGCTCCGGCCACATCTGGGGTATCGATCACGGGCTCTGCTTCCACCCGCAATACAAGTTGCGTTCGGTGATCTGGGATTGGGCCGGCGAGGATATACCGGTGGATCTGCTGGCGGATGTGGAGGAGGCGGCGCTCGCCATCGCGGCCGAGACCCCGGAGGCTGCCCCGCTCCTCGGCCTGCTGCACCAACACGAGAGCGGACCGCTGCTGCAGCGGATGGAACGAATGCTGAAGCTCGGGAAGTTCCCGGTGCCGGGACAAAGCCGCCACTATCCCTGGCCGCTCGTTTAGGGCAGGCCCGTTACTCCGCGGCTCCTGCCGGCGTTGGACGCTCGGCCCGCACCTGCCGCGCCTCGAGCTTCTCCCCGCAATGGGAGCAGACCAGCGTCGCATTCGGCTCGTGCCCGCAGGAGTGCACGAGGCGGAGCGGCGGACCGTCCTCACCGGCGGTCCACTTGTCGCCCCAGGTGAGCATCGCGATGAGTACCGGGTACAGGTCGCGGCCTTTTTCGGTCAGCCGGTACTCACAGCGGGGCGGGCGGTCCTGGTACTGGCGGCGTTCGAGGACGCCATGATCGACCAGGCTCTGGAGCCGGGCCGCGAGCACGTTGCGCGCGATGCCCAGGCGGCCCTGGAAGTCATCGAAGCGGCGCACGCCGTTGAATGCCTCGCGGATGACGAGCATGGTCCACCATTCGCCAACCACCTCGAGGGTCCGGGCGATGGAGCATTCCATGTCGGCAAAACTGGTGCGGCGCATGGCGATACCTTAACACAAACCAAGGCTCGGTTGCTCCCAGCAACCAACGACAATCCCCTGAGAAGTCGAACGTCGCGGCACACGAAGGTAAGCTGCGCTCAGCACCGATTGGAGTCCGCGAAATGAACCCTGACCCACGCGCCCACAGCCGAACCCTGGTCGATGGGCCCGGGCGAGCACCGGCACGTTCATACTTCAAGTCCGTTGGCTTCACATCTGAGGACCTGAAGAAGCCGCTGGTGATGGTCGTGCATTCGTGGATCGGGACCATGCCGTGCAACTTCAACCAGCGGGAGCTGGCGCAGGAGGTGATGGCAGGAGTCCGGGCCGCCGGTGGCACGCCGATGGAGGTGAACACCATCTCCATCTCGGATGGCATCTCGATGGGCACCGAGGGGATGAAAGCTTCGCTCGTCTCGCGGGAGGTGATCGCCGATTCGATCGAGCTTGCGGCAATCGGCTATTCCTTCGACGCGATCGTGGCGATCGTCGGGTGCGACAAGACCATCCCGGCAGCGGCCATGGCACTTGCCCGGCTGAACCTGCCGGGGGTCGTCCTCTATGGCGGCTCGATTGCGCCGGGCCGGTACCGGGGCAAGGACATCACCATCCAGGACGTGTTCGAAGGGGTGGGCCAGCAAGCGGCCGGGACGATTAGCGAGGCGGAGCTGGAGGAAATCGTCGATGCCGCCTGCCCCGGGGCGGGTGCCTGTGGCGCCCAATACACGGCCAACACCATGGCCACCGTGATGGAGTTCCTGGGCCTTTCGCCGATGGGCAGCGCCACCGTAGGGGCGACCGACCCGCGGAAGGAGTCCGTGGCGTACCGCACGGGTGAACTGGTGATGGATGTGCTCCGGCGCGGCGTGCAGCCCCGCGACATCCTGACGCGCAAGGCCTTCGAAAACGGGATCATTTGCGCCGCCTCGACCGGGGGCTCGACGAACGTCGTGCTCCACCTCCTCGCCATCGCGAAGGAAGCCGGCGTCGAGCTGAACATCGACGACTTCGACCGCATCTCCGAGGCGACCCCCCTGATTGGCGACATGCGCCCCGGCGGGCGCTACGTGGCGCTGGATATGGACCGGGCCGGAGGCACCAGACTGCTGGCGAAGCGGCTCCTGGAAGCCGGGAAGCTCCATGGCGACGTGATGACCGTCACCGGGAAGACCATCGCCGAAGAATCGGCCGACGCCCAGGAGCAACCGGGCCAGGATGTGATTCTCCCGGTGGAAAAGGCGCTCAAGCCGACAGGCGGGCTGGTGATCCTGAAGGGGAACCTCGCACCCGATGGCTGCGTCATTAAGGTGGCGGGCCACGAACGCCTCTACCACCAGGGCCCGGCGCGCGTGTTCGAATGCGAGGAGGATGCCTTCAAGGCGGTCTCCGAGCGGCGAATCCACGCCGGGGATGTGGTGGTAATCCGGAACGAAGGGCCGAAGGGTGGGCCGGGTATGCGCGAAATGCTGGGGGTCACTGCGGCCCTCGTCGGCGAGGGCCTCGGGGAGTCTGTCGCACTGCTGACCGACGGGCGGTTCAGCGGCGCCACCCGGGGCCTGATGGCTGGCCACGTAGCCCCCGAGGCCGCGGTGGGCGGGCCTATCGCGCTGGTGCGCGAAGGCGACACCATCACCTTCGACGTCACCGCGAGAAGGCTGACCGTCGAAGTAGACGAGGCCGAGCTGGCACGCCGCCGCGCGGCCTGGAAGCCGCTGCCGCCCAGGTACACCCGGGGGGTGTTCGCCAAGTACGTCGCGAGCGTCTCGAGCGCGGCCGAGGGCGCCGTCACCAGCTGAAGCAGGAGGGCCCCGGTGAGTGACGCGCCATCGGGCACAGCGCCGCTAGCGCGGACCGTGCCGGTGACCCTGCAAAAAGACGAAGCGGTGCTCCTGCTGGTGCGCCGCCATTGGCTGTACTTCAGCCTGCGCATGGCCGGAATTGTGGCCGCGGGGCCTGGGGGCGCACTGCTCGCGATCGTACTGGTGGCGAAGACGGTTGGTTTTGATGGGATGGCGGGACGCATTGCGATAGCGGTGATCGCCGCCTGGGCGCTGTACTGGCTGGTTCGCGGCTACTTCACCTGGTACCGCTACCAGAACGACCTCTGGGTGGTGACGAACCAGCGGATCATCGATTCCATCCGGCGGCACTGGTTTCACCACCGGATGGCGTCGGCCGACCTGGTGGATGTGGAGGACATCAACGTGGTGCGCGAGGGCGTCCTGGCCACGGTCTTCAATTTCGGCGATGTGCGCTGCCAGACAGCGGGCGAAGTCCCGAATTTCATCCTCTCGGGGATACCGGAGCCCGCAAGAGTGCTTGGGACCATCGATGCCGCACGTGATGCTGCCCGGCGTGCGCTCCGCTCGCCGCACTGAGCCGGGATTTTACCTTCGGCGGGTGACCCGTCGCCGCTACCGGGGTACTGTTGTGGAATGCTGACCCGCCGCCGCTTCCTGGCCGGCGCCTCGGGAGGGTTGGTGATCGCGGCGTTCTCGCGACACTGGTCCGCTTCCGCGCCGGGAGTAACGCCAGCTGCGGGAGCCGCAACCTCCGAAACCCAGGTGGGATTCCCGTTCAGGGTGGTCGCACCGGGGCTCGGCGCCGATGGCTTCCACCCGGATATCCAGCTCTCGCAGACCGCGCCGTACCAGGGAGGGGCAATCCTGGTGACCGCGCGGCACGCCGCTTCCGGTATCGCCAGCGTCTTCGGGCGGCAGTACGTCCTTGCGCCGGGCCCGGAGGGGCTGGCCGGGTTCGTCGGCTTCGGCACCGTCGACCCGGGCGGGCCAACAACCCTAGTGGTGAACGTGATCGACCAGCTCGGACAGCCCATGACCGCCGCATTCGGCATCACGGTGCGCCTCACCCAGTGGACGTACGACGACATCTACATCCCGCCTGCGCCCCCACCCGACCCCAACGCACCGGAACCGACGAAACCACCCCTGGAAAACGAACAACCGCGGCTCGATGCGCTCTACGCGACGCTGACCCCACGGCGGTGGGAGAGCCCCTGGATCATCCCCATCGACCTCGGCGGAGAAGTGTGGGTTAGCGGGTACTTCGGCGAGCAACGGTCGTTCAATGGGGGACCCCGCCAGGGGCATCACGGAGGGACCGACATTGCCGCCCCTGCGGGCACGCCTGTCAGGACAACGAACCACGGGACGGTGGTGCTTGCCGAGGAGACACTCATCCGCGGCTTCCTCGTGGTGGTGGACCATGGAGCGGGCGTGCTCTCGTCCTACGGGCACATGCAGGAACTGCGCGTCGCGGTGGGGCAGCCGGTAGCGCGCGGAGACGTGGTTGGGCTCGTGGGTTCGAGCGGCCTTTCCACCGGCCCCCACCTGCACTGGGAGCTGGCCGTGGGCGGAGTGCTGGTCGATGGGCTGCGCTGGCTCGACGGGACGCAGGGTTTCTAGCCAGCAAAACCG
>CAYUVT010000194.1:0-5546 GCA_964448165.1 uncultured Anaerolineaceae bacterium | reverse complement strand
GGGCCGGCGTGAGCCCAAACATCCGGCGGAGCGAGACGATGCGGGTCGGAAACGCCGGCTCGCCGGTGACGCGCGTCATCATGGCGACGGCGTCCGGCGGCAGCAGGCTCGCGAGATCGGCCGCCGTCGTGACCCCGGCCCGCACCACCTTGATTGTGTCGGTGACTGGGATTGCGGCGACGGCCCCCGGGCGACCATTGGCCGCGGCGGCCACGCGCCGGATGAGGTCTGGCGTGGCCAGTGGCCTGGCGCCGTCGTGGATGGCCACATAGCGGCTGTCGCATTCGCGCAAACCGGCCTCGACGCTGTCGCGACGGCGTGCCCCTCCGGGCACCACGCGGAAGCAGGCCCGCGAGCACCACGTTTCCGCCATGGCCGAGGTTTCGGCAAGGCGTTCCGGGGAGGTGACGACCACGAGACAGCCGACGTCGGGCAGCGATTCGAACAGCGCGAGCGACCACGCGAGCACGGGTCTGCCACCGAGTTCGACCGAGAGTTTGTCCTTGCCGCCGAACCGCGTCGACGACCCGGCGGCCACGATGATGGCATCGAAGGTCATGGTGATATCAACGCTAGCACCGGCGGCAACTTGGCTGTAGTTCGAAGCAGCGGGTGAGCCTGCTACCATGGAACTTCGCCCCGCCGGTCTTCTCACCAGCCGGCGCAGGAGGAATCCCCATGACCACCTCGATTGACCAGCTGCTGACGCGCGTTTCGAAGCCCGCCCGCTATACCGGCGGCGAGTGGAACAGCGTCACGAAAGACTGGCGCGCGACCACGGTGCGCATCGCTCTCGCCTATCCCGATGCCTACGACATCGGCATGTCGAACATGGGCCTCGGCATCCTCTACGACATCCTGAACCGGATCGACGACGTGGCCTGCGAGCGCGTATTCGCGCCATGGGAGGACATGGAAGCGGAGATGCGCTCGGCGGGCGTGCCGCTCTGGAGCTTGGAGACGCGCAATCCGATCCGCGACTTCGACGTGCTGGGATTCACGCTCCAATACGAGATGACCTACACGAACGTGCTGAACATGCTCGACCTGGCAGGCATCCCCGTGTGGGCACGGGAGCGCACGGGCGACCATCCGCTCGTGATCTGCGGCGGGAGCGGGTCGTTCAACCCCGAGCCGCTTTCGCCGTTCGTCGACGCGTTCTTCCTTGGCGAAGGCGAGGAGGCGGTGGTGGAGCTGGCCGGCCGGGTGCGTGAGTGGAAGCGGCACGGCACTCCGCGGGCGGAGCGGCTTCGCGACCTGCTGACAATGCCGGGCGTGTACGTCCCATCGTTTTATGAGGCCCATTACGACGATGCCGGGCATTTCGCCGCGCTCGAGCCAATCGTGCCCGAGGCGCCACGCGTGGTTCGCAGGCGGATTGTGGAGAAGCTGCCGCCGGCGCTCGTGCGGCCAATCGTGCCGTTTCTGCAGACCATCCACGACCGGGCGGCAGTGGAGATTCAGCGCGGGTGCACCCAGGGGTGCCGGTTCTGCCAGGCAGGCATGATCTACCGGCCGACGCGCGAACGGAGCCCGGAGGAAGTGGTGCAGGCTGCCCGCGAGCTCATGGCGAACACCGGTTATGACGAGCTCTCGCTGCTGTCGTTGAGCACGACCGACCACAGCCAGATCGTGCCGATGGTGAATCAACTCACCAGCACGTTCGAGAACTTGAAGGTCGGCATCCCGAGCACGCGTGTCGATAGCTTCTCGGTGGAGGTGGCGAACGCGGTTGCCAGGGGGAAGAAGCACACCCTGACACTTGCGCCCGAGGCAGGGAGCCAGCGGTTGCGCAACGCGATCAACAAGCTCGTGAGCGAAGAAGACCTGCTGGGCGCCGCCGAGAATGCGTTCCAGCGGGGGTGGACCGGGATCAAGATGTACTTCATGGTCGGCCTGCCCACCGAGACCATGGGGGATGTGGCGGGAATCGTGGAAATGGGCAGCAGGGTGAAGGCGATCGGCAAGAAGTACGCGGGGGGCCGGGCGAAGGTGCGCGTGAGCACAAGCAACCTGGTGCCGAAGCCGCACACGCCCTTCCAGTGGGCCCGCCAGGACCGTGCGGAAGAGCTCGAACCGAAGCATTTCTTGTTGAAGGACGGCTGCCGCGCGGCAGGTGTGGAATTCAGCTGGAACGACCCGCGCGATAGCTTCATCGAAGCAGTGTTGAGCCGGGGCGACCGGCGCGTGGGCGAGGCCATCTACGAGGCCTGGCGGCGCGGCGCGAAGTTCGACGCCTGGGGCGAGTACTTCCGCGCGGAACACTGGCGCGAGGCCTTTGCCGTGACCGGAGTCGATGCCGAGTGGTTCGCCCACCGGGAGTGGGACACACGGGAGCCATTGCCGTGGGACCACATCGACTGCGGGGTGACCAAGGCCTACCTCAAGGGCCAATGGCGCGATGTCCATACGGTGAAGACGATGGCCGACTGCCACCACGGCACCTGTAACGTCTGCGGTATGCAGAACTTTGACGCGCTGAGCGGGACGCCGGGGGTGGCGGACTGCGTGGTGAAGCTGGGCAAGCTCGTGGAGATGCGGCGAGGCGCCCGGACTTACGAAGGTGAGGCGCTGGAGCTGGTGTAGGACTCACCAGGAGCCGGGTTCCGCGGTTCTCCGCGAAGCTCGCCCTGGCGGCGCAACGAGAAAACGGGCCTCCCGTCCAGGAGGCCCGTTTCGGTTAGGTGCTAACGAGGATCGTTAGTCTTCGTCGTCGGCGCCGATGATCGGATCCTCGTCGTCATCGTCGTCGAAGCCGCCGATCTCCTCATCGTCGTCATCAAGGAGCCCCACCGCGCCGGCTCGCCGGTAACCGCCGGCTTCGCGCTCGGCAAGCATGCGCTCGAGTTCCGACTCCTCTTCGAGCAGGAGCGATTCGGGAACATCGAGTTCGGCGAAATGCTCGCGCTTGGGCACCTCGATCTCGCTGCGGGCGGGGATGAGCTTGCCGATGATGACGTTTTCCTTCAGGCCGAGCAGCCTGTCGGTGGCGCCATCGATAGCGGCGTTGGTGAGCACGCGCGTCGTTTCCTGGAACGAGGCGGCGGCGAGCCACGAGTCGGTGTTGAGGGAGGCCTTGGTGACGCCCAGGAGCACGGGCTGCGCCGTGGCGGGCTCGCCACCTTCCGCGATGATGCGGTTGTTCAGCTCCTCGAACGAGCGGCGGTCTTCGAGGTCGCCCGGCAGGAGGCCGGTGTCGCCCGGGTGGTCCACCTTCACGCGGCGAAGCATCTGGCGGGTGATCACCTCGATGTGCTTATCGTTGATGTTCACACCCTGGGACTTATAGACCTTCTGGACCTCATCGACCATGTACTTGCGGACAGCGTCGCGGCCCTGGATGTGCAGGATGTGCTGCGGGTTCTTGGCGCCTTCGGTGAGCTGATCGCCGGCGTACACCATCTGGCCGTTTTCGACGAGGAGGCGCGCGGCAGCGGGGATGGCGTACTCACGCTCCTCGCGCTCTTCGTACACCACCTGGAGCTTGTTCTTGCCGGAAACGCGAACCACGCCCGAGATGCGGGAGATCACCTGTTCCGCGACGGCGGTGGTGTCCTTCTTGTTCTCAGGGCCCTTTGCAATGGGCGTACCGGCCACGATGCGCTCGCCGTCCTGCACGAGCGCCTCGCCCTTCGCCGGGATTTCGTACTCCTCGACGAGGGTGTCGACGTTCGTGACGCGGACGATGCGCCGCTCGTTCTCCTGGACGATGTCCACGATCCCGTCGGTCTCGCTGATGATGGCCTCGCCCTTCGGGGCGCGGGCTTCGAAGAGTTCTTCCACGCGGGGAAGGCCGCTGGTGATGTCGGTCTGCGAGGCGACGCCACCCGTGTGGAACGTGCGCATGGTGAGCTGGGTGCCGGGCTCACCGATGGACTGGGCGGCGATGATGCCGACAGCGGTGCGAAGCTTCACCAGCTCGCCGCGGGCCAGGTCGCGCCCGTAGCAGAGCTGGCAGAGGCCACGCTCGGCCTCGCACGACATCGGCGTGCGCACGAACACCCGCTGGATGTTGCGCGCGTCGATCTCGTCGGCGATCGCCTCGTTGAACTCCTGGTTGCGCTCGCAGATGACTTCGCCTGTTTCCTCGTCCACGACGGGCATGGCAGCGTAGCGGCCGAGGATACGGCCACGGAGGGCTTCCGTGGCGTCGCCGTTGGACTCGCGTTCGATCCAGAGGCCAGAGGTGGTGCCGCAGTCTTCTTCGAGAATGATGACATCCTGGGCGACGTCGATGAGGCGGCGGGTCAGGTAGCCCGAGTCGGCGGTTCGAAGCGCCGTATCGGCAAGACCCTTGCGGGCGCCGTGCGTGGAGATGAAGTACTCGAGCACGGAAAGGCCCTCGCGGAAGGAGCCGCGAATGGGGAGCTCGATCACCTTTCCGTTGGGGTCGGCCATGAGGCCGCGCATGCCGGCCATCTGGCGAATCTGGGTGATGTTACCCTTGGTGCCAGAACTCGCCATGTAGTTGAGCGAGCCGTATTCGGGCATGCGCTCCTTGATGGCTTTTTCGATCTGGCTCGTGGTCTCGGCCCAGATTTCGACGGTGCCCTGGTAGCGCTCGTCGTCGGTGATGAGACCCATCTGGTACTGCTCCATCAGCTCGTCGACTTTGCGGTCGGCCGCCTCGAGCAGCTGCGCCTTGTTCTTGGGCACCTGGATTTCGTGGATAGCGATAGTGATGCCGCTGCGCGTCGCATAGTGGAAGCCGGTCGCCTTGATGCGGTCGACCACTTCGCCGGTCGCCTCGCCACCGAGCGTGCGGTAGCAGGTGGCCACGACCTTGCGCAGGTTGGGCCGGTCCATGATGACGTTCTGGAAGGGGAGCTCTCCGGGGAGGATCTCGTTGAAGATGATCCGGCCAACAGTGGTCTCGATGAAGTGCGGGCGAGGGTTGCCGTTTGCGTCGTATTCGGGCTCGGTGAGCACGTTGCCATCGCCCACCACTGCCTTGGTCGTGCGGACCCGGATCGGCGCGCGGAGGTCGACGATGCCGAGGTCGAAGGCGAGCTTGGCCTCCTCGAAGGAGCCAAAGAGTCCTTCGGCGGCGCGCCCGTTCGCCTCGCGGTAGGCGCCCCGTGCAGTCGCATCCTTGTCCGTCATGTAGTAGCAGCCAAGGACCATGTCGAGCGAAGGAGCGACGATTGGGTCGCCGCTGGCCGGGGAGAGCAGGTTGCGGGTGGACATGAGGATTTGCCGGGCCTCGGCGACGGCTTCGCGGCTGAGCGGGACATGGACGGCCATCTGGTCGCCATCGAAGTCGGCGTTGAAGGCCGCGCACACGAGGGGGTGCAGCTGGATGGCCGAACCCTCGATCAGTACCGGCTGGAACGCCTGGATGCCGAGGCGATGGAGCGTGGGGGCGCGGTTCAACAGGACCGGGCGGTCGCGGATCACTTCGTCGAGCACGTCCCAGACTTCCGGGCGGGCGCGTTCGACGATGCGCTTGGCGCTCTTGATGTTGTGGGCGAGGCCCTTGGCAACGAGCGAATGCATCACGAACGGCTTGAAGAGTTCGAGCGCCATCCGCTTCGGCAGGCCGCACT
>CAYUVT010000193.1:0-5561 GCA_964448165.1 uncultured Anaerolineaceae bacterium | reverse complement strand
AGTCATGTCTCGCCCCACCCGACGTACCCCGTGGCTTCTTCAGCACCCTGCTAGGCTTCCAGGAGCCCGAACTCGGCCAGGCCGCCGAGGAGTTGCTCGACGATGCCTGCGATGTCCGGGTCCTCCAGCATCCCGGCATCGATGGGCCCGCCCTCCGACTGGAGCGTCATGCCGGGGCGGCCAAGCAACTCGCGCACCGCTTCGCCCAGTCCTTCCCGGTCGCGGGTCCCATCGACATACGGGACGAACCCGTAGGTGAACTCGTCGAAGGTGACGGCATAGTGCATCGTGTTCGGGAGTGACCCGCCCCGGCCCGCCATTACCCGTGCCACGGCGCTCGCCCTTGGCCGCTCGCCCGCCCGGGCGACCATCTCCGGCCGATGCCAGCGCATGTCGATCGCGTCGTGTCCCAGCAGGGTGAAGAGGATGCCCCCGACATACTCATCCGTGCCGGGGGCATCGGCCTCCGCTCCAACCGTGCGTAGCTCCTCGAAGCTCAGCACCCCGGGGAACGCCTCCCGAAGCGCCATGACCATCCGCCGGGCAGCAGGCGCGGCGATTGCCAGCGAACCTCCGCCGGGAATGGGCGCGGCGTCCTCGGGCCAGGGCCGTGGCCCCGGCGGCGCCGCCAGCCGGAAGTACATCTCCGTCAGCGGTTCCACGGTCAGCGCCCGCTTGAGCGGGACTTCGGCCCGGCACACCAACGACTGCCGGAACATCCGGTTGGTCACGAAGTCGCGGTATTGCTCCACGGCCAGGTGATCGGCGGAGATGTCCTCGATCGTCTTTCCCACACGCTCAGGCAGGTTCATCGTCAGCATCGTCGAGAAGCTGGCGTCGGCCAGGTACTGAAGGTCGAAGCCTGTGACCATCTCCGCGAACTCGTGCAGGTAGAACGCCCGGTTTTCGTCTTCGAGGAACTCGTGCAGCAGGTAGTAATCGGGCCGGCTTTCGATGAGCTTCCGTTCGGCCGCGATGTGATCGTGGAACGGGCTCGCCCGGCCCGAGCTTTCGCTGATGAGCCCCGAGGCTTCGTCCACAAAGTTCACGATGGCCCGTGCCTGCGTCGCGCGCTCCACAGGGTCCGCCAGGTGCCTGGCATGGAACACCATCATTTCGCGGAGCATGCCCCGCATGTGCCACCCGGGCAGCGCGTTGTAGCTCACGAACGCCACGCCCTGCGGCGACAGAAGCGCTCGACAGCACTCCAGGATTGCGTTGCGAACCTCGGCCGGCACCCAGGAGAACACGCCGTGGCACACGATGTAGTCGAATGGTCCATCGATTGCCCGCGCATCACGGATGTCCATGGTCTCGAAGCGGATATTGTCCAGCCCGAGTTCCTCAGCGATGGAACACGCCCGTTCCACCTGGCGCCGGGAGAGATCGACCCCTACGAACGTCGCGCCCGGTAGCCCACTCGCCATCGGCAGGAGGTTCGCGCCATCGCCGCATCCCAGCTCAAGGACGCGGCACCGCTCCGGTCGCGCGGGATTCATCCCGAAGAGCCGGGCAATCGCTCCCAGGTGTCCCGGGTGTGTCGTGGTCACCGCCGACCCGGGATACGGGATTTCGTCGTAGCTCGTTCCTGGTCCAGCTGCTGGCTCTTGCACGCCGCGCATTCTCGCCGGTACCTGCTGGCCCCACAAATGCGCCCCTTCGGACACGATACCAGCTTGCGTTAACCCGTTAAGATGACGCACGGGGCGGCACGCCCGCGCCAAACAAGGAGGCAATAGTGGCCAAGATCATCGAAATCGAAGGCATCGGCGAAGCGTTCGCCGCAAAGCTCGAGGCTGCCGGGGTGGCGACCGTCGAGTCACTTCTCGATAAGGCTGGCACGCCAGCCGGGCGCAAAAACCTTGCTGAAGCCACGGGGCTCTCCACCGACCGCATCCTGGAGTGGGTGAATCGAGCCGACCTCATGCGCATCAAAGGTGTCGGCTCTGAATACTCCGATCTCCTCGAAGCATCCGGCGTCGACACCGTGAAGGAACTCGCCACCCGCCGCCCGGACAACCTCCATGCCAGGATGCTTGAGGTCAACGAAGCGAAGAAGCTCGTGCGGCGTACGCCCACCCTCGACGACGTTACTTCCTGGATCGCCGAAGCGAAGACGCTGCCGCCGAAGGTGTCCTACTAGGAGCCCGTCGTGAACGATCAGATTGTGAAAATGGTCGCTCAGAAGGCCGGCGTCGATGCCGCCCTCGTCGAAAAGGTCCTCGATACCCTCCAGGGCTTCCTGAAAGAAAACCCCGACAAACTTACCGCCTTCCTGGGCGAAGAGAGCCCTATTGGCGAAGTCGGCGGGAAGCTGGGCAAGCTCTTCGGCCGGTAACAAACGAGGCCACCCGTCGGGTGGCCTCGCCACGCCTTTCCCCCTGCGCCGGGGTGGCTACCACTCCTTGCCGATGCCGCCGCGGCTGCCGAAAAACGCCGACGGCCAGTTGCGGCCCGTGATCATCGCCTTATCGATGTCTTCCTTCGTAGCGATCCCCTGCTCCGCAATCAGCCGCGCCTCCCGCGCCGCGGCGCCGAAGATGCGATTCAACAGGAACCCGTAGGTCCCCGGCGTGTCCTTCACCATCGACACCACTTTGCCCGCGGCCTCCGCCAGCTGCCGCACGGTCTGGACGTTCTCTTCCGACGATTGCGGCGTGTAAATCACCTCGCACATCCGCATCGTGGGAACCGGGTTCGAAAAGTGCATGCCCACAAACTTCGTCTTCCGGTCGTCCGAAACGTCCTTCGCGATGTCCTGGATGCAGAACCCTGACGTGTTCGAGGCGAAGATCGCTTCCGGCTTCACGATCGTGTCCAGCTCGGCGAACACCTGCTGCTTCAGGTCGAGTTTTTCGGGAATTGCCTCGATGATGATGTCGCAGTTCGCCAGGTCTTCCACCCTGGTGGTGTAGCTCACCCGCGCCATCGCCGCGACCGCGTCGTCGAAGTTCACCTTCCCACGCTCGACGGCCCGCTTGATGCCCCACTTGCCATCGCAGAGCGCGTGCCGCGAGGCCTCGATCGCCTCGTCGCTGATGTCGCGGATGACGACGCTGTAGCCGGCCAGGGCGAACACCTGGGCGATGCCGCCGCCCATCACACCCCCGCCCAGGGCACCGATGGTCTTTACGTCTTCGAACTTCATGACTGGAACCTCGTAGCGAATATGTGCGGATACTACCCGGCCCGAACGCACCGGGGCATCGTCACACCCTCACCGGCATGATCTGGAGGGGCGCGCGGTAGCGGCGCCCTTCCCCCCCATGGCAGTCTCCTGCCTAGTCCAGGTAATCCTTGAGCTTCTTGCTCCGGCTCGGGTGGCGCAGCTTCCGCAGGGCCTTCGCCTCGATCTGGCGAATGCGCTCGCGAGTGACCCCGAACTCGCGGCCCACCTCTTCGAGCGTGCGGCTTCTGCCGTCTTCCAGCCCAAACCGCAGCTGGAGCACCCGCCGCTCGCGGCTCGTGAGGCTCGCCAGCACATCCTCAACCTGCTCGCGCAGGAGCTGCTGGCTGGCCGCCTCGGCCGGCGCGAGTGCGCTGGGGTCTTCGAGGAAGTCGCCCAGGTGGCTGTCTTCCTCCTCCCCGATCGGCGTTTCGAGCGACACCGGCTCCTGCGAGACTTTCTGGATTTCGCGGATGCGCTCGGGCGTGTAGGCGGCTGCCGCATCGGGTTTGCCGCTCTCCGTCATCCCCCGCGCAATCTCCTCGCTCGTGGGCTCGCGGCCATACTCCTGCACCAGCCGCCGGCTCACCCGGACCAGCTTGTTGATCGTCTCCACCATATGCACCGGGATGCGGATCGTCCGCGCCTGGTCGGCGATGGCCCGCGTGATCGCCTGGCGGATCCACCACGTGGCGTACGTCGAGAACTTGAAGCCCTTGCGGTAGTCGAACTTCTCCACGGCGCGGATAAGGCCGATGTTGCCTTCCTGGATCAGGTCCAGGAGCGACATCCCCCGCCCGATGTATTTCTTCGCCACCGAAACGACCAGGCGCAGGTTGGCCTCGGTCAGCCGCCGCGTTGCCTTCTGCCCGTTCCGCTTCACCGTATCGAAGTGGTAGCGCAGCTTCTCTTCCAGCGGCGCGATCTTCTCAATCAGCCCGTCGACCGGCGGCACCAGGTATTCCTCCCCGCCGGCCTCCTCGCCCATCTGCGCGACCAGGTCGGGCGTGAGGATGTGGGTGACGATCGAGAGCGTGACGATGCGCTGGTGGGCATCCTCTTCCTCGATCTTCAGTTTGTTCATCACGTGGAACTTGAAGTCGTTGTCCGTCTCACCATCGACCAGCCCGCGGAACTGCGGATCGCCAATCGTCTCGCTGAACGAAAGGTTCTTGAGCTTCGGGCCCTCCGGGTTCCGCCACTTGCGCACCACGGTCACTTCGTCGGGGCCCGCAGGCTTCACCAGCTTGTCAAAATCATCGATGAAGCGTTTCGCTTCCTTGTACACCGGCAGCAGCGCCCCCCACTGCTCGAGGAGCCGCACCGCGATCCGGGCCGCCGAGGGCGGGTGTCCGTAGTTCTGCACGTACTCCTGCTCGATTGCCTCAATGTGGAGCCCTTCCTCCATCTGGCGCGCCAGGTGCTTCTCATCGTCGGCCGTCAGCAGGTACACCTTGCCGATCTCGCGGAGGTACATGCGGACGGGGTCATCAATCCCTTCCGACTCTTCCGTGAGCAGCGCGATACTCGCGTCTTCCTCCTCCTCTTCCTCCTCCTCTATCCCGGGGCCCTCTTCCTCCTCGTCCGCCGTGATATCCGAAAGCTCGTCTTCGCCAGCGTCCTCATCACTGAAGGCGGAGAGGCGCGAAAGGACACCGTCGATCACGGTGCCATCGCTCGCGGCGGATGTGTCGGTCAGGGCATCGTCGGTCATGCTCGGCAATCAAACCTCATCAAATGAACAGGGGGGACGCGAAAAGGCGCAGGGCAGACTGCGCCTTTTCCAGTGTTGCAAATCCCGCGATGGCGCGTCAAGAAGCCGTGGGAGCGGCGCCCGAACCCAGCCAATCGCCTCCCCACCAACACAGATGGGGCCCTGCGAGGGTGCCCCAATCTGTGTTTCATCCCCTGCGAAACCGTCTCAGCAGCAGGTCTTCAGTGACCCGGCATCGCCGCCACCCGGCTTCACGGCGACCACGGCTGCCGATGCCAACCCATTGCCGCCCGGGTACTCCGAGGCCTTCGACGTTACGTGTTCGAATCCCGCCGCCCGGATCTTCTCCAGATACTCACTCTCCTGGAGCGCCCCCGCGATGCACCCCGCCCACTTCTCCATGTCGCCCTTCACTTCCTCGGGTACCGGCCGCGTCCAGACGATGTCGGACACCTGGAGATGGCCGCCCGGCTTGAGCGCCCGGAACGCCTCCCGGAACACCTGGTCCTTGTCGGGCGAAAGGTTGATGACGCAGTTGGAGATGATCACGTCCACCGACTCGTCGGCGATTGGCAGGTGCTCGATCTCGCCGAGCCGGAACTCGACGTTCCTGGCGCCCACCTTCTCGGCGTTCTTGCGCGCCAGGGCGATCATCTCCGGCGTCATATCCACGCCGTACAC